>NZ_JBEXHW010000001.1:585013-611044 GCF_040608235.1 Streptomyces sp. NPDC005202 | reverse complement strand
GCGTACGGGCCGCGGTGGCCCGGCGGGACATGGCGGTGGCCTGCGGCCCCGTCGTTCGGCTGCCCGCGCGGACCGTAACAGGCCGCGGTCGGCTCCGGCCGCGAAGTCGGTGCGGTGTCAGTGGCGTACGGGCCGCGGTGGCCCGGCGGGACATGGCGGTGGCCTGCGGCCCCGTCGTTCGGCTGCCCGCGCGGACCGTAACAGGCCGCGGTCGGCTCCGGCCGTGGCCCCGTGGGTCGCGGCCCGTACGCCGGACGGTTGTTTCTGATCAGACGGCGAGCGCCTGGGCGCGGCGCTTCACCTCCGTGCCGCGATTCTCGCTCAGGGCCTGCGCGGGGGTGCCGGGCAGGGTCGGGTCGGGGGTGAAGAGCCACTCCAGCATCTCTTCCACCGTGAAGCCGTCGTCCCGCAGGAGCGTCAGGGTCCCGGACAGGCCCTTGACGACCTTGTCCCCGTCGATGAAGGCGGCAGGGACGTGCAGCGCCCGGTTCTCACCACGGCGCACGGCGATGAGCTGGCCCTCCTTGACCAGCTGCCGCACGCGCGTCACCTCGACGCCGAGCTTCTCGGCGATGTCGGGGAGGGTGAGCCAGGCAGGGACGAGAGCATCGATCTTGGCGTCAATCTCGGTCACGGGAACAAGCCTGCCATCCCGCACTGACAGTCGGAAGTCAGGCCGGTCCGTCGAGGGACGCCGAACTACGCTGTCGCCGCCTTCAGCGGCCTAGCCGGGTCCGCCAGCAGCTCCGGATCCATCGGCGTGCCCGCCTCGATCAGGCGCCTGCCCTGCGCCAGGTCGCGCGGCCGGCCCACCGCCAGCAGGGCGACCAGGCGGCTCTCGCGGAGCCAGCACACCGTCCACGCCGGTCCGGAGGGGTCGCCGCGCCAGACGGTGGTGTCGGCGGAGGCGTGGTGGCCGACGTACTGCACGAAGCGGCCGAACTGCTCGGACCAGAAGTACGGGACCGGGTCGTAGACCGCGGGGACCTGGCCGATGATGTCGGCCGCGACGGTGCGCGGCCCCTGGAGCGCGTTGTCCCAGTGGTGGACCAGCAGGCGCTCGCCATATCTTCCCGAAGGGAAGGAGGCGCAGTCACCGACCGCGTAGACGTCCGGCACGTTGGTGCGCAGGTGGTCGTCGGCCACGACCTCGCCGTGCCGGCCCAGTGCGATGCCGGAGCCGGCGAGCCAGGCCGTGGCGGGGCGCGCGCCGATGCCGACCACGACAGCGCCCGCGGACAGCCGCGAGCCGTCGTCGAGCACCACGGCGCCCGGCTCGACGCGCTCCACGCGCGCGTGGGTGCGCAGCTCGGCGCCGCTGTCGGCGTACCACGCGGCCATCGGGGCGGCCACCTCGGCGGGCAGCGCCCCAGCGAGCGGGCGGTCCGCGGCCTCCACGACCGTCACGGCGCAGCCCGCCTCGCGCGCGGCCGTGGCGAACTCGGCGCCGATCCAGCCCGCGCCGACGACCACGATGTCGTGCTGCCGGGCGAGCACCGGCCGCAGCCGTTCGGCGTCGTCGAGGGTGCGCAGCAGGTGCACGCCGGGGACGCCCTCGGTGCCCGGCAGCCGGATCGGTTCGGCGCCGGTGGCGAGGACGAGGACGTCGTACGGGACCGGCCCCTCGGCGGTGTCCAGCTCGTGCGCGTCGGGGCGCACGCCGAGCACCTCGCGGCCCAGCTGCAGTTCGACGCCGAGCGCCTCGAAGTCGATGTCGAAGGCGGCGCCCTCGGCCTTGCCGAGCAGGACGGCCTTGGACAGCGGCGGCCGGTCGTAGGGCTGGTGGGGTTCGGCGCCGATCAGTGTGACGGTGCCGGTGAAGCCCTGCTCGCGCAGGGCGACCGCGGTCTGCACGCCGGCCATGCCCGCGCCGACGACGACCACGCGCCGCGGCTGTGACGTGCCCTGTTCCTGCGTCTGCTCGCTCACCTGATCACCATAGACAACTGACAAATGGTCAGTCAGGGGGCGTGCTGGGTGACCTGCTGCACTACGGGCTCGGTCACCTGTTCCACCACGCTCGTCCCGCTGCCCGGCTGCGACTCCCACCGCCAGGTCTCCTCCAACCGCACCCGGCCGTCGGGAAGTTCGACCACCGTCGATTCGCAGTGCCCGCAGGACGTCGTCCCGTCGTGCTCAGCTGCACGTTCCGGAAGTCCAGACGGTCGCCTTCCCGCGTGCCCACCAGACAGCCGCGTACGATGTCGCCGCCCGCGTACTCGGCCCAGATCTCCCCGTCCTTCTCGTGGTACGTGAACCGGGTGCGCCCACCCACCTGACCTGGGGCCTGGTCGGCGACGGGAGCGAGGACGAGGCCGTCCAGCGAGCGCGTCATGACGAAAGGCTCCCTTACAGAGGCGCAGAAGCAAGAGCTAGGGTGGCCACCGTACAAGCACTCGCGGGAGCCCGGACGCACCGGGCTGAGAGGGAGGCTGGCGGCCTCCGACCGTACGAACCTGATCCGGGTCATGCCGGCGAAGGGAGGGGCTGGACGCCCATGTCGTCTCCACGTACGTCAGACGTCCTCGTCATCGGGGGCGGGATCATCGGGCTCGTGACGGCCTGGCGCGCGGCCCAGCGCGGGTTCGCCACGGCCGTGGTGGACCCCGAGCCGGGCGGCGGGGCCGCACAGGTGGCGGCCGGGATGCTCGCCGCCGTCACCGAACTGCACTACGGCGAGCAGACCCTGCTCGGGCTGAACCTGGCCTCGGCCCGCCGCTACCCGGACTTCGCGGCCGAGCTGACCGAGCTGACCGGCCACGACCTCGGCTACCGCCGGTGCGGCACGCTCGCCGTCGCGCTGGACGCCGACGACCGCGCCCACCTGCGGGATCTGCACGCGCTGCAGCGCCAGTCGGGCCTGGACTCCGAGTGGCTGTCCGGGCGGGACTGCCGGCGTCTGGAGCCGATGCTCGCGCCGGGCGTGCGCGGCGGGCTCCGGGCGGACGGCGACCACCAGATCGACCCGCGGCGGCTCGCCCATGCCCTGGTGGCCGCGTGCGAGCGGGCAGGGGTGGTGTTCCACCGCGCATGGGCCGAGCGCCTCACCGTGCTGCGGGACCGGGCCGCGGGCTGCGTCCTGCGCGACGGCACCGCGCTGGGCGCGGGCCAGGTGGTGCTCGCGGCCGGCAGCCTCAGCGGGCAGCTGGCGGGCGTGCCGGACGAGGTCTCGCCCCCGGTGCGGCCGGTGAAGGGGCAGGTGGTGCGGCTGACCGTGCCGAAGCGGTGCGCGCCGTTCCTGAGCCGGACCGTGCGGGCCGTGGTGCGCGGCAGCCACGTCTACCTGGTGCCGCGGCTCAGCGGCGAGCTGGTCGTCGGCGCGACCAGCGAGGAGCTGGGCTGGGACACGACGGTGACGGCGGGCGGCGTGTACGAGCTGCTGCGCGACGCGCACGAGCTGGTGCCCGGGATCACCGAGCTGCCGCTGACGGAGACCAGGGCCGGGCTGCGCCCCGGCTCCCCCGACAACGCGCCGCTGCTCGGCCCGACCGAGCTGGACGGGCTGCTGCTGGCCACAGGGCACTACCGCAACGGGGTACTGCTGACGCCGGTCACCGGTGACGCGATGGCGCACGCCCTGACCACCGGCGAGCTCCCGGACTACGCCCGCCCCTTCACCCCCAGGCGTTTTTGTGCCGCAGCACTCACGGAGCACTCCGCATGAACATCTCGGTCAACGGGGAGCCGCGCACGATCGCGCCCGGCACGGCTCTCGACACCGTCGTGAAGACCCTCACCGCGGCGCCCTCCGGGGTGGCCGCCGCCCTCAACGAAACCGTCGTCCCGCGCGCGCAGTGGTCGTCCACGGCCCTGGCCGAGGGGGACCGCGTCGAAGTGCTGACCGCCGTCCAAGGAGGCTGACCCATGGCCGACGATCCCTTTGTCCTCGGTGGTACGTCCTTCACGTCCCGGCTGATCATGGGGACGGGAGGTGCGCCCAGCCTCGATGTGCTGGAGCGGGCCCTGGTGGCCTCCGGCACGGAGCTCACCACGGTCGCGATGCGGCGGGTGAACCCTTCCGTGCACGGGTCGGTGCTGTCGGTGCTGGACAGGCTCGGCATCCGGGTGCTGCCGAACACCGCGGGGTGCTTCACCGCGGGTGAGGCGGTGCTGACCGCCCGCCTGGCGCGGGAGGCGCTGGGCACCGATCTGATCAAGCTGGAGGTCATCGCCGACGAGCGCACGCTGCTGCCGGATCCGATCGAGCTGCTGGACGCGGCGGAGACGCTGGTCGACGACGGGTTCACGGTGCTGCCGTATACGAACGACGACCCGGTGCTGGCGCGGAAGCTTCAGGACGTCGGCTGCGCCGCGATCATGCCGCTGGGGTCGCCGATCGGGTCCGGGCTCGGGATCCGGAACCCGCACAACTTCCAGCTGATCGTCGAGCACGCGCGTGTGCCGGTGATTCTGGACGCCGGGGCCGGTACGGCGTCGGACGTGGCGTTGGCCATGGAGCTGGGGTGTGCGGGAGTGATGCTCGCGTCGGCGGTGACGCGGGCGCAGGAGCCGGTGGTGATGGCCGAGGCGATGAAGCACGCGGTGGAGGCGGGGCGGCTGGCCCGGCTGGCGGGGCGGATTCCGCGCCGTCACTTTGCCGAGGCGTCCTCTCCCACGGAAGGCCTGGCACGACTGGATCCCGAGCGCCCAGCTTTCTGACCGCACAGCGACGCCCGCGTCACAGGTCGGCTGCAGTCCCGCCCCGGTATCGGCCGAAAGGGCGTCGTGTCCGTGGCGGCTCGTACACTCACCTGCGTGGATACGACCCTTCAGGACCCTCTCGTCGGGCAGGTGCTCGACGGCCGCTATCGCGTCGACGCGCGGATCGCGGTCGGCGGGATGGCCACGGTCTACCGGGCCCTGGACACCCGCCTGGACCGCGTCCTCGCGCTCAAGGTGATGCATCCGACGCTGGCGGCCGACGGCTCCTTCGTCGAGCGGTTCATCCGGGAGGCCAAGTCGGTGGCCCGGCTGGCTCACCCGAATGTCGTCCAGGTCTTCGACCAGGGCACCGATGGGTCGTACGTCTACCTCGCCATGGAGTACGTCGCCGGCTGCACCCTGCGCGACGTGCTGCGCGAGCGCGGGGCGCTGCAACCGCGCGCCGCGCTGGACATCCTGGAGCCGGTGCTCGCCGCGCTCGGCGCCGCCCACCGCGCCGGGTTCGTGCACCGCGACATGAAGCCGGAGAACGTCCTGATAGGCGACGACGGCCGGGTCAAGGTCGCCGACTTCGGACTGGTGCGGGCCGTGAACACGGTCACCAGCACCACCGGCGCCGTCCTGGGTACCGTCTCCTACCTCGCACCGGAGCAGATCGAGCACGGCACCGCCGACCCCCGGGTCGACGTGTACGCGTGCGGGGTCGTCCTCTACGAGATGCTGACCGGCGGCAAGCCGCACCACGGCGAGACCCCCGCCCAGGTGCTCTACCAGCACCTCCACGAGGACGTGCCGCCCCCGTCGGCCGCCGTACCGGGGCTGGCGTACGAGCTGGACGAGCTGGTCGCCGCGGCCACCGCGCGCACCCCCGACGTCCGGCCGCACGACGCGGTGGCGCTCCTCGCCCAGGTCCGCGAGGCCCGCGCGGCGCTCGGCGCGGACCAGCTGGACGCGATGCCGCCGCAGGCCCTCGCCACGGCGCACGACAACGCCGAGGACCGTACGAGCGTGATCCCGCGCGCGCTGACGGTGCCGCGCCCGCTGCCCGTCAACGAGGACGAGGAGGAGGCACCCCTCCACCGCACCAGCCGGCTGGAGACTCCTCCGGCGCCCGAACGGCGGCGCCCGGCCCGGCCGCGGCGCGGTCTCTTCACCCTCGTCGCCGCCGTGCTGCTGGTCCTCGGGGTCGGCGCGGGCGTCTGGTACATCAACTCCGGCCAGTTCACGAAGGTCCCGCCGCTGCTGGCGAAGACCGAGGCACAGGCCCGGGACCGGCTCAAGGAGGCCGGTCTCGACGTCAAGCAGGTCAAGCACGCCTACAGCGACACCGTGAAGCGCGGCACGGTCATCAGCACGGACCCGGCAGCGGGCGACCGCATCCGCAGCAACCACTCCGTGACGCTCACCATCTCCGACGGACCGGAGACCGTGCAGGTGCCCGACCTGCACGGCTACCGGCTGGACAAGGCACAGGCCCTGCTGAGGAAGGACGGGCTGGAGCCGGGCATGGTAGGCCGGGCGTTCAGCGACGACGTTCCCAAGGGCTTCGTGATCAGCACTGACCCGGCGGCGGGCACCAAGCGGCACGCGGGCTCCGCGATCGCGCTCACCGTCAGCAAGGGCCGCCCGGTGGACGTGCCGGACGTCACCGGTGAGGACCTGGACCAGGCGAAGTCCGACCTGGCGGACGCGGGCCTGAAGGTGCGGATCGCCTCCCAGCAGGTCAACTCCGAGTTCGACCGGGGACAGGTCGCCGAGCAGACCCCGGCGGGCGACAGCCAGGCCGCCGAGGGCGACACGGTCACTCTGACGCTCTCCAAGGGACCGGAGATGGTGGAGGTGCCGGACGTGGTCGGCGACAGCGTCGACGACGCGAAGAAGGCGCTGCAGGACGTCGGCTTCAAGGTCGAGGAGGACCGCGGTCTGCTCGGGCTGTTCGGCGACACCGTCAAGAGGCAGTCGGTGGAGGGCGGCCACGAGGCGCCCAAGGGATCGACGATCACGATCACCATCCGGTGAGGGCCGCAGCGCCTTCGCCCGCGAGATCCGGTGACCGGGGCCCGCACGGCGCATGACACCCTGAGCGGGTGAGAAGTCAGCAGTCCGGTGCCGTCCCCGGCCCGTCCCGCAACCCCATCGGCGGCCATGTCCCCGTCGCCGGCGGCCTCCACTCCGTGGGTCTGTCGTACGCCCGCGAACTGAACGCCGAGACCGTGCAGGTCTTCGTCGCCAACCCGCGCGGCTGGGCCACGCCCGCCGGCGACCCGCGGCAGGACGAGGAGTTCCGCGCGGCCTGCGCGGAGGGGTCGATCCCGGCGTACGTCCATGCCCCGTACCTGATCAACTTCGGCTCGCACACCGAGGCGACCGTCGAGCGGTCGGTTCGGTCGCTGCGGCACTCGCTGCGGCGCGGGCGGGAGATCGGCGCGCTGGGCGTGGTCGTGCACACCGGGAGCGCGACCGGCGGCCGGGACCGGGCCGTGGCGCTGAAGCAGGTACGGGAACACATGCTGCCGCTGCTCGACGAACTGACCCACGACGACGATCCGTACCTGCTCCTGGAGTCGACCGCGGGCCAGGGCGCGTCCCTCTGCTCCCGCACCTGGGACTTCGGGCCGTACTTCGAGGCGCTGGACGCCCATCCGAAGCTGGGCGTGTGCCTGGACACCTGCCACGTCTTCGCCGCCGGGCACGACCTGACCGGCCCGAGCGGCATGCACCAGACGCTGGACCTGCTGGTGGACACGGTGGGCGAGGGCCGGCTGAAGCTGATCCACGCCAACGACTCCAAGGACGTGGTCGGCGCGCACAAGGACCGGCACGAGAACATCGGCGCCGGCCACATCGGCGAGGACCCCTTCCGCGCCCTGATGGCCCATCCCGCCACCGAGGGCGTCCCGCTGATCATCGAAACGCCCGGCGGCAAGGAGGGGCACGCGGCGGACGTGGAGCGGCTGAAGAAACTCAGGGACGGCTGACGGGGCAGCCGGTCCCCGGTCGCCGGCGTCAGAGTTCGGGACCGTCCCCGGGTTCCTCCTGGTAGGAGTAGCGCTGCTCCTTCCAGGGGTCACCGATGTTGTGGTAGCCGCGCTCCTCCCAGAAGCCGCGGCGGTCGGTGGTCATGTACTCCACGCCGCGGACCCACTTGGGCCCCTTCCACGCGTACAGGTGGGGGACGATGAGGCGGAGCGGGAAGCCGTGCTCGGCCGTGAGCAGTTCGCCGTCCTTGTGGGTGGCGAAGATGGTGTGCTCGGACGCGAAGTCCGACAGGCGCAGGTTGGAGCTGAATCCGTACTCCGCCCAGACCATCACATGGGTGACGTCGGGCGCGGGCGGGGCGATCTCCAGGATCGTCCGGGCCGGAATGCCGCCCCATTCGGCCCCGAGCATGCTGAACTTCGTGACGCAGTGCAGGTCGGCCACCACGGTGGTGTACGGCAGGGCCGTGAACTCCTCGTGCGTCCAGCAGTGTTTCTCGCCGTCGGCGGTGGCGCCGAAGACCCGGAACTCCCAGCGCTCCGGCCGGAACCTGGGCACCGGGCCGTAGTGCGTGACCGGCCATCCCCGCTGCACTCGCTGCCCCGGCGGAAGCTCCGACTGTGCCGCTGCTCCAGACGCTTCTCCAGATGCGCGCTCCACCGGCTGACCCATGACTCCATCCTGACAGACCGTAGAGGGTGCACATGACCAGCCCGGGGTCGATTCGGGCAACTCATACTAAGCATGCACTTACTGGACGACTCTGTGTGCCGGTGAAATCATGCGGCGCAGCCTGCCAGTTCCCCCAGCGTGGAAGGAGCCTCTGCGATGCAGGGCGACCCCGAGGTCATCGAATTCCTCAACGAGCAGCTCACCGGCGAGCTCACCGCGATCAACCAGTACTTCCTGCACGCGAAGATGCAGGAGAACTTCGGCTGGACGAAGCTGGCGCAGTACACGCGGCACGAGTCATTCGACGAGATGAAGCACGCCGAGGTGCTCACGGACCGGATCCTGTTGCTCGAGGGCCTGCCCAACTACCAGCGGCTCTTCCACGTGCGGGTCGGGCAGACCGTCAAGGAGATGTTCGAGGCGGACCGGCAGATCGAGGTCGAGGCGATCGACCGGCTCCGGCGCGGCATCAAGGTGATGCGCGAGAAGGGCGACATCACGTCCGCGAACATCTTCGAGTCGATCCTCGCGGACGAGGAGCACCACATCGACTACCTCGACACCCAGCTGGACCTGCTGGACAAGCTCGGCGAGGCGCTCTACATCGCCCAGGTGATCGAGCAGCCGGAGAGCTAGGCGGCCTCGTCGAGTTCCGTGAACACCGGCCTGCCCTGGTCGGCCCGCTCGCGCCGGGGGCACGCCCCCCGACCCAGCAGCGCCTGGATGCGGCGTACGCAGGAGCCGCAGTCCGTGCCCGCCTTGCAGGCCGAGGCGATCTGGCGGGGAGTGCAGGCGCCGTTCTCCGCGTGCTGCTTGACCTGCGCCTCGGTCACGCCGAAGCAGCTGCAGATGTACACGCGGAGTCACCTCCCGACGGGATTTACTGGGCGCCATCCCGATTAATCGGTGAGGCAAACCTAACCTTACCGGCCCCACAGCACGTACAAAAGTGGGATGGGGCGCGGATCCTATGTGATCCGCGCCCCACTTCATGCGCCCGTAGCAGGCGGCGTCATGCGCCTGTGCCGGGCCGCTCCCGCTCCGTCACTGGTCCCGGTACATCTCGGCGACTCCGTCACTGGTCCCGGTACATCTCGGCGACCAGGAACGCCAGGTCCAGGGACTGGCTGCGGTTCAGACGCGGGTCGCAGGCCGTCTCGTAGCGCTGGTGCAGGTCGTCGACGAAGATCTCGTCGCCGCCGCCCACGCACTCGGTGACGTCGTCGCCGGTGAGCTCCACGTGGATGCCGCCCGGGTGCGTGCCGAGCGCCTTGTGGACCTCGAAGAAGCCCTTGACCTCGTCGAGCACGTCGTCGAAGCGGCGGGTCTTGTGACCGGAGGCCGCCTCGAAGGTGTTGCCGTGCATCGGGTCGGTCACCCAGGCCACCACCGCACCCGACGCCGCGACCTTCTCGACCAGCTCGGGAAGCCGGTCGCGGATCTTGTCGGCGCCCATGCGGACGATGAAGGTCAGCCGGCCCGGCTCGCGCTCGGGGTCGAGGCGCTCGATGTAGGCCAGGGCCTCTTCGGGCGTCGTGGTCGGGCCGAGCTTGATGCCGATCGGGTTGCGGATCTTCGAGGCGAACTCGATGTGCGCGTGGTCCAGCTGCCGGGTGCGCTCACCGATCCACAGCATGTGCGCCGAGACGTCGTACAGCTGCCCGGTGCGCGAGTCGACCCGGGTGAGCGCCGACTCGTAGTCGAGCAGCAGCGCCTCGTGCGAGGAGAAGAACTCGACGGTCTTGAACTCCTCCGGGTCCGCGCCGCAGGCGTGCATGAAGTTCAGCGCGTTGTCGATCTCCCGCGCCAGCTGCTCGTAGCGCTGGCCGGACGGCGAGGACCGCACGAAGTCCTGGTTCCAGGCGTGCACCTGGCGCAGGTCGGCGTAGCCGCCGGTAGTGAAGGCGCGCACCAGGTTCAGCGTGGAGGCCGAGGCGTGGTACATCCGCTTCAGCCGCTCCGGGTCCGGGATCCGGGAGGCCTCGGTGAACTCGAAGCCGTTGACGGAGTCGCCCCGGTAGACGGGGAGCGTCACCCCGTCCCGGGTCTCGGTGGGCTTGGAGCGCGGCTTGGAGTACTGGCCGGCGATCCGGCCGACTTTGACGACCGGCACCGAGGCGGCGTACGTCAGCACGGCGCCCATCTGGAGCAGGGTCTTGAGCTTGTTGCGGATGTGGTCGGCGGACACCGCGTCGAAGGCCTCGGCGCAGTCGCCGCCCTGGAGGAGGAACGCCTCTCCCTTGGCGACGGCCGCCATCCGGGCGCGCAGCTGGTCGCACTCGCCCGCGAAGACGAGCGGCGGATACGACTCGAGGTCCGCGATCACTGCGCGCAGAGCCTCGGGATCGGGGTACTCGGGCTGCTGCGCCGCGGGCAGGTTTCGCCAGGTGTTGCCAGCGCTCGGGCTGGGCTTAGCGTTCACGGTCACCCCGTAAACATTACGTGGTCGTGTCGCGGGTCCATTCATCTGCTCATCAATTGAGACAGATCGTGCTTGATCGCGGGCGGCGTCGGCGGGACGCTCGGCTGCGGAGGCTGGTCAGCCTGCGGCGCGCCGGTGCCGACGTCCAGCTGGTCGCGGTCGACGCCGATGGTGACCCCGCCGTGGGTCTCGGTCCGGTCACCCGCGTACAGGTGAATGCGCTGGTGGTCGGCCCACAGGCCGGCCGGGACCGCCGCGTCGTCGGTGGTGCCCTCGTCGTTCCAGCGGGCAAAGTCGTTCCAGCGGGCAAAGTGGAGCGCGTCGGGAAGGGTGACCGTCTGCGCGTCGGCGACGAGATCGGCGACCAGCGACGAGACGCTGCCGTACGCACCGGACCGGTGGCCCAGCTCGTGCAGCCGCTTGGTCCAGGCCTCCAGGTAGCCGAGGACCCGCACGGTGAGGGCCGCCCCGCGGGTGTACTGCCGGTCAGCGCCGTGACCGCGCACAGGGCGCGCTGTCCGGTCCAGGGGCGTGGCCGTCGTGATCGTGATGCGGAAATGCCCCTGTCTCCTCGGTCGGGCATGGGTGTGTGCTGCGGAAAACCGGGGTGGGGATCGACTCCCGTGTGACGGACGCCCTCCTTCCACGGGGGGAGTCTGCCGGAACCGGCGTGTGGTTCGTCCGGGCGACGGACCGCCGGACCGGATGGGGTAAGGTGCGGGGCATGTTCGCGCACTCGACCCAGAACCAGAACTGGTGGTGGACCGCTCGTCCGGCGGCCCACTGACTGCGCGTATCCGAAACGTCGCGAAGGCCGCCCGAGGGGCGGCCTTCGGTGTTTCCAGCGCCCGGGCCGTTCCTCTCCCATCGAGGAGGAAGACGGACCCATGAACCTGCTGGACCTGCTGGACCTGCTGGACGACCCACGCCCCTTCGCCCTGCTCCGCCGCCGCACCCCCGGCCGCGATCACGACCTCGTCGAGGTGCTGCGCGGCCCGGTCACCACCCACGACCGCCTCGCCGACCTGCCCGACGCGGGCCTCGCGCTCGTCCCCTTCCGCCAGATCCGCGAGCGCGGCTTCGACGTCCGCGACGACGGCACCCCGCTGGCGGTGCTGACGCCCGAGGAGACCTACGAGATCCCGCTCGCCGAGGCGCTGGCACAGCTGCCCGCGCACGACGTCCGCGTCGAGGGCGGCGGCTTCGACGTCGCCGACGAGGAGTACGCGGAGATCGTGGGGCGCGTGCTGCGCGAGGAGATCGGGCGGGGCGAGGGCGCGAACTTCGTCATCCGGCGGACGTACGGGGGTGAGATCCCGGGGTTCGGCAGGGCCGACGCGCTGGCGCTGTTCCGCCGGCTCCTCGAGGGCGAGCGGGGCGCGTACTGGACGTTCGTCGTGCACACCGGCGACCGCACCCTCGTCGGCGCCAGCCCGGAGGTGCACGTCCGGATGTCCGGTGGAAGGGGCGAGCGCGAAGCACACCCGGTTGAGGGTGGCACCGGGACACCGGCGGGCACGGTCGTCATGAACCCGATCAGCGGAACGTACCGCTACCCGGCGGAGGGACCGACGCCCGAGCACCTGCTGGACTTCCTCGCCGACGGCAAGGAGATCGAGGAGCTGTCGATGGTCGTCGACGAGGAGCTGAAGATGATGTGCACCGTCGGCGACATGGGCGGGGTGGTCGTCGGCCCGCGGCTGAAGGAGATGGCGCACCTCGCGCACACCGAGTACGAGCTGCGCGGCCGCTCCTCGCTGGACGCCCGCGAGGTGCTGAAGGAGACCATGTTCGCGGCCACCGTCACCGGCTCGCCCGTGCAGAACGCCTGCCGGGTCATCGAGCGGCACGAGGTCGGCGGGCGCGGCTACTACGCGGGCGCGCTGGCGCTGATCGGTCGCGACTCCGGCGGCGCCCAGACCCTCGACTCCCCCATCCTCATCCGCACCGCCGACATCGACGCGGCCGGCCGGCTGCGGGTCGCGGTCGGCGCCACGCTGGTCCGCGGCTCCGACCCGGCGAGCGAGGTCGCGGAGACGCACGCCAAGGCGGCCGGGGTGCTGGCGGCTCTGGGCGTACGGCCGTCACGGCCGCGCGAGGAGCGGGCGCGGCCCCGGCTCGCCGACGACCCGCGGGTGCGGGCGGCACTGGACGGGCGCCGGGCCTCGCTGGCGCCGTTCTGGCTGCGCATGCAGGAGCGGTCCGGGGAAATCACCGGGCACGCCCTGGTCGTCGACGGGGAGGACACCTTCACCGCGATGCTGGCGCACGTGCTGCGGTCCTCCGGACTGACCGTCACCGTCCGCCGCTACGACGAACCCGGGCTGCGGGACGCCGTGGTCGCGCACGAGGGGCCGGTCGTCCTCGGCCCCGGCCCGGGTGACCCGTCCGACCTGGCCGATCCCAAGATGCGGTTCCTGCGCGGGCTGACCGCCGAAGTGATCCTCCCCCGAGCTCTCGGCTCCGCTCGAACAGGGAGGACCCCCATGCACCGGCACGGCGTCCTCGGCGTCTGCCTCGGGCACGAGCTGGTCGCGGCGGAGCTGGGCCTGGAGATCGTACGGAAGGACGTGCCGTACCAGGGCGCGCAGACGCAGATCGACCTGTTCGGGCGCACGGAGACCGTCGGCTTCTACAACAGCTTCGTGGCGCACTGCGACGACGAGAGGGCCGCGGAGCTGGCCGCGCACGGCGTGGAGGTCAGCCGCAGCGCGAGCGGGGAGGTGCACGCCGTGCGCGGGCCCGGTTTCGCGGGCGTCCAGTTCCACCCGGAGTCGGTCCTGACGCTGAACGGCGCCGCGATCGTGAAGGAGCTGGTCGGTCAGCTGCGCGGCACCAGCACGTTCTCCGAGCGGCGGCCGGCCTTGTAGTCGAGGACGTTCTTCACCGTGGCGTCGACGATCTGCTGGACGGCGTCCTCGGTGTAGTACGCCTGGTGGGACGTGACCAGGACGTTCGGGAAGGTGACCAGCCGGGCCAGGGTGTCGTCCTCGATCGGCTCCAGGGACTTGTCGAGGAAGAACAGGCCCGCCTCCGCCTCGTACACGTCGAGGCCGACGCCGGTGAAGCGGCCCTCGCGCAGCTCGGCGACGAGGGCCGCGGTGTCGATCAGGCCGCCGCGGCTGGAGTTCGCCAGGATCGCGTCGTCCTTCATCACCTTCAGCGCGTCGGCGTCGATGAGGTGCCGCGTCTCCGGCATCAGCGGGACGTGCAGGGTTTGACCAGGTCGGACTCGGCGAGGAGCTGGTCCTTGGCGACGTACTTCATGCCGAGTTCCATGCAGGCCGGGTTCTCGGCGATGTCCCAGCCGAGCAGCCGCATGCCGAAGCCGTGCGCGATCCGGGCGAACGCCTCGCCGATCTTGCCGGTGCCGATCTTGCCGGTGCCGATCACGCCGGCGGTGCGGCCGTGCATGTCGCGACCCATCAGCCCGTCGAGCCGGAAGTCGAAGTCGCGGGTGCGGGTGGCGGCCCGCACGATGCGGCGGTTGACCGCCAGGGCGAGGGTCCAGGCGAACTCGGCCACCGCGTACGGCGAGTAGTACGACACCCGGGCGACTGTGAGGCCGAGGCGCTCGGCGACGTGCAGGTCGATGTTTGTTGAAGCCGGTGGAGCGCTGGGCGATCATCCGCGTCCCGCCGGCTGCCAGGGTCTCCAGGACGCGGGCACCGAGGTCGGCGTTGACGCTGGTGGAGACGATCTCGTAGCCCGCGGCGATGGGGGCGGTGTCCTCGTTGAGGGAGACGTCCAGGCAGCGGACCTTGTGGTGGTTCCGGAAGGCGTGCTCGATCAGGGGCGTCTCGTCGGCTTGCACACCGAAGGCCAGAATCTCCACGGCTGCTCCCGCTCCAAGGGGTCATGGGCCGAATACGCCGAATATGTCGAATAGACGGCCCACAACCCCGCGATGCCGGGCCGGCCGGGTCAGCCGAAGAAGACCCCGACCTCCTCGTACAGCGTCGGGTCGACCGTCTTCAGCTTGCCGGTGGCCTCGCAGATCGGGACGCGGACGATGTCGGTGCCGCGCAGGGCGACCATCTTGCCGAAGTCACCGTCGCGGACGCAGTCGATGGCGTGCAGCCCGAAGCGGGTGGCAAGCCAGCGGTCGAAGGCGCTGGGCGTGCCGCCGCGCTGGATGTGCCCGAGCACGGTCGTGCGAGCCTCCTTGCCCGTGCGCCTCTCGATCTCCTTGGCCAGCCACTCGCCGACCCCGGACAGCCGCACGTGACCGAAGGAGTCGAGCGACTGGTCCTTCAGGACCATGTCGCCGTCCTTCGGCATGGCGCCCTCCGCGACGACCACGATCGGGGCGTACGACGCCTTGAAGCGGGAGGTGATCCAGGCGCACACCTGGTCGACGTCGAAGCGCTGCTCGGGGATGAGGATGACGTTCGCGCCGCCCGCGAGCCCGGAGTGGAGGGCGATCCAGCCGGCGTGGCGGCCCATCACCTCGCAGACGAGGACCCGCATGTGCGACTCGGCGGTGGTGTGCAGCCGGTCGATCGCCTCCATGGCGATGCCGACCGCGGTGTCGAAACCGAAGGTGTAGTCGGTGGCCGACAGGTCGTTGTCGATGGTCTTCGGCACGCCGACGCACGGCACGCCGTACTCGTCGGACAGCCGCGCGGCCACGCCGAGGGTGTCCTCGCCGCCGATCGTGATGAGCGCCTCGACCTCCAGCTTGGTGAGGTTCTCCTTGATGCGGCGGATGCCGTTGTCGTGCTTGAGCGGATTGGTGCGCGAGGAGCCGAGGACGGTGCCGCCGCGGGGCAGGATGCCGCGCACCGCGGGGATGTCGAGGCGGACCGTGTCCCCCGCGAGGGGGCCCCGCCAGCCGTCCCTGAAGCCGACGAAGTCGTAGCCGTACTCCTGCACGCCCTTGCGGACGACGCCCCGGATGACGGCGTTGAGCCCGGGGCAGTCGCCGCCTCCGGTCAGTACTCCGACCCGCATGGAAATGTCCCTTCGCCGCGGTTGCCTGGTGAAGGTCACGCTAATGGTGACGCACGTCACTAGGGCATGGGCGGGAAGGTCAATTTCGGTGAATTGTCGGGTAGTTGATCACCGCGAATCCACTCGAAAGGGGGGCGTCGCCGGGTACGGAGGTTTACTCGCCGTCGAGCCCGCGCTCTATGGCGTACCGCACCAACTCCACGCGGTTGTGCAGCTGGAGCTTGCCGAGGGTGTTCTGCACGTGGTTCTGGACCGTGCGGTGGGAGATGACCAGGCGCTCGGCGATCTGCTTGTAGCTCAGGCCCTTGGCGACCAGCCGCAGCACCTCGGTCTCGCGCTCGGTCAGCTGCGGCGCCTTCGGCTCGTCGGCGCCGACGGCGGGCGCGGGCTCTGAGGCGAGGCGGCGGTACTCGCCGAGGACCAGGCCCGCCAGGCCCGGCGTGAACACCGGGTCGCCGACGGCCGTGCGGCGCACCGCGTCCAGCAGTTCCTCCGTCGAGGCGGACTTCAGCAGATAGCCCGTCGCGCCCGACTTCACCGCCTCCAGGACGTCGGCGTGCTCGCCGCTCGCGGACAGGACCAGCACGCGCAACGCCGGGTTGGCGGCGACGAGTTCCTTGCAGACCTGGACGCCGGGCTTCGCGGGCAGGTTCAGGTCGAGGACGAGCACGTCGGGTGCGGCCGCCTTGGCGCGGCGCACCGCCTGCTCGCCGTCGCCCGCGGTGGCGACCACCTCGAAGCCGGACTCGGTCAGGTCGCGGGCGACGGCGTCGCGCCACATGGGGTGGTCGTCGACCACCATGACCTTGATCGGGCCCTGCTGTTCACTCATCGGCTCTCCGCCTTCCCCCGTGCCTTCTTCGCGTCCTTGGGTACGTTCAGTTCGACCTCCGTGCCCTGGCCCGGCACCGAGATCAGCTCGGCGCTGCCGCCGATGTCGCGCAGACGGCCCCGGATCGACAGGGCGACGCCGAGCCGCCCCTCCCCCTCGGCCTGCGCGAGCCGCCCCTCCGGGATGCCCGGACCGTCGTCCCGCACGGTCACGATGACCGATTCCGGCTCGTCCTCGACCAGGATCCAGGCCCGGGCGCCCTCGCCCGCGTGCTTGCGGACGTTGTCCAGCGCGGCCCCGACCGCCGCGGCCAGCTCCCGGGCGACGGCGGGCGGCAGCAGCACCGGGGCGCCGGGTTCGGCGAGGCTGACCCGCGAGCCGGCGTAGGGGGCGAGCAGCGCGCGCAGGTCGAGAGGCTCATCCTCGTCCTGCTCCTCGTCCACCACACGGACGACCGCGCCCTCGGCCGCGTCCTCCGACACCCGGGAGACGGGCACGAGCCCGCCGGAGACCAGGGTGCGCAGCGCCACCTCCTGCTCGCCCGCCAGCCGGCCCAGTTCCGCCGCCTCGCCGCCGATGACCGCGCCGCGCCGCTGCACCATGGCCAGCACCTGCAGCACGCTGTCGTGGATGTCCCGGGCCAGCCGCTCCCGTTCGCGGGTGGCGGCCTCGATCTCCAGGGCGCGGGCGAGGGTGCGTTCGGAGGCGCGGGCGACCTCGACGACGTAGCCGATGGCGATGGAGGCGACCCAGACGAGGATCACGTTGTGCACGGTGTCGCGGGCCGGGGTGCCGCGCTCGGCCAGGTTGGCGACGGCGACCGCGGTGGAGGCGAGGGCGGCCCAGCGCCAGCCGCCCTTGATGGCGAAGGCGAGGACGGAGCCGGCGGTCCATATCGACGGCAGCGTCGGGCCGCCCGCGGCGATCCGCTCGTGCGCGTCGGCGACGGGTGTGAGGAGGATGCCGGTGAGCGCGAGGGTGAGGTCGACGGCGAGGAAGCGCTTGGTGCAGCTCGCGGCGTTCGCGACCCTGGGCAGGGTGGCGAGGGTCCACACGAACAGGACGCAGTAGTACCCGATGGCCACGCCGGGGCGGGCGAACCTGTCGTAGGCGGTGGCAAACAGGCCGACCGCGTAGAGCATGGTCAGCACCCGGTAGGCGGCGAGCGCACGCCACAGCGGCTGCTCGACCGACATCCTCATGACTCTCTCGCGCTTGGGCACGTCCCCACCCCCTGGCCCGCACTGCCGTGTCCGGGCCTCGGACCGCCGCCGTTTCGCGCGGTCCTCGTCGGCCTGCTCCTACTCCGCCTGCTTTTCTCTCTCGGCCTGTTCCTTCTCGGCCTGCGCGAGCGCGGCCTTCGCCGCCTTCTCCGCTTCCTTCTCGGCCTTCGCCGCCTCCGCGATCTGCCGCTTGGCGGCGGTCGCGTATATGTCGACGTACTCCTGGCCGGAGAGCTTCATGATCTCGTACATGACCTCGTCGGTCACCGCGCGCAGCACGAAGCGGTCGTGCTCCATGCCCTGGTAGCGGCTGAAGTCGAGCGGCTTGCCGATGCGGATGCCCGGGCGCATCATCTTCGGGACGATCTTCCCGGGCGGCTGGATCTTCTCCGTGTCGATCATGGCGACCGGGATGACGGGCGCACCGGTGGCCAGCGCCACACGCGCCAGACCACCCGGCTTGCCGCGGTAGAGGCGGCCGTCGGGCGAGCGGGTGCCCTCGGGGTAGATGCCGAACAGCTCGCCGCGCTCGATGACCTCAATGCCGCTCCTGACCGCCGCCTCGCCCGCGCCGCGCGCACCGGAGCGGTCCACCGGCAGCTGGCCGAGGCCCTTGAAGAACGCGGCGGTCAGCCGGCCCTTCACGCCGGGCGTGGTGAAGTACTCGGCCTTCGCGATGAAGGTGACCTTGCGGTCGAGCACCGCGGGCAGGAAGAACGAGTCCGAGAACGACAGGTGATTGCTCGCCAGGATGGCTGGGCCCTCGGCCGGAACATTCTCCAGGCCCTCCACCCAGGGCCTGAAGGCGAGCTTCAACGGCCCCCCGATGGTGACCTTCATCGCGCCGTACAACAACCGAGTGCCTCCTGTGTCTGTCGATCAGACCATAACCCGGAGCGCCGCCAAAGGAGCCTACGGCCCTGGTCGGTGTCAGTGCGGTCGCGTACGGTGAAGTACCTGCAGTCGACGAAGCGCCTGCCATCGACGTGCCGAGCCCACTTCACGAACAGGAGGCCGACGTGCCGGTGCTCCCCGGAGCCGAGCCGTTCCGCCACGAGGGCGGGGAGGTCGGCATCCTCCTCTGCCACGGCTTCACCGGGTCCCCGCAGTCACTGCGCCCCTGGGCGGAGTACCTCGCCGAGCGCGGCCTGACCGTCTCGCTGCCGCTGCTGCCCGGGCACGGCACGCGCTGGGAGGACATGCAGCTCACCGGCTGGCAGGACTGGTACGCGGAGGTGGACCGCGCGCTGCGCGCCCTGCGCGAGCGCAGCGCGCAGGTGTTCGTGGCCGGGCTGTCCATGGGCAGCGCCCTGGCACTGCGGCTGGCCGCCAAGCACGGGGACGCGGTCACCGGCGTCGTGGTGGTCAACCCGGCGAACAAGGTGCACGGCCTGTCCGCGCACGCCCTTCCGGTGGCCCGGCACTTCGTTCGTACGACGAAGGGGATCGCGAGCGACATCGCGAGGGAGGGCAGCGCGGAACTCGGCTACGACCGGGTGCCGCTGCATTCCGCGCACTCCCTCAAGACCTTCTTCCGGCTGGTCGACGGAGAGCTCCCGCAGGTCACGCAGCCGCTGCTGCTCCTGCGCAGCCAGCAGGACCACGTGGTGCCGCCGGCCGACTCGGCCCGGATCCTCAGCCGGGTCTCCTCCACGGACGTGACGGAGATCCTGCTGGAACAGAGCTACCACGTAGCGACGTTGGACCACGACGCGGACCGGATCTTCGAGGAGAGCTTCGCCTTCTTCGGCCGGCTCGCACCCAGTGTCGGCAAGGAAGGGACGGCTGCCGGTGGCTGAGCACGACTCCGACCGCGAGGACCGCGAGCCGGACGACAAGAGCGTCCCCTTCGACGAGGCGGCCGCCTGGGCGGCGATCGTCGCCGGGTACGGCGAGGAGCCGCCCGACCCGCCGGGCGCGAAACCGGCCAAGCCGGTCGAGGACCTGGCGCTGCCGGCATCCGGGACGAACGACGAGGAGCCCCAGGAGGAGAAGCCCGCCCCGGCGAAGCCGCTGGGCAGCTCCATCTCCTTCGCGCCCGGCGTCGGGCCGCGCGACTACACGGTGCCCGAGCCGTCCGACGACGACTTCGACGAGGACGACGAGGGCCACTTCGTCCCCCCGGAGCCGCCGCCGCTGCCCGCGGCCGACACGACGGCGAAGTTCGCGTGGCTGGGGGTGATCGGCGGCCCTGTCCTGCTCCTGCTGGCGGTCCTGTTCGGCTGGGACATGACCTGGTGGCTCACCACCCTCGGCATCGGCAGCTTCCTCGGCGGCTTCGCGACGCTGGTGATGCGCATGAAGCCGGACGACGAGGACGACGACCCGGGGCGGGGGGCCGTGGTTTGAGGGCTGGACCGGGTGGGCGGGAGCGGCTAGGACGCCGGGATTCTGAGGGCGGCCAGGACCGGGAGGTGGTCCGTGGCCGCCCTCAGGTCTGTTTCCGTCACGCCGGGGTGGCCGAGCGGCACTCCGCAGCCGAGGACCTCGATGCCGTGGGTGGCGAAGACCGCGTCGATGCGCTGGTAGGGGTCGGCGGGCGTCCAGGTGTACTCGGCGCCCCAGGGGGCGACGGCCCGGCAGTCCTGGAGGCCCGCTGCCAGACGCCGAAAGGCCGGCCCGTCCGGCCGCTCGTTCAGGTCGCCGCCCGCGACCGCGTGCGCCACGCCCATCCCGGCGAGCCGGTCGAGGAGCATGCCGCCCTGCTCGTACCGCTCGTCCTGCTGGAGCGAGAGGTGACAGCTCAGGACGCCGAGCCGGGCGCCCCCGAAACGGACGACCGCCGTCGCGAAGCCCCGCCGGTGCCGGCCCGGGGTGAGCGGGAGCAGGACGTCCTCCGTCCGCTCGACGATCGCCCGGAGCGAGCACAGGAGGGCGGGACCGGCTGCGGTGGCCCCGCCGGAGAGGATCACCAGCCCCGAGGCGGCGGCGAGCCGGGCGAGTTTCTTGCGCCAGCGGAAGAAGCGCGGCGCCTCCTGGAGGAGGGCGAGATCCGGGGCGCAGGCGCTGATCACCCGGGCGAGCGCGGCGGTGTCGTCCCGCATCGACCGGATGTTGTAGCTCAGGACCCGGATGACGGCCGAACCGTCGGGGTCGGTACGGGAGTTGGGCAGCAGCGGGGTCGGAGTCGCCATGGCGATCAAGATACGCCGCATTTTTTTGGGCTCGGTTCGCCGCCGGGGCTCGCCGTATCCCTATGCCCCTACCGGGGCGCGGCCGGTGTCGGGAGATCGATCGTGCTCAGCCCTTCGGGCCTCCGCGCCCGAGCTCTCGGCTTCACTCGAGCAGGGAGGTGCCCCCACGGTCTCTCGACACCGACACGCCCCTTCGGCTCATCGCCGCTACCGCCGGGGCACAGCGGAAGATCACGGCGTCACATGATCGGGTCGGGCTCCCGGGCCAGGTCCGCCGCGCCCACCAGGCCGGCCTTGTTGCCGAGCTGGGCGGCGATCACGTCGGCGACCGGGCGCCAGTTGCCGCCGACCAGCCAGCGCTTGTAGGACTTGCGGATCGGCTCCAGGACCAGCTCGCCCTCCTCGGAGAGGCCGCCGCCGACGATGAAGGCGGAGGGGTCGAAGAGGGAGGCCAGGTCGGCCAGGCCGGCGCCGGCCCAGCGGGCCAGCTCGCGGTAGGAGTCGACGGCCACCGGGTCGCCCTGGCGGGCGGCCATCGAGATGTGCTTGCCCTCGATGCCGTCCGGGGTGCCGTCGCCCAGCGACAGGAGCAGCTCGGCGTTCTCGGGCGTGGCGTTGGCGCGCTGCTTGGCGTATCTCACCAGCGCCCGGCCCGACGCGTACTGCTCCCAGCAGCCCTGCGAGCCGCAGCCGCACAGCAGGCCGTCCGGGACCATCCGGATGTGGCCGAACTCGGCGGCCACGCCGAAGTGGCCGCGGCGCAGCTTGTTGCCGATGATGATGCCGCCGCCGAGGCCGGTGCCGAGCGTGATGCAGATGACGTTGCGGTGGCCCTTGCCCGCGCCGAACTTGTACTCGCCCCAGGCCGCGGCGTTCGCGTCGTTCTCCACGACGACCGGGAGGCCCACACGGGCCTCGACCTTCGCCTTCAGCGGCTCCTGGCGCCAGTCGATGTTGGGCGCGAAGTAGACCGTGGAGCGCTGCCGGTTCACATATCCGGCGGCACCGATGCCCACGCCGACGATCTCGTGCCCCGCGCGTGCACCCTCCACCGCCGAGGCGATGGCGTCCACGATGGCCTCGGGCGTGGTGGGGGTCGGCACCTTGAAGGTCGAGAGGATGTTGCCTTCCTCATCGACAACGCCGGCCGCGATCTTCGTGCCGCCGATGTCGACGCCGATGGTGAGTCCCATGAATCCCTCAGTTTCGGTCGAGCCCCGCTACGGCCAACCGTACCCGAGGGCCATCAGTCCAAGTCGATGCGTTCCCCGGGGCCGGTGCCCTCGCCCCCGTCCCGGCGGTCGTGCAGGTCCTTCAGGTCGTTCTTCAGGTCGTCCTGCAGATCCTTCGCACGGGCCGTCCAGCGCCGTTCCTGGGCCTGCACGGCCGAGCGGTAGGCGGCGAGCAGCTCGCCGCCGGCGGCCGCCAGGTGGTCGAAGACATCCGGATTGCGCTCTATGACCGGCTCGACGGCGGCCTTGGCCTGCTGCACGACCTGCCGCACCACCTGCTGGGCGGCGGGTCCGGCGACCGCCCCGAGCAGCGGGGACTGGATCGACGAGAGCTTGTCGGCGACGGTGTCGACGAGCCTGCGCAGCTCCTCGGCGGCCGAGCCGGGGGGCGGGCTGTGCTGGGCGCGGCGGCGCGCCCTCTCCGCGGCGAGGTCCTCGGCGCAGGCCGTGGCCCATGCGTCGGCGTCGGTGGCGTGAGGCACCTCGTCGACTGCTTCCTCCTGAGCGGCGTCGGGCGTGGGGCGCTCTTCGCTCATGACGGACTCCTGACTACGGTTCGTCTTTACGACGTTACCCGAATGGGCGTACGCGGTTCACCCCCTCCCCAGTGCCGGTCCCGGGCGTGCCGCCGGGCCCCGGTTCACGTCTCCCGCGGCCACAGCTCCGGGTCCGGCGTGAACCGGATCCGCAGCTCGCCCTCGCGCAGGGCGGCCCCGTCGACGGTGCAGCGGCGCAGGGCGGAGGGCAGCCGGACGATACGGCGGAACTGCCCGGCGGTGACGACGAGTTCGTCGCCGCGCCGGATGAGGTCCAGCTCGTCGCGTATGGCGCCGGGCAGCGGGATGTGCCATACGAAGACCCGGTTGCCGCCGTCCTCGGCGAGCTCGTCGGTGACGGGCCACTCGACCGGGGCGGGCGCGGGGTTGACGGCGGGCACGGCGAGGGCGGTCAGGTCGTCGGGGCCACGCGGGTCACGGCCCAGGTGGGGGGCCGTGTGGACGGCGTAGGTCTCCTGCCACTCGTCGAGGGCCTTGCGCTGCTGGGCCACGAGGCCCGCGAGCCAGGTGTCCCCGGCGGCCTCGGGCAGGACGCGGCTGGCGACCAGGGACTCGGTGCGCAGGCCGCGCAGGGCGAGGCCGAGGCCGGCGGTGCGGACGGCGTCGGCGCCGGCCGGGCCGGGCTCGGCGACCAGGCGTACGGCGGTGCTGCGGTCGGCGACGACCGCCTCGACGGCGGCCAGCTCGACGTCCCAGCGGGCGGCCGTCTCGTAGAGCCACTCCGCGGGCATGGGGACGCCGGCGAGCCGGCCGAGGACGGGACGCAGGGCGCGGGCCGCCTGCCGCTCGGGCGGGAGCAGCCGGCGCAGGTAGCGGCGCAGTTCCTCGGGGAGGGCGAGGAGGGCGAGGGCCTGCGGGGTGGGCGGCAGGTCGACGACCAGCAGCTCGAACCGCTCCGAGAGCGCCGCGTCCCGCAGCGCGCGCAGCAGGGCGAGCTCCTCGGCGCCGGGCAGGGGGGTGACCTCCTCGGCGTCCAGGCGGGAGGCGCCGAGAAGGTCCAGGACGTTCGCCGCGCGGTCCTGGAAGGCGGCGAGGTCGTCCCGGAAACCGGCGGCGGCGTCAGGACGCCAGGCGATGAGGTTCGGGAGGACCGGCGTGGGGGCGGCACCCGTCGGCACACCGAGGGCCGCACCCAGGGTGTCGGTGCGGTCGGCGCTCAGGACGAGGGTGGGGGTGCCCTCGGTCGCCGCCGTCAGTGCGGTGGCCGCGGCGACGGTCGTGCGGCCGGAGCCGCCCGGGCCCGTGATCAGGAGGGTGCGCATGAGGGTGAACGGTACCTTCGTGCGCCGCCCGCAAACCGCCGCGACTACTTCTCCCCCGACTCCACCCTCTTCTTCAGCCCCGCCAGGGCCCGGTCGATGATGACCTTCTCCGCCTTGCGCTTGATCATGCCGAGCATGGGGATCTTGACGTCGACGGTGAGCTGGTAGGTCACCTCGGTCGCCCCGGCGCCCGCCGGCTTGAGGAGGTAGGAGCCGTCCAGGGAGCGCAGCATCTGGGACTTCACCAGGGTCCAGGAGACCTCGTTCTCGCCGGTCCAGGTGTAGGCCAGGGTCTGGTCGTCCTTGATGGCGCCCGCGTCCATGACGAGACGGACCTGCTCGGCGCGGCCCTGGTCGTCCGTCTTGAGGACCTCCGCCTCCTTCACCTCGCCGGTCCACTCGGGGTAGCGGGCGAAGTCGGCGATCACCCCCATGACGTCGGCCGGTGCCGCCTCGATCGTGATGCTCGAGCTGGTGTGTTCCGCCATCGCCGTGGCTCCTCCAGATGCGGGCCGTATTGGGGTCTCCCCCCAGCTCCGCGGGAGCTCGGGGAAGGGTCGTCGTGCGCACGTGTGTGCAGCGTGAAGGCTACCGCGCGGCCGACCGCCCGACGTCACCCCCACCTGCGCACATCGGCCGGGACGCTCACCACTGAAGCGCCCACGGCTTTCCGGAGTCGGCGAAGTGCCCCACGTTCACGCACTCGGTGGTCCCGATCCGCATCCGCCGCACCAGCGGCTGGTGGACGTGGCCGAAGAGCGCGTACCGGGGGCGGGTGCGGCGGATCGCGTCCAGCAGGGCACGGCTGCCCTGCTCGAAGCGGCGCGCGACGGTGTCGTAGACCAGTTCCGGCACCTCCGGCGGGATGTGGGTGCACAGCACGTCGACCTCGCCGACCGCCTCGATCTTGGCCGCGTACTCCTCGTCGCTGATCTCGTAGGGCGTGCGCATGGGGGTCTTCAGTCCCCCGCCGACGAAGCCGAAGGTCCAGCCGCCGATCTCCACCCGCTCCCCGTCGAGCACGGTCGTGCCGGGCCCGGCGTACTCCCGCCACAGCGGCGGCATGTCGACATTGCCGTAGGTGGCGTACGTCGGGGTGGGGAACGCGGCGAACAGCTCGGCGTACTGCTTGCGCACCGCCTGCTCGATCACCGCGGCCCGGTCCCCGTCGATGCCCGCCCACAGCCGGGCGCCGAGCTCTCGCGCCTCCTGGAAGCGGCGGGCGGTGCGCAGCTCGACGATGCGGTGGGCGTTCTCCACGCCGAACAGGTCCGGGAAGATGCCGCGCGAGTGGTCGGCGTAGTCGAGGAAGAGGACGAGGTCGCCGAGGCAGATCAGGGCATCGGCACCGTCGCCCGCTCTGGCCAGGTCACGGGCGTTGCCGTGCACGTCGCTGACCACATGAACACGTGTCCTGCGGTTGCCGGCTGGTGTGGGTGCCATGACGATCAAGCGTAGGCGTGTGCGGCATACGTGAACAGTGTCGGCCGAAGCTGCGGTTACTGGCTAGTCAGTTACTGGGTCGACTACTGTGCGCGCAGGAACACCAAGCCGTGTGACGCAGCGAACATCTCGCCGGGACCCCCTGTCGAAGAAGCCATACCGGCGGGTAACGTCCGGGCAGTCCAGTCGTGCTCTGGATTTCAACCATCGAGCCTGTGCGGCTCCTGGCGAAGCCCCGGGCACCTGACCGAGCCTTGGACCGCACCGTCGCATCACACAACGTCGTGGCGCCGGCGCCCTATGAGGAGCAGCAGTCTTGCGCGAGTTCAGCCTTCCGGCTTTGTACGAGGTCCCTGCGGACGGCAATCTGACCGACATCGTCCGCAGAAACGCCGCGCAGCATCCCGGCGTCGCCGTCGTCGCCCGCAAGGTGAACGGCGCCTGGCAGGACGTCACGGCCAAGGCCTTCCTGGAGGAGGTGCATGCCGCCGCCAAGGGGCTCATCGCCTCCGGCATCCAGCCGGGCGACCGGGTGGGCCTGATGTCCCGCACCCGCTACGAGTGGGACGCTGCTGGACTTCGCGATCTGGAGCGCGGGCGCGATCACCGTGCCGGTGTACGAGACCAGCTCGCCGGAGCAGGTGCAGTGGATCCTCAGCG
>NZ_JBEXHW010000001.1:430685-584914 GCF_040608235.1 Streptomyces sp. NPDC005202 | reverse complement strand
GGACGCTGCTGGACTTCGCGATCTGGAGCGCGGGCGCGATCACCGTGCCGGTGTACGAGACCAGCTCGCCGGAGCAGGTGCAGTGGATCCTCAGCGACTCGGGCGCGACCGCCTGCATCGTGGAGCTGGACAACCACGCGGCCGCCGTGGGGTCGGTGCGCGAGACGCTGCCCGCCCTCAAGAACGTCTGGCAGATCGAGGCCGGCGGGATCGAGGAACTGGGCCGGGCCGGCCAGGACATCAGCGACGCGGCGGTCGAGGAGCGCAGCTCGCTGGCGAAGGCCGACGACCCTGCGACCATCGTCTACACCTCCGGTACGACCGGCCGGCCCAAGGGCTGTGTCCTCACCCACCGCAACTTCTTCGCCGAGTGCGGGAACATCGTGGAGCGGCTGCGTCCGCTCTTCCGCACCGGCGAGTGCTCCGTCCTGCTCTTCCTGCCGCTTGCCCACGTCTTCGGCCGCCTGGTGCAGATCGCGCCGATGATGGCGCCGATCAAGCTGGGCTGCGTCCCGGACATCAAGCAGCTCACCGCCGAACTCGCCGCCTTCCGGCCGACGCTGGTCCTCGGTGTGCCGCGCGTCTTCGAGAAGGTCTACAACACCGCGCGCGCCAAGGCGCAGGCGGACGGCAAGGGCAAGATCTTCGACAAGGCCGCGGACACGGCGATCGCGTACAGCAAGGCGCTGGACACCCCCTCGGGCCCGTCCCTCGGCCTGAAGATCAAGCACAAGACCTTCGACAAGCTCGTCTACAGCAAGCTGCGCGCGGTCCTCGGCGGCCGCGGCGAGTACGCCATCTCCGGCGGCGCCCCGCTCGGCGAGCGTCTGGGGCACTTCTTCCGCGGCATCGGCTTCACGGTCCTGGAGGGCTACGGCCTGACCGAGTCCTGCGCGGCCACCGCCTTCAACCCCTGGGACCGGCAGAAGATCGGCACGGTCGGCCAGCCGCTGCCCGGCTCGGTGATCCGCATCGCGGACGACGGGGAGGTGCTGCTGCACGGCGAGCACCTGTTCAAGGAGTACTGGAACAACCCCGGCGCGACCGCGGAGGCGCTGGCCGACGGCTGGTTCCACACCGGTGACATCGGCACCCTCGACGAGGACGGCTACCTCAGGATCACCGGCCGCAAGAAGGAGATCATCGTCACCGCGGGCGGCAAGAACGTCGCCCCGGCCGTGATCGAGGACCGCATCCGGGCGCACGCGCTGGTCGC
Organism: Streptomyces sp. NPDC005202; assembly: GCF_040608235.1. Taxonomy (NCBI): domain Bacteria; kingdom Bacillati; phylum Actinomycetota; class Actinomycetes; order Kitasatosporales; family Streptomycetaceae; genus Streptomyces; species Streptomyces sp. NPDC005202. Next base: position 583,698 of record NZ_JBEXHW010000001.1, on the reverse strand, counting down.
GGAGTGCATGGTGGTGGGCGACGGGCGGCCGTTCGTGGGCGCGCTGGTCACCATCGACGAGGAGTTCCTGGGCCGCTGGGCCGCCGAGCACGGCAAGCCCGCGGGTTCCACCGCGGCGTCGCTGCGCGAGGACCCGGATCTGATCGCGGCGATCCAGGCGGCGGTCGACGACGGCAACGCCGCGGTGTCGAAGGCGGAATCGGTACGGAAGTTCCGCATTCTGTCCTCCCAGTTCACGGAGGAGTCCGGCCACCTCACGCCGTCCCTGAAGCTCAAGCGGAACGTGGTGGCGAAGGACTACGCCGACGAGATCGAGGCGATCTACGCGAAGTAGCGGCGCCTCCGACGGAGCGTCATGGCGCGGTGTCCTCGGCGAGGACCCGCGCCATCGTGCGTTCGGCGAGCGCGGTGATCGTCACGAACGGGTTCACCCCGATCGACCCGGGCACGAGCGAGCCGTCGGTGACGTAGAGCCTCGAACAGCCCTTCACCCGGCCGTGGTCGTCGGTCGCCCGGCCCAGCACGCAGCCGCCCAGCGGGTGGTACGTGAAGTCGTCGGCGAAGACCTTGCCGGCGGAGCCGAACAGGTCGTACCGGTAGATCGTGGCGTTGGCCGAGTTGATCCGGTCGAACAGCTTCCTGGCCATGCCGGCCGAGACGGCGCTCTGGGCGGCGGTCCGGCCGAGCTTCACGTCACCGCTCGCAAAGTCGTAGGTGAACGACGCCCGCTCCGGGTTCTTGGTGATCGCCAGAGAGAGGCTGACCCAGTGCTCGAATCCCATGGGCAGCGGGGCGATCTCCGCGAAGACGGGATTGTCGGCGTTGGCCCAGTCGTCGATGCCCAGCACGGGCATGGTGGCCTGGTGGGCGCCGACGGTGTCCCAGACGTGGTTGGCGCGCCCGAGCATCGTGTTGCCGTTGGCGCCCCAGCCGGCGCCCACGTCGGCGTTCAGCGCGGGCAGGGTGCCGGTGTCCCGGGCGCGGACCAGGAGTTCGGTGGTGCCGAGGCTGCCGCCGCCGAGGAAGAGGTACGTACAGCTGTACTGCTTGGTCTCGACGACCGCGCCGGTGGTGTCGATGCGGTCGGCGGTCAGCAGGTACGTCCCGTCGCCGGCCCGGCTGAGGGTCTTCATTTTCTCCAGCGTGTGGATGGTGACGTTGCCGGTGCCGAGCGCGGACGCGAGGTACGTCTTGTCGAGGCTGCGCTTGCCGTGGTTGTTGCCGTAGATGACCTCGCCGGCGAGCGCGGACCTGGTGGCCGTACCGGCCGCCTCGCGCTGCATGTGGCCGAAGTCGTAGACGTTCGGCACGAAGGTGGTTTTCAGGCCGGCATTGGCGGCGGCCTTCCGGGAGGTCCGGGCGAACCGGTATCACTCCGTCGACTCGAACCATGCCGGGTCGACGGTGTTGACGCCGAGCATGGAACGGGCGCGCGGGAAGTACGTGGTGTACATCTCGTTCACGTCCACGGCCGGGAACTGCTCGGCGAAGTACGACGGGAGCGGGGTCACCGCCATGCCGCCGTTGACCAGGGAGCCGCCGCCGACGCCCCGGCCGACGTAGACGGACATGTGGTCGAAGTGCACGCGGTCCAGGACCCCGGGGTAGGGGCTGATGTCCTGGTTGACCACGTCCAGCCACAGGAAGGTGGCCAGCGGCGCCTCGGTGCGCGTCCGGAACCACGTCGAGCGCTCGTCCGGGGCGCTGGTGGAGCAGAAGACCTTGCCGTCGGAGCCGGGGGTGTTCCACAGCCGGCCCATCTCGATCACCAGGGTGCGGATGCCCGCCTGGCCGAGGCGGAGGGCGGCGACGGCACCGCCGTAGCCGGAGCCGACGACGATGGCGGGGGCGGATTCGACGGCCGCGGGCTCGGCGGCCCGGGCCGACTGGAGGCCGACGCGGATGAAGCCGAGCGCGGCGGCGGTCCGGAGGGCGGCCACACCGAGGATCTCGTCAGCTGACGCTGCATCAGTTTTGCTGTCATGCGCGCAGCATGTGCGGATTTTCCCCTTCCGCCTAGAGCCACGGCAGGGTCTGGGGCAACCCCGCGGAGCAACTTCTTACAAAAGATCCTCGAGCCGCTTCGCCAGCAGGTCCCACCGCCACTTCTCCTCGACCCACTGCCGCCCCCGCTCCCCCATCCGGCGGCGCAGCCCGGCGTCGCCGAGGAGCGTGACAATGCGGTCGGCGGCCTCCTCGGGGGAGCCGCCGCGCACGACCCAGCCGGTCTCGCCGTCGAGCACGGCATCGGGCGCGCCGCCCGAGTCGCCCGCGACGACGGGCAGCCCGGTCGCGGAGGCCTCCAGGTAGACGATGCCGAGCCCCTCGACGTCGAGCCCGCCGCGCCGGGTGCGGCAGGGCATGGCGAAGACGTCACCTGCGCCGTAGTGCGCGGGCAGCTCCGCCCAGGGCACCGCGCCGGTGAAGCGCACCGCGTCGGCGACCCCGGTCTCGTGCGCCAGCCTGCGCAGGTCCTTCTCGTACGGCCCGCCGCCCACGATCAGCAGCACCGCGTCCGGCTCGGCGGCCAGAATCCGGGGCATGGCCTGGATCAGGGTGTCCTGCCCCTTGCGCCGCACCAGTCGCGAGACACACACGACGACCGGCCGGTCGGTGAGCCCGAGCCGGGCCCGGACCTCGTCGCCACCGGATGCGGGATGGAAGATCTTCTCGTCGACCCCGGGCGGCAGCTGCACCATCCGCCCGGCCGCCCGAGCCGTCAGCGCCGCGGCGATCCGCGAGCGGGTGTACTCGCCGAGGTAGGTGAGGGTGTCCGTCGACTCCCCTATCCGGCGCAGCAGTTGGCGGGCCGCGGGCAGCTGTGCCCACCCCGCCTCGTGGCCGTGGGTGGTGGCCACCAGCCGCTTCGCGCCCGCCTTCCTGAGGGCCGGCGCCATCAGCCCGAGCGGCGCCGCCGCCCCGAACCACACCGACGTGCAGCCGTGTTCCCGCAGCAGCCCGACCGCACGCCGGGTCGCCCCGGGCGTCGGCAACAGCATCGTCGTACGGTCGCGTACGACCGTGAAGGGCTGCTCCGCGTCGAAGGCGGCCGTGGCCTCGATCCCCTCCCGGCTGCGCTTCCAGGTGGAGGCGTAGACGACCAGCCGCTCCGGGTCCAGCCGCAGCGCCATGTTGTGCAGGAACGCCTGGATGCCGCCCGGCCGGGGCGGGAAGTCGTTGGTCACGATGAGGGTCTTGTGCATCGCCGCCGACCCTACCCAACCTGGACACGCGGTCGTGCTCCCACCTGGACGTGGGCCGGGTACGGTCGTGGTTCACGGCCCGCGCACAGCCCACCGGGAGATCATGTGGCCCTCGGCACGGGAAGCGGACGGACAGGGGCGCAGGTGGACATGGCGGGCACGAGGCGAGGCCTGGCGGGGCTCCTGGGAAGCTGGGGCGCGACCCGGACGGTGCTGCTGCTCTTCGTCTTCAAGGTGTTCGTCTTCCCTGGCCCGGACGTCACGAGCGACGTGTCGGTGATCTACCAGGGCTGGTACGAGGTGCTGCGGCACGGCACCTTCCCGCTGGACGACGCCGCCTGGCAGTACCCGCCCGCCGCCGCGCTCGCGATCCTCTCCCCCGCCGCCCTGCCCTTCCTCGACTACGCCACGGCCTTCTTCGCCCTGGCCGTCCTGGCCGACCTGGCGGTGCTGTGCCTGCTGCTGCACGCCGGCCGGCGTCCCGGCCGGTCGCTGCGCGGCGCCTGGGTGTGGGTGGTGGGCGTCGCGCTGCTCGGCCCCACCGTGTACGCGCGCTACGACGTCATGGTGACCGCGGTGGCGGTGGCCGCGCTGCTCGTGGGGGCCCGGCATCCGCGGGTGATGGGGGCGCTGGCCGGCTTCGGGGTGTTGCTCAAGGTGTGGCCGGTGCTGCTGCTCGCGGGCCCGGTCCGGCGCCGGGCGTGGGCCGCGGCGGCGGTGACCGTGGCCGCGGTGGGCTCGCTGTGCGCGCTCGCCGTGCCCGGTGCCCTGTCCTTCCTCACCTTCCAGCGGAACCGGGGCACCGAGGTGGAGTCGCTGGGCGCGCTCGTCTTCCACGTGGCCCGGCACCTCGGCTGGAGCGGGGAGGTGCTGTTCACCTACGGCTCACTGGAGTTCCTCGGTCCGCATGTCGACATGGTGAGCACGGCCGCGATGGCGCTCACCGGCGCCGCCTTCGGCTGGCTGCTGCTGTGGCGGCTGAGGGCGTGGCGGTTTCTGCCGCACACGCTCGCGGACGCGGCGTTCACGGCGGTGCTGCTGTTCACCACCACGAGCCGGGTGATCAGCCCGCAGTACATCGTGTGGCTGGTCGGCCTCGCGGCCGTCTGCCTGTGCTTCCGGGGCAGCGGGATGCCGCTGCCCGTCGGGCTGGTGCTGGCGGCGGCCCTTGTGACGGTGCTGGAGTTCCCGGTCTTCTTCGCCGACGTCGTCGCCAGCGACCGGCTCGGTGTCATCCTCATGCTCGTCCGCAACGGCCTGCTGGTGGCCGCCACCGTGACCGCGGCCCGCGAGCTGTGGCGCTCCGCGGTCGCTTCGGCGGCCCCGGCACCCCTGCCCGGTCAGGCCGCCCGCACCAATGAGACCTCCGCCTCCTCCTGACTCCCCTGCCGCCGCAACAGCAGCAGCACCGCCGCACACTGCACCGCCATGGCGAGCGCCAGCGCCAGGCACACGCCGGGCAGGCCGAGCCCGGACAGGACGTGGGCGAGCGGCAGTTGGACCGCCGTGCCGAGCACGGTCACCCGCAGCAGCACCGGCGCTCCGCCACTGCCCTCGAAGACCCCGCCGAGCGCGATGAAGCAGGCCATCAGCAGCAGGTAGGGCCCCACGCAGCGCAGGAACAGCACCCCGTCGTGGGCGACGGCGGGTCCCGCGCCGAAGGCGGCCATCACCCAGGGGGCGGTGACGCCCAGCAGGGCCGCCGCGGCCAGGCCCACCGCGCCGGAGACGACCACCGCCTGCCGTCCGATGGCCCACCGTGCGTCGTGGCCGGCGCCGCGGGTGTGTGCGGTGTGGATGGATGCGGCCTGCCGGACGGCGTAGAAGGCCATGGTGGCGACGTACATGACCTTGTACGCGATGGAGTACGCGGCCACCGCCGTCACCCCGAGCCGGGCCACGATCGCCACCAGCACCAGGGCGCCGGTCTGCCGGACGGTGAAGTCGGCGGACATGGGCAGCCCGGTCGTCAGGGTCCGGCGCAGCGCCGCGCCGGTGCCCTCCGCGGGACGGGCCCGCCCGGCCGTCTTCAGCAGCGCGTTCCGGCGCAGGGCGCACAGCCCGGCAGCCAGCGCCGCGCACCGGCACAGCACGGTCGAGGCGGCGGCACCCCGGACGCCGTACAGGTGGATCAGGAACGGGTCGCAGACCAGGATCAGGCCGTTGGCCAAGCGCGAGCCGCATCGGCGTCCTCGTGTCGCCGGTGCCCTTGATAATGTCGTCGACGAGCTGCTGGGCGAAGAAGACGGCGATGCCCGGCAGGGAGATCGCGAAGTAGGGGACCGCGAGCGGCAGCGCGGCGCCCTCGCCGCCGCCGAGCACCAGCCCGGCCAGCGGCTCCCGCAGCAGGAACCCGCCGGTCACCACGACCGGTGTGACCAGCGCGCACAGGGCCCAGCCCCCGCGTACGGCCGACCGCACCGCGCCCGGATCGCGCGCTCCCCCTGGCGTGCGCGACCAGCACGGTCGTACCGGAGGCGAAGACCAGGGCGACGCCCAGCAGCACGTTCTCGGTGTTGGTGGCGACGGCGACGGAGGCCACGGCCGGGCCGCCGAGCCGGGAGACCCAGACGGTGTTGATGATCCCGGCGGCGACGGAGGCAAGCAGGGAGAAGTAGACGGGGTGGGCGAGCGCGACGAGCTGCTTGCGGTGGGCGTTCACGGCACGGGTCTCCCTTGATCCGAGCTACCTCGTTTAGGGGTAGCTCGATGAGAGGTATCATGTGCGGACGACACCCGCAAGGAGGGACCGAGCCGGATGCTGGAGCTGTCGATCCTGGGTTTTCTGGCCGAACAGCCGCTGCACGGCTACGAGTTGAAGGAACGGATCAAGGCGCTGAGCGGCCACGTCCGACCGGTCAGCGACGGGGCGCTCTACCCGGCGATCACCCGGCTGGTGACCGCGGGCAAGCTGAACCAGCACATGGAGGAGGGCGCCGGCGCCGCCCCGCGCCGGGTGCTGTCCCTCACCGACAAGGGGCGTGAGGACCTGCTGGAACGGCTGCGGCACCCCCGGCAGGCCGAGATCACCGACCACGTCCGCTTCAACACGCTGCTCGCGTTCCTGCGGCATCTGCCGGACCGGCGGGAGCAGGCCGCGGTGCTGCGGCGGCGGCTGGAGTTCCTCGAAACCCCGGCGAGCTTCTTCTACCGGGACGGCAGGCCCGTACGCGCCGAGGAGGCCGACGACCTGTTCCGGCAGGGCATGCTGCGGGTCGCGCGAGCGACGGGTGAGGCGGAGCGGGCGTGGCTCACGGAGGCGATCGCGCGGCTCGATCAGCCGAGTTGAGCCCTGAGGTACTCCCGCCACTGCTCGGTGAACTTCTCCGGTGTCGTCCCCAGCACCTTCTTCATCGCGTCCTCGACCGCGCCGGCCCGCTTGTCGTGCGTGCCCACGGCCCGGTAGAACTCGCCCAGCCGGACCTCGCCGAAGTGGTCGGCGATCAGCCGGCAGGCCATCCAGCCGCCCTCGTACGCCTGGGCGAGCCGGGCCGCGTCCGTGGTGAAGCCGAAGTCCCTGTCGGCCGGCAGCGCCGCGGGCACGTGCCCCTCCGACACGGCGCGCTGCAGCTCCGGCGCAGCCTGGGCCGCGGTACGCCCGGTGCCGCGGTAGCCGACCCAGTCGGCGTACCCCTCGGACAGCCACAGGGGCGTGGCAGGGTTGGTGTGGGCGCGGGTGGCGACGTGGGTCGTCTCGTGGGTGAGCACGACCTGTCTGCCGGGGGAGCCGAGCATGCCGTACGCGTCGGGGTTGACGATGATCCGGTCGGCGGGTGCCTGGCCCGAGCCTCCCCCAGCCTCCGGCCGGGGGGACCCCCCTTTCGCTTCGCTCACCTCGCCCATGGTGACGGCGGCGATCCCGCGGTAGTTGGCGGCGGGCGAGCCGAGCAGCCCGGCCATCCCCTCCAGGGACTTCGGGACGAGGACGACGACGTGCCGGCTCCAGTCCGTGCCCCACGCGTCCGACACCGCCGGCACCGCACGGTCCGCGAGGTCCGCGTAGCCGTGCAGCGTCTCGCCGCTCTGCCCGACCCCGAGGACGAGGCTGCGCCGTCCCCGGACCACCGACACCGCGCCCTGGTCCCACAGCTGCTGGGCGGACTGCTTCGCCGGCCGGTCGGAGTCGACGTACCACTTCCCGTCGGCACCGGTGGACAGGGTGAGCGTGCGGCCGACGGTGACGGGCGCCTTGTCGTACCCCGTCACGCGGTAGCGCAGCTCCGCGTCGGCGGTGGCGGTGTCGCCGCTGCGGTGCAGTCGGGTCAGGCGGTAGGACCAGTCCGCGAACGGCACGGCCCGCAGGTTCGCGTACGACGCCCGGGTGCCGGTGGCGGCGTACGCCGGCTCGTCGTGGCGGAGGACCGCCTCCGCCCGCCGGTCGAGCAACCGTTGCACCTCGGCCCCGGCGGTGTCGGTCGCGGAGCGCCCGCCGCACGCCACCAACGACACGAGCAGCAGGCACAGCGCCACGACCGCGGATCCCGATGCGTGCCTACGACCAGCCACTTGCCGATCGTACGGCGCTTCGAAGCCGCCGTCAGACCCTGGTGACCGACGAGACCGGCATCATGTCGACCCGGTCGTAGCGCACGGGCGCGCCGGGGTAGGGGGCGTGGATCACCCGGCCGTTGCCCGCGTACATCGCGACATGGCCGGCGTCGGACCGGTAGACGACGAGGTCGCCGGGCCGGGCCTGGGAGAGCGGGATCCGCCGGCCGACGTACCGCTGCTCCTGCGAGGTGCGCGGCAGATGGACTCCGGCCTGCGCGTACGACCACTGCATCAGGCCCGAACAGTCGAAGCCCAAGGGCCCGTTGGCGCCCCACACGTAGGGGCGGCCGAGGGCGGAGTGGGCGGCTGCGACGGCGGCGGCCGCGCGGGCCGAGGCGGCCGGGCCGCCGCCGAGGAGACCGGGGATGTCGTCGCGGCCGGAGCGGGAGGCCCGGTCGTAGGCCTCGCGCTCGGCGGGGGACAGGGAGTTGAGCAACCGTCGGGCCTTGGCGAGCTTCTGCTCGACGGTGCGCTTGTGGGAGACGACGGCCTTGCGCCTCTTCTCCAGCTCGGCGAGGGTATGGGAGGCCTCGGCGCGCTCCTGGGCGAGTTCGCGCAGGGCCTTCTGCAGATCCTTGAGCTCGCCGGCCTGGTGGGTGGTGATCCGGTCCAGTACGGAGGCCTTGTCGAGGTAGTCGGCCGGGTCGTCGGAGAACAGCAGGGCGAGGGACGGGTCGATGCCGCCGGAGCGGTACTGGGCGCCCGCGAGCGAACCGAGCGACTCCCGCAGGGTGTTGATGCGCTGCTGCTGCCGGGCGATGCGGTCCTGGGAGCCGCGCACCTGCCGGCGCAGCGTGCCGGCCCGCTCGTCGGCCTTGTTGTAGGCCTCGGTCGCCTTCTCGGCCTCCTGGTAGAGCCGGTCCGCCTCGGCCCGGGCGTCGGCGTGCGGTGTGGCGATGGCCGGTACGGCGCCGAGAGCCGCGGCCGCGGCGGACAGAACACAGAGGGCGGCACTGGCGCCCCGGTCGAACCCGGACGGTGCAAGGCGGCGATGAGACCCCACGGGAAGCCGTAGTCCTTCCGCTGGCGGACATGACTGCTCCCCCGGTGCCGGGGCGGACAACCGCCCGTGGTGGGGGAAACGCGCCAGACAGTAGCCGCGTGGACACGCAGCGACCAAAGTCCTCGGCGGCCGCACAACGCGGCGCCCCGCCTCTGACGCAGGTCATCGGCGGGGCGCGGGGTCAGCGTGCGTTCTCGTGATTCGCCCGTTCGGGCGGCACGGTGCGTTGATCTTGGCGTCGGGTCAGACCCGGACGCCGAACTGGAAGGGCATGTTGCCGATCGACTCGTAGCGCACCACGGCACCGGTGTGCGGGGCGTGCAGCACCTGGCCGTTGCCGGCGTAGAGGCCGACGTGGTGCAGGTCGCCGTAGAAGAAGACGAGGTCGCCGACCTGGAGCTGGCTCTGCGAGTAGATGCGGGTGCCTATGTTGGCCTGCGCCTCGGAGGTGCGCGGGATGGAGACGCCGGCCTGCGCGTACGCCCAGGAGGTCAGGCCCGAGCAGTCGAAGGAGGACGGGCCGGAGGCGCCGTAGACGTAAGGGGAGCCGATCTTGCTCTGGGCGGCGGAGTACGCGGCGCCGGCCCGCCCGGAGGCGGCGCTGTTGGCGCCGAGGACGTCGCGCGCGCTGGCGCGGCTGGCCCGGTTCTGCTCCGCGGCGAGCGCCGCCTTCTCCTTCGCCGTCAGGGAGTTGAGGAGCTTCTGCGCCTCGGCGAGCTTGGCCTGGACTTCCTTCTTCTTCTTGCCCAGCTCGGTGCGGGTGGCGGCGAGGTCCTTGAGCTTCGCCGTGGCCTCGGCGCGCTCCTGGGCGAGTTCACGCTGTTTGTCCTGGATCTTCTTGAGCGCCTCGACCTGCTGGCTGCTCAACTGGTCGAGCGTGGAGGCCTTGTCCAGATAGTCGTCCGGGTTGGAGGAGAGGAACAGCTGAACGGACGGGTCGATGCCTCCGGAGCGGTACTGGCCGGCGGCCATCGAACCGAGGCCGTCGCGCAGCTTGTTGAGCTCCTCCTGGCCGCGGGCGACGTTGTCCTGGATCGTGGAGATCTCCTTCTGGAGCTTCTGCTGCTTCTCCTTGGCCCCGTTGTACTTCTCGGTGGCCTGCTCCGCCTCCTGGTAGAGCTTGTCGACCTTGGACTTGACCTCGTCCTTGCTCGGCTTGGCGCTCGGCGCCGCATTGGCGGCCTGCGCACTCAGGGCGACAGCAGCGGCGGCTGCGGTGGTCAGCACGGTCACACGTGCGCGGCTCGGCTGCTTGGGTCGACGGTGGGACGCCACGGGGGCGAGCTCCTTCTTCCTTCAGCCGCCTACCGACACGCCGGTGGGCGGTGCCCCTCCGCCGTCACTCACCCCTTGTGAGTGATCACCCGTGCGGAGGTTCGAGGCCAGACCCTAGTGACCCAGCTGTGATCAGTTCAAATCCTCGGCGGGAAAATCTCCTCACGCAATGCATTCTTTGCACTCAACTCACATGCAGTGATGCAGGGTTGACGCTACGTTGCGTGACGGTTCCGTCAATTCGGGCATACAGCCTCTAGGTTGCGGTTGGGGCGTACGCGACCCATGGGGTGTTACCTCGCAACACCCGGGCCGCGCACGGGAGTCCGTTATGCCCGGGAAAGTCGCTTGAGGAGCACCGCGGACGCCACCGGCCGCGCCCCCGCCCTGGCAACCCCGTCGGCCACCTCACGGTCGGTCGAGGCGACGATGACGGGCCGGCCCGGCGGCTCGGCGCGCACCAGCTGGCGGATCAACTCGTCGGCGGTGACGCCCGGTTTGGAGAACAGCACCCGCACGCCGCGCGGCGGCGCGAGCAGCACCGGCGCCACCAGTTCGGCCCCGTCGAAGACACAGGTGACCTCGGCGCCGGTCTGCGCGGCGAGCTGCGAGAGCTGGCCGAGGAGTCTCAACCGCTGCTTCTCCAGCGGCATCTGCGGATAGCCGGTCTTGGTGACGTTGTAGCCGTCGACCACCAGATGCACCTGCGGCAGCGCGAGCAGCTGGTCGAGGATCGCGGGGTCGTTCTCGGACAGCGCGCGGGCGGCGATGTCCTTCGGGGTCATCCGTCCCGGTTCGACCGCGTCCACCGTCTCCGCGGGACGTACGGACACCGGCGGCAGCGCCAGCTCCCGGCGCAGCCCCTGGGCCGCGTCCAGCACGGTGTCGAGCAGCAGCCGCGCCCGCATGTCCTCGACGCTGCGTCCCTCGCGGGCCGCCCGACGAGCGGCCTCCAGGGCTGCCTCCGTCTCGCCGAGGCGCGCCTTGAGCCGCCGGGTCTCGCTCTCGGCGGCCGACACCTGCGCCTGTCCCTCGGCGCGCACGGCCTCGACCTCGCCCAGCGCCTTGCGCAGCGCGGCCTCGCCGCGCTTGACGTCGCTGAGCGCGGCCCGCAGTTTGCGGTGCAGCGACTCGGCCTCTTTCTTGGCCTGATCCAGTTCGGCGCGCAGCCGCTCGGTCTCGGTCCGGGTCTGCTCGCGGGCCGCCGCCAGCTCGGCGCGCAGACGCTCCAGCTCGGCCCGGTTCTCCTCGTTGGCGCGCTCGGCGTCCGCCCGCTGGACCTCATCGCCCGCGGCGGCCACCAGCTTCACCCAGCCCGCCGGCCGCAGCACGTAGGCCGCGGCCGCCACGTCGAGCGGGTCCGCGGCCAACGGCGGCGAGCCGGAGTCGAGGGCGCCGGACAGCTCCGGCTGGGCCTCTCTGAGCTTCTCGCCGATGCGCTGCCGGAACAGCGGATCGGTCTCCAGCGCCACCGCCATGGCATTGCCCGCGAACTTGGCCCGGCGGTTCGGGGCGAACCGGGCGTACTGCCTCAGCTGCGCGGGCAGCTCTCCGATCGTCAGCCCGCCGAACCCGTCGGACACGATCTGGACGACCCTGCGGCGCACGCCGTCGGGCAGCGGACGGTCGAGCACCTCAGCGGCGCCGTCGTCCGGCCCCCCGCCTTGTGTCTCCACCATCCGTCACCCCAATGCCTGTGCGGGATCCCCCTCAGGGATCACCTGTGCGGGACCGCTCCGCTCAGGAGCCGGCTCCCGGCCTGTCCACGAGTTCCACCTGGTCCACGGCGTTGCACCAGCGGCAACGCACCGACTCGATCGTCTCACTGACCACCTCGCGCTCCTCGACCGCCGGCTCGCCGGCCAGGTCGAGGTGGACGTACTCGACGACCTTCGACGAGCGCGTCACGTCGAAGCGGGTCAGGTTGCCGCAGAGGGTGCAGCGCCACCGCGTCGTGGCGGTCGGCAGGGGAACCGTCATCGTGACTGTTCGCCTTCCTTCTAGTTTCCGTGATGCGCCAGCTTCCCTGGTGCGTGTGGCTCGTAACCCTACGGTGTGGCGGCAACTCGCCGCCCGTCCGTCCACGGCGGCGAGGCGGTCTGCGCGGTTGCATCCCGTTACGCCATGCTCTGTGTCCGTGATCAACAACTGGAATGCGGCGGCCGTCAGGGCGGTCCGGGCGGTGCGGGGCCTGCCGGCGCCGATGACGTACGCCCTGATCGTCCTGTGCTGCCTGGTCTTCCTGATCGGCCCGGCGGCGGGGCTCGACCCGGCGTACGGCTTGGGCGACGGGCTGCTCGTCGCCCAGCGGGCCTACTTCCGGCGCTGGGGCGTGATCCCCGCCGAGCTGTTCGAGGGCTCCCCACGGGCCGCCCTCAGCCCCGCGACGGCCCTGTTCGTACACGGCAGCTGGGTGCATCTGCTCGGCAACATGCTCTTCCTCTACGTCTTCGGGGCGATGACAGAGGAACGGATGGGCCGCGTCCAGTTCACGCTGTTCTACGTCGGCTGCGGCTATCTGGCCCTGCTGGGCTACGCGGCCGCCAACGCCGCCTCGGAACAGACCCTGGTGGGGGCGTCCGGGGCGATCTCGGCGGTCCTCGGCGCGTTTCTGTACCTGTTCCCCCGGGCCCGGGTGACCAGTCTCTTCCCGTTCCTGTTCTTCCTGCCGCTGCGCCTGCCCGCATGGATCGTCCTGCCCTTCTGGGCGGCCCTGCAGTGGCTGGCGGCCGGACGGGCCGCCCAGGGGCCGGGGGTGGCCTATCTGGCCCACCTGGTGGGGTTCGGGCTGGGCTTCGCCTACGCGTGGGTCCGATTCGGCCGGACGACTAGAGTGAAGGCCGTCCCTGCTCCGGCCCCCGAGGGAGAAAACCAGCCGTGATCACCGCGATCGTCCTCATCAAGACCAGCGTCGACCGGATCCCCGAGATCGCGGAGCAGATCGCCGCGCTGGACTCCGTCAGCGAGGTCTTCTCCGTCACCGGGACCTACGACCTGATCGCCATGGTGCGGGTGAAGGAGCACGAGGCGCTCGCGGAGGTCATCCCCGGGCGGATCAGCAAGATTCCGGGCGTGGAGGCGACGGACACGCATGTCGCTTTCCGTACGTACTCGCAGCACGACCTGGAGGCGGCGTTCGCGATCGGGCTGGACTCGTGAGCACCGCCTCCTGGGCCTCCCCGCTCACACCGCCGGCACGCAGCGGCCGTCCTCCGTCCGGTACTGCCACTTCGCGCCGTCCCGGACCAGTTCCCGCACCGCGTTGACGAAGCGGTCGACGTGTTCGTCGGGGGTGCCGGCGCCGAAGCTGACGCGGATGGCGTTGAGGGACTTCTCGCCGGGCGCCACCTCGGGGGCGCCGCACTCGCCCTGGCTCTGCGGGTCGCTGCCGAGCAGCGTGCGGACCAGGGGGTGGGCGCAGAAGAGGCCGTCGCGGACGCCGATGCCGTACTCGGCGGAGAGTGCGGCGGCGAAGTGGGAGCTGTTCCAGCCCTCGACAACGAAGGAGATCACGCCGACGCGGGGCGCGTCGGCGCCGAAGAGGGAGAGGACCCTGACCTCGGGCACCTCGGCGAGACCTGCCCTGACCTTGCGGATCAGGTACTGCTCGCGGGCGACCAGCGTGTCGAAGCCGGTCTCGGTGAGGGCCCTGCAGGCGGAGGCGATGGAGTAGGCGCCGATGACGTTGGGCGAGCCGGCCTCGTGGCGGGCGGCCGTGTCGTGCCACTCCACGTCCACTCCCCCGTCCGTCCGCCGCGTGACCTTGCGGCTGGCGCCGCCGCCGGCGAGGTACGGCTCGGCCTCGCGCAGCCAGTCGGCGCGGCCCGCCAGGACGCCGGAGCCGAAGGGGGCGTACAGCTTGTGGCCGGAGAAGGCGACCCAGTCGACGTCGAGGTCCTCGACCGACACCGGGTGGTGCGGGGCGAGCTGGGCGGCGTCCAGGACGATGCGGGCGCCATGCGCGTGGGCGGCGGCGGCCAGCTCCCGCACCGGCCACAGCTCGCCGGTGACGTTGGAGGCGCCGGTGACGCAGACCAGGGCCGGGCCATGGGGGTCGCGGTCTGCGAGGGCCTGCTCCAGGGTCCGGACGGCCTGCTGCGGCGTGCGCGGGGCGTTGAGGTAGGTGACCTGCGCGTCCTTCCACGGCAGCAGCGAAGCGTGGTGCTCGGTCTCGAAGACGAAGACCTGGCAGTCGGCGGGGATCGCGCGGGCGAGGAGGTTGAGGGAGTCGGTGGTGGACCGGGTGAAGATCACCTGGTCGGACTCACGGCAGTCGAGGAACTGCGCGACGGTCCTCCGGGCGTTCTCGAACAGGTCGGTCGACAGCTGGGAGAGGTAGCCGGCGCCACGGTGGACGCTGCCGTAGTACGGCGCGTACGCCGCCACGTCGTCCCAGACGCGCTGGAGCGCCGGGGCGCTGGCCGCGTAGTCGAGCGCGGCGTAGGTGACCTCGCCACCGGTGACGAGCGGGACAGTGACATCTCGGCCGAGAACGGGCAGCGGGGCACAAACGGACTGGTCGGCGGCGACGGTGAAGACAGACATGGGTGAACTCCCGTGGAGGCAGGCGGAATCGCCGTGCCGGACGCGCGGAGCATGACGAAAAGGGCGTCTACGGCACAGGACAAGGTGAAAGGGGTATGGCGGAGGCGGGGCTCTGCGGCGCTATCGCATTCGCTTGCTCACGGAAGACTCCCTCGAACGACCAGGACCCCTGGTTTTCGCGAGGGGTCCGCGCTTGCCGCAGACCTCGCTGCCTGCGGCCTGGTCCTCACCCGGGGCACCCCGCCACGGACGGAGGGTTGCCGGACAGCCGGCCGGGGCCGAATGGCTGTCGCTCATGACCTGGTTCAACATCCTGCCACACGATCTTCGGTGTGCAAGGCGAAGTCCGGATCGTGGACTGCGCCTTGCGTCACACCGTGCACCGGTCAGGCGTTGCTGGCCGCCACCCAGCGGTCCAGCGTCCGCTTGGCCGCCCCCGAGTCGATCGACTCCGCGGCCTTCTCCATCCCGGCGCGGATCTGCTCGGCCAGCGTCCCGGAGCCCGGCTCCAGGGCCACCAGCGCCGCCGCCGAGTTCAGCAGTACGGCATCCCGCACCGGGCCGGTCTCGCCGTCCAGCAGGCGCCGGGCGACCTCGGCGTTGTACGACGCGTCCGCCCCTCGCAGGGCCTCCACGGGCACGAGCTCGATGCCGACGTCCCGCGGGTCGAAACGCTCCTCGGTCACCTTGCCGTCCCGGACGATCCACACCCGCGAGGTGGAGGTGATCGTCAGCTCGTCGAGACCGTCGTCACCGCGGAAGACCAGGGACGAGTTGCCGCGCTCGGCGAAGACGCCCGCGACGATCGGCGCCACGCGCGGGTCGGCGACGCCCACCGCCTGCGCCTTCACCTTCGCCGGGTTGGTCAGCGGGCCGAGGAAGTTGAACGTGGTGCGGATGCCCAACTGGCTGCGGGCGGCGGCCACATGTCGTAGCGCCGGGTGGAACTTCACCGCGAAGCAGAAGGTGATCCCCGCCTCCTCGGCGACCTCGGCCACCCGCTGCGGCGTCAGCTCCAGATTGACGCCGAGCTTCTCCAGGACATCGGACGCCCCGGACGCCGACGACGCGGCGCGGTTGCCGTGCTTGACCACCTTGACGCCCGTGCCGGCGACGACGATCGACGACATCGTGGAGATGTTCACCGTCTTCGCACCGTCCCCGCCCGTACCGACGATGTCGACGGTGGCGCCCGGCACCTCGATGAGGTTCGCGTGCTCGTACATCGCCCGGACCAGGCCGGTGATCTCCTCCACCGTCTCGCCCTTGGCCCGCAGCGCCACCGCGAACCCGGCGATCTGGGCGTCCGTCGCCTCGCCGCGCATGATCCGGTCCATCGCCCAGGCGGTGTCGTCCGCGCTCTGGTCGCGGCCCTCCAGCAGACCGTTCAGCACCTCGGGCCAGGAGCGGCCCGCCGCGGTGTCGCCTCCAGCGGGGGTCACAGCGCTCATCAGCAGCTCCTGGGTCGATGTCCCGGACTACGGGACGCGGGTCTCGAACAGTTCCACCCTATCCAGCCCGCGGCACGGCGAAGGGCCCCGTCCGGTGTTCGGACGGGGCCCTTCGCCGTGGCGTGGCGTGCGCAGCGATCAGTGGTGGCCGTGGCCGCTCGTGATCTCCTTGTACTCCTCGACAGTCGGCTTCGGGACCTGGGAGTCCTCGCCGTAGAAGGCGTTGCTGAGCTTGGCGCGCAGCTTCTGCGAACCCTTCACCTTGCGCTCGACGCCGTTCTCGTCGACCGTCGGGCCGATCGCGACCGGCTGGTACTGCTCGTGCGCCGTGAGGGTGTACAGCTGCTCCTGGCTGAGCGGCTCGTGGACCTCGATGAACTCACCGTGCGGCAGGCGCTTGATGATGCCCGTCTCGCGGCCGTGCAGCACCTTGTCCCGGTCCCGGCGCTGGAGGCCGAGGCAGATCCGCTTGGTGACGAGGAACGCGATGACCGGGCCGAGGAAGAAGCCGATCCGGACGAACCACGTGACCGCGTTGATCGACAGGTTGAAGTGCGTGGCGATCAGGTCGTTGCCGCCGCCGACCAGGGTGATCATGTAGATGGTGATCCAGGCGACACCGAAGGCGGTACGCGTCGGGGCGTTGCGCGGACGGTCCAGGATGTGGTGTTCGCGCTTGTCGCCGGTGATCCAGGCCTCGATGAACGGGTAGACCGCGATCGCAGCCAGGACCAGCGGGAAGAGCACCAGCGGGATGAACACGCCGAGGACGAGCGTGTGGCCCCAGAAGTTGACCTCCCAGCCCGGCATGTAGCGGATCAGACCCTCGGCGAAGCCCATGTACCAGTCGGGCTGGGCGCCGGTGGACACCTGGTCCGGACGGTAGGGGCCCATGGCCCAGATCGGGTTGATCTGGGTGATCGCCGCGATGGCCGCGATGACACCGAAGACCAGGAAGAAGAAGCCTCCGGCCTTGGCCATGTAGACCGGCAGCAGCGGCATGCCGACGACGTTGTTGTTGGTCCTTCCGGGGCCCGCGAACTGCGTGTGCTTGTGGTAGATGACCAGGATCAGGTGGCCGACGACCAGGCCGAGCATGATGCCCGGCAGCAGCAGGATGTGGATCGAGTAGAACCGCGCCACGAAGTCGTGACCGGGGAACTCGCCGCCGAAGAGGAAGAACGACAGGTACGTGCCGACGATCGGCACGGACAGGATCGCGCCCTCCATGAAGCGGACACCGGTGCCGGAGAGCAGGTCGTCCGGGAGCGAGTAACCGGTGAAGCCGGTGAACATGCCCAGGACGAACAGCAGGAAGCCGAACAGCCAGTTGATCTCACGCGGCTTGCGGAACGCGCCGGTGAAGAACACGCGCATCATGTGCACGAACATGCCGGCGAGGAAGATCAGCGCGGCCCAGTGGTGGATCTGCCGGATGAGCAGACCACCGCGCACGTCGAAGGAGATGTGCAGGGTCGAGTTGAACGCCTCGGACATCAGCTGTCCCTGGAGCGGGACGTAGCTTCCGTGATACTCCACCTCGTTCATCGACGGGTGGAAGAACAGCGTCAGATACACACCCGTGAGGATGATGATCAGGAAGCTGTAGAGGCAGACCTCACCCAACATGAACGACCAGTGGTCGGGGAAGATCTTGCGCATGTTGGCCTTGGCCAGGGAGTAGATCCCGAGCCGGCCGTCGGCCCAGTCGGCGAGGCGCTCGCCGGCCGGTGCCTGCCCGCGAGAGCGGGACTCGTTGCTGGCTGTAGTGCTCATCCGCGCTCCCAGAATGCAGGACCGACGGGTTCCTCGAAGTCGCCGAGCGCCTGGAGGTAACCCTCGCTGTCCACGCCGATGCGCAGCTGCGGCAGGGCGTGACCGGCGGGGCCGAAGATCACTCGGGCACCGTCGGAGAGGTCGAAGGTGGACTGGTGGCACGGGCACAGCACGTGGTGCGTCTGCTGCTCGTACAGGGAGATCGGGCAGCCCACGTGGGTGCAGATCTTGGAGAAGGCGACGATGCCCTCGTGCCCCCAGTCGAGTTCGCGCTTGTCCTTGATGTTCTCCGGCTGGAGCCGGACGATCATCAGGGCCGCCTTGGCGATCTGGTCCTGGAAGTCCTCGTCCGCCTCCTCCAGGCCGTCGGGCTTGGCGAACGTGAGCGAGCCGACGGTGACGTCCTCGGGACGGAGCGGCTCGTTCGTGTTCATGTTGACGAGGCGCTTGCCCTTGGCCCACAGCGTGTGGCGGAGCTTGGACTCGGGCAGCGGGCCCAGGTCGCGCAGCAGCACGACGCTGGACAGCGGCACCAGCGTGAGCGCGCCGAGCATCGTGTTGCGGATCAGCTTGCGGCGGCCGAGCTGCGACTCCTTGGCGCCCTGCTTGAAGTCCGCGTGGACCTTCGCGCGGTCGTCGGGGGCCGCCTCGATCGGGTGACGCTCGTCAGCGATCTCCACGTCGGACATCAGGGTGCGGGCCCAGTGGACCGCGCCCGCGCCGATGGCGAACAGCGCCGTACCCAGGGTCAGGCCCAGCGCGAAGTTGAGCGCGCTGATGTGACCGATCGGGAAGACGAAGATCGATCTGTCGGCCGGGATCGCCACGTACGAGGCGATGAAGCCGATGGTGGCCAGCATCGACACCGTGAACAGCAGGGCGACCACGCGCTCGGACCGCTTGGCGGCCCGCTCGTCGACGTCCTGGATCCGGTGCTCGTGGGGCGGCAGGCCCGGGTCCACGAACGGGTTCTTCTCGTCCGCGACGGAGACCGCGCCGTGGCCGTACTCGTTGGCGGCCTGCTCAGCGGGCAGGTTCTCTTCTGGAATGTCTTGGCTACTCATGACTTCTTGGCCTTTGCGGTCCGAGCGGCGACCCAGACGGCTACCGCGATCAGCGCGCCGAGCCCGAAGATCCAGGCGAACAGACCCTCACTGACCGGCCCGAGGCCGCCCAGCTCCATACCGCCGGGGTTCGTGGTCTCGCTGCTGTCGACCGCGTGCAGGTACGCGATGATGTCCTTCTTGTTCTTCTCCGACATCGTGGTGTCGGGGAAGGAGGGCATGTTCTGCGGGCCCGTCTGCATGGCCTCGTAGATGTGCTTGGGGTCGACGCCCTCGAGGCTCGGCGCGTACTTGCCGTGCGTCAGCGCACCGCCCTTGCCCGTGAAGTTGTGGCACTGGGCGCAGTTGGTGCGGAACAGCTCGCCACCCTTGGCGATGTCCGCGCCCTCCGGGCTGTACTGGTTCTTCGTGGGCACGGCCGGACCGGCACCCAGGGAGGCGATGTACGCCGCGAGCTGGTCGATCTCGGCCTGCGAGTAGATGACCTTCTTGCGCGGGATCTGCGCACCCGGCTGCTGGGCCGGCATGCGGCCGGTTCCGACCTGGAAGTCGACGGCCGCGGCACCCACGCCCACCAGGCTCGGACCGTCAGTGGTGCCCTGGCCACCGGTGCCGTGGCAGCTGGCGCAGCCGACCTCGTAGAGCTTCTTGCCCTCCTCGATGGTGAGGGACTGGGCGGAGTCGTCGGCCTTCGCCTTGCTCGCGGGCGCGAACGCGGTGTACAGCCCCCCAGTGGCCGCCAGCGCGAGGAGTAGGACGACGACCGCCGCCAGCGGATGGCGTCGTCGTGCGGAGAGCTTTTTCACGGATTACCCCGGTGTCAGGATCTTCTGCGTCGATGCTTCTGGGATGGATCGGGTGGCCGTTTCCGGCCCGCCGATTACCTGATCATGTAGATCGTGGCGAAGAGGCCGATCCAGACGACATCGACGAAGTGCCAGTAGTAGGACACGACGATGGCGGCGGTCGCCTGCTCATGGGTGAACCTCCGGGCCGCGTAGGTACGGCCGAGGACCAGCAGGAAGGCGATGAGACCGCCCGTCACGTGCAGGCCGTGGAAGCCGGTGGTCAGGTAGAACACCGAGCCGTAGGGGTCGGAGGAGAGCGAGAGGCCGTCCTTCTTCACCAGCTCGGTGTACTCGAAGATCTGACCGCCGACAAAGATCGCACCCATGATGAAGGTGACGATGAACCAGCCCCGGAGCTTCTTCACGTCACCGCGCTCGGCGGCGAAGACGCCGAGCTGGCAGGTGAGGGAGGAGAGCACCAGGATCGTGGTGTTGGTCGCCGAGAACGGGAAGTTGAGATGGCTCGCCATCTCCTTCCAGTGCGTCGGACCGGTCACCGATCGCAGGGTGAAGTACATCGCGAAGAGGGCCGCGAAGAACATCAGCTCGGAACTCAGCCAGATGATGGTTCCGACGCTGGTGAGGTTCGGCCGGTTGACCGACGGGTGCGCGTGCCCGGTATCTACTGTCGTTGCTGTCGCCACGACCGCCATTATGTCGGTCGCTTATCCCGCCCTCACCCCGGGGGGTGCCGTTCGAGGTGTCCGTGGGGTGTGTCCAGCCCGTATGGCCCACCGAAGGGCTGTTCCAAGCGCTGTTGACCAGGAGTTGAAGGGAGTAGCATCCGCGCCATCGGTACCCGGAAGTTCCCGACCAATGACGCGGAGGAACAATGCAGGCGACCGCCACGGTGCTGGTCTACAGCAACAACGCCAACACCCGGGAACAGGTGCGGCTGGCCTCCGGCCGACGGCCGGCTGCGGACGTTCCCCTCGTGGAGTTCGTGGAGTGCGCTACGCCTGCCGCGGTCCTCAAGGAGCTGGACAGGGGCGGGATCGACGTCTGCGTCCTGGACGGCGAGGCCGTACCCATGGGGGGCATGGGGCTGTGCCGGCAGATCAAGGACGAGATCTTCAACTGCCCGCCGGTGCTGTTGCTGATCGGGCGGCCTCAGGATGCCTGGCTGGCCACGTGGAGCCGGGCGGATGCGGCGGTGACGTTGCCGGTGGATCCCGTGGAGTTCGCGTCCGCGTTGGCTTCTCTGTTGCGGCAGAGGGCGGCTTTGAGCGCCTAGGAACTCGGGACGGCCCGTAGTCGTGCGGCTGCGCGCCGTCCGGGGCTGGTCGCGCCCACGCGGCGGAACCGCATGCCGACACAGCCCCGTGCCCGTGTTCGCTCACGTCCGTTCAAAGGCTCTGGTCAGGTCCGTTCATAGGTTCTGGGGCCGCAAGCGGGCCTGGTCCGTCTGGTTCGTGTCGGCCTGGCCGCCGGAGGTCAGCGCGCTGCCCTTGACCCACTTCTTCCAGGGCACGTTCCAGTCGCCGAAGCCGTTGCCGAAAGGCTCCATCTCGTCGCCGGCGGAGTTGACGACCTTGACGAGGTCGCCCTCGTGGACGATGTTGAAGAACCACTCGGCGTTGCTGGTGCTCATGCCGGTGCAGCCGTGGCTGACGTTGGCGTACCCCTGGGAGCCGACGGACCAGGGCGCGGCGTGTACGTACTCGCCGCTCCAGGTCACGCGGGTGGCGTAGTAGACGGGCAGGTCGTACGACTCCGAGGTGTCGTCGGCGATGCCGACCGTCGAGCTGCGCATCCGTACAAAGTATTGCTTGCCCAGGACGACCTTGACACCGTTGCGGGTGTCGAAGCCGGGCTTGCCGGTGGTGATGGGGATCTGCTTGATCTCCTGCCCGTTCTTGTACACCGTCATCTGGTGCGCGGAGGCGTCCGTGACGGCGGTGATCTGCTCGCCGATGGTGAGCTTCAGCGGCTTGGCGGCGCCGCCCCACAGCCGGTCGCTGATCTTGATGTTCTCCAGGTTGCTGTGCACCTGGATGGTGGCGTGGGCGGGCCAGTACTCCTCGGGGCGGTAGTGGAGCTCCTTGTCGTTCACCCAGTACCAGGAGCCCTTCGCGACGGGCATCGAGTCGACCTTGAGGGCACGCTCCACGACGGCGCGCTGGGCCTTGTCCTTGACGGGCTGGTCCAGCTTGGCCGTGATGGGCTGGCCGACGCCGTACGTGCCCGCGTCCGGCCCGAACGTCATGTTCAGGCGCTTCTTGCTGAGGGGCTTGCTGGTGACGAAGGTGAGGACCTTGCGGCCGGGCGAGCCGTCCTCGTCCTCCGTGCTCACCCGGACCGTGTAGTGGGCGTTGGCGGCCAGCGGTGAGGTGCTGTGCCAGCGGCTGCCGTCGGCGGAGAGTTCGCCCGACACATAGCGGCCCGTGGTGTCCACGGCAGTGACGTCCGTGATGCGCCCGTCCGAGCCCTCGGCGGTGACCTCCAGGGGCTTGTTTGGGTCTGCCTTCTTCCCGGCGTCCGTGGGGCCGCTGAAGGAGACCTGGTCCGCCGCGTCGTACGGGTTGGCGGCCAGCGGGTTGCCGTCCGAGCCGCAGGCGGTGACGCCCGCACCGAGGGCGGCCACCAGCAGCGTGCAGCTGACGACGGTGCGGGTGTGCGGAGTGTTGCTCATGGCCTCACGCTAGGGAGCTCCGTCAACCCCGGCACCCTGGGTCACCCGTACGAGGGAGGAGCGACGTGGCAAAGGCAGGAGCCCGGACCCTCCTGGTGGAGTGTCCGGGCTCCCGGTGCGCTCACTCAGCACGCGCTACTGGGTGCGGTTCTCACCGCGGTAGTACTCGAAGACCCAGCCCCACAGGCCGATCAGGATGATCGGCGCCGCGAAGTACAGCAGCCACCAGCCCACCGCGACACCGAGGAAGGCGATCGCGCCGCCGATGCCCAGCGCGAGCGGCTGCCAGCTGTGCGGGCTGAAGAACCCGAGCTCGCCGGCGTCGTCCGCGACGTCGGCCTCCTTGTTGTCCTGGGCACCCGCGTCGACCCGCCGGGCCGTGAAGCCCAGGTAGAAGCCGATCATGATGCACAGGCCGAAGGCCAGGAAGAGGGCCGTGGTACCGGCCGGCTCCTTCGACCACACGCCATAGACGATCGCCATGACGAGGACGAAGACGCTCAGCCACATGAACATCTTGCCCTGGATCTTCACTTGCCGGCCTCCTTGCCACCAGCGAGGGCAGGACCGTGGCCGAAGTTATCCAACTGGTCCAGCGCTGAGATGTCCGGGTGGTGCAGGTCGAACGCCGGGGATTCACTGCGGATCCGCGGCAGGGTGAGGAAGTTGTGCCGCGGCGGCGGGCAGGAGGTCGCCCACTCCAGCGACCGGCCGTAGCCCCACGGGTCGTCCACGCCGACCGGCTTGCCGTACTTGGCCGTCTTCCAGACGTTGTAGAGGAACGGCAGGATCGACATGCCAAGCAGGAACGAGCAGATCGTCGACACCGTGTTGAGGGCGGTGAAGCCGTCGGCCGCGAGGTAGTCGGCGTACCGGCGCGGCATGCCCTCGGCGCCCAGCCAGTGCTGGACCAGGAAGGTGCCGTGGAAGCCCACGAACAGGGTCCAGAAGCTGATCTTGCCGAGACGTTCGTCGAGCATTTTGCCGGTGAACTTCGGCCACCAGAAGTGGAAGCCGGCGAACATCGCGAACACCACGGTGCCGAAGACGACGTAGTGGAAGTGCGCCACCACGAAGTACGAGTCGGTGACGTGGAAGTCCAACGGTGGAGAGGCCAGGATGACACCCGTCAGACCGCCCAAGAGGAAGGTCACCAGGAACCCGGCGGTCCACAGCATGGGGGTCTCGAAGGAGAGACTGCCGTGCCACATGGTGCCGATCCAGTTGAAGAACTTCACGCCGGTCGGGACGGCGATCAGGAACGTCATGAAGGAGAAGAACGGCAGCAGCACACCACCCGTGGCGAACATGTGGTGCGCCCACACCGTCACCGAGAGACCGGCGATCGCGATGGTCGCGCCGATCAGGCCCATGTAGCCGAAGATCGGCTTGCGGGAGAACACGGGGATGACCTCTGAGGCGATACCGAAGAACGGCAGCGCGATGATGTACACCTCGGGGTGTCCGAAGAACCAGAACAGGTGCTGCCACAGCAACGCTCCGCCGTTGGCGGCGTCGAAGACGTGGGCGCCGAACTTGCGGTCCACCTCCAGGGCGAACAGCGCAGCGGCAAGGACCGGGAAGGCCAGCAGCACCAGCACACCGGTGAGCAGCACGTTCCAGGTGAAGATCGGCATCCGGAACATGGTCATGCCCGGCGCGCGCATACAGATGATCGTGGTGATGAAGTTGACCGAGCCGAGGATGGTGCCGAAGCCGGAGAACACCAGACCCATGATCCACAGGTCACCGCCGAGGCCCGGGGAGTGCACCGCGTCCGACAGCGGCGCGTAGGCGAACCAGCCGAAGTCGGCCGCGCCCTGCGGGGTGAGGAAGCCGCCGAGCGCGATCGTCGAGCCGAACAGGTACAGCCAGTAGGCGAACATGTTCAGCCGCGGGAAGGCCACGTCCGGGGCGCCGATCTGCAGCGGCATGATCCAGTTCGCGAAGCCGGCGAACAGCGGCGTCGCGAACATCAGCAGCATGACCGTGCCGTGCATCGTGAACGCCTGGTTGAACTGCTCGTTCGACATGATCTGCAGGCCCGGGCGGGCCAGCTCGGCGCGCATGAGCAAGGCCATCACGCCACCGATGAGGAAGAACGCGAACGACGTCGTCAGATACAGCGTTCCGATGGTCTTGTGGTCGGTGGTCGTCAGCCACTTCACCACGACGTTGCCGGGCTGCTTGCGCCGGACCGGCAGCTCGCTCTCGTAAGAGCCCCCAGCTGCCGCGGCACCCTGAGGTTCGTTGAGGATGCTCACAGCTTGTTCGTCTCCCGGTTCTTCTCGTGGCTCGTCTGCGCGATGCCGGCGGGAACGTAACCGGTCTGCCCCTTCTTAGCGAGGTCCTTGAGGTGCTGCTCGTAGCGCTCCGGAGAGACGACCTTCACGTTGAACAGCATCCGGGAGTGGTCCTGGCCGCAGAGCTCGGCGCACTTGCCCCGGAAGGTGCCCTCCTTGTTGGGGGTCACCTGGAAGGAGTTGGTGTGGCCCGGGATGACGTCCTGCTTCATCAGGAACGGCAGCACCCAGAAGGAGTGGATGACGTCCCGCGAGGTGAGGATGAAGCGGACCGTCTTGCCCTTGGGCAGCCACAGGGTCGGACCCGGGTTGCCGTTCTGCGGGTTCCGCTCGCCCGGCACGCCGGCGTCGTAGACGCCACCGGCGTTCGCCGGGAAGTCGTTCTTGAACCGGTCCGGGATGGCGACCAGGTTCTTGTCCGTCTTGGCGTCACCGGTGGAGCCGTCGACGGGCGCGATGTAGTTGAAGGCCCAGCTCCACTGGTAGCCGACGACGTTGACGGTGACGTCCGGCTTCTTGGAGAGGTCGAGGAGCTTCGACTCGTCGCGGGCCGTGAAGTAGAAGAGCACCGAGACGATGATCAGCGGAGCGACCGTGTACAGCGCCTCGATCGGCATGTTGTACCGGGTCTGCGGAGGGACCTCGACCTTGGTGCGGCTGCGCCGGTGGAAGATGGCACTCCACAGGATCAGACCCCACACCAGGCAGCCGACGGCGAGCGCGGCCGCCCAGGAACCCTGCCACAGGGAGAGGATCCGCGGAGCCTCTTCCGTGGTCGGGGTGGGCATACCCAGCCGGGGGAAGTCCTTGTATGTGCAACCGGTTGCGGTCGCCAGGACCAGGCCCGCAGTCAGTGCCTGCAGCAGCTTCCGCCGCATCGGGCGCCGCGGCGAGCGGTCGGAGCCGTTGGGACTCACGTAGCGCCTTCCCGAGAGTCTCGCCCGCGCTGTTCGGCTGCGGCCTTCTCACTGGTCGGTCGCCGCCCTGCGTCGGGCAGGGGTTTGGATGTTTATGCGGACCAAACCCTACTGGACGCCATTTGGGGTCGCGCGGGGAGGGTGCCCAACGCGCCGCCCCGCTCCCCGAAGAGGTGGACGCAGGGGTTCCGCCTGCACCGGTGCACGCCCGAATGACCGTTTTGACCTGCCGCCTGACGGGGCTTCGATGTCCGGCAGGCCGACGGCAAGCACTGGCTCCGGTACGGCTACGACGGCCTCGCCACCCCGGCCGACGGCTCCGGCGCGGTACCTCAAGGACCAGATGCAGAACACCACGCCCAACCAGTCGGTGAAGCTGCCATCCCAGGGTTTAGCGTGGCGGCGTGTCCTACTTCGACGCCGCCTCCGCCGCCCCGCTCCACCCGGTCGCCCGCCAGGCCCTCCAGGCCTCCCTCGACGAGGGCTGGGCCGACCCCGCACGCCTGTACCGGGAGGGCAGACGGGCGAGGATGCTGCTGGACGCGGCGCGCGAGGCGACCGCGGAGGCGGTGGGCTGCCGGCCCGACGAGCTGACCTTCACCTCGTCCGGTACGCGTGCCGTGCACACCGGGATCGCGGGCGCGCTGGCGGGGCGCCGTCGTGTCGGACGCCACATGATCGTGTCAGCGGTCGAACACTCCTCGGTGCTCCATTCGGCCGAGGTGCACGAGGCGGACGGCGGGACGGTCACACAGGTCCCGGTCGACCGCGGGGGTGCGGTGGCCGCCGCGTCGTACGAAGCCGCGCTGCGCCCGGACACCGCGCTGGCCTGTCTGCAGTCGGCCAACCACGAGGTGGGCACCGAGCAGCCGGTGGCCGAGGTGGCCGAGGTGTGCCGGGCGGCGGGCGTTCCCCTGCTGGTGGACGCGGCCCAGTCGCTGGGCTGGCGCCGGGTGGAGGGCGAGTGGTCGCTGCTGGCGGCGAGCGCCCACAAGTGGGGCGGGCCGTCGGGGGTGGGACTGCTCGTCGTACGGAAAGGGGTGCGGTTCGCGCCCCAGGGGCCGGTGGACGAGCGGGAGTCGGGCCGGGCGGCCGGGTTCGAGAACATCCCGGCGATCGTGGCCGCGGCGGCATCACTGCGAGCGGTGCGGGCGGAGGCGGCCGCTCAGGCCGTACGGCTGCGGGAGCTGACGGAGCGGATCCGTGTGCGGGTGCCGCAGCTGGTACCGGACGTGGAGGTGGTGGGCGACCCGGTCCGCCGGCTGCCGGGCGTCGTCACCTTCTCCTGTCTCTATGTCGATGGAGAGACCCTCCTGCACGAGCTGGACCGCGAGGGGTTCTCGGTCTCGTCCGGTTCGTCCTGCACGAGCAGCACGCTGACGCCGAGCCATGTGCTGAAGGCGATGGGGGTGCTGAGCGGGGGCAACGTGCGGGTGTCGCTGCCGCTCGGCACGCCGGAGGAGGAGGTCGAGCGGTTTCTGTCGGTCCTGCCGGGGGCGGTGGCCGCGGTCCGGGAGAAGCTGGGGGCGCCGACTCCGGCGGCAGCGGCCGTCCGGGACGCCCTGGTCGTCGACGCCCTCGGCAAGCGCTGCCCGCTGCCGGTGATCGAGCTGGCGAAGGTCATCGGGGACGTTCCCGTGGGCGGCACGGTCCGCGTCCTCGCGGACGACGAGGCGGCGCGGCTGGACATCCCGGCGTGGTGCGAGATGCGGGGGCAGGAGTACGTGGGTGAGGAGCCGGCGGACAAGGGCTCGGCCTACGTGGTCCGCCGGGTCTCCTAGCGCGTCGTACCTGCCCGGGCGAGGCGGGCGCGGACCCGGCCCCAGGCGAGGCGGGCGCGGACCCGGCCCCAGGCGAGGCGGGCGCGGACCCGGCTCAGGCGAGATGGGCGCGGACCTCGTCGGCCGCCTCGTCGCCGTACGCCTTGGTGAAGCGGTCCATGAAATGTGCGCGGCGCAGCTGGTACTCCTGGGTACCGACCGTCTCGATGACCAGCGTGGCGAGCATGCAGCCGACCTGGGCGGCGCGCTCCAGGGAGACGCCCCAGGCCAGGCCGGAGAGGAAACCGGCGCGGAAGGCGTCGCCGACGCCCGTCGGGTCGGCCTTGCGCTCCTCGTCGGGGCAGCCGACCTCGATCGGGTCCTCGCCCGCCCGCTCGATGCGCACGCCCCGCGAGCCGAGGGTGGTGACCCGGTGGCCGACCCGGGAGAGGATCTCGGCGTCGCTCCAGCCCGTCTTGGACTCGATGAGCCCCTTCTCGTACTCGTTGGAGAAGAGGTACGTCGCCCCGTCCAGCAGTATCCGGATCTCGTCGCCGTCCATCCGGGCGATCTGCTGGGAGAAGTCGGCGGCGAACGGGATGGACCGGGAGCGGCACTCCTCGGTGTGCCGGAGCATCGCCTCGGGGTCGTCGGCGCCGATCAGCACCAGGTCCAGGCCGCCGACGCGGTCGGCGACGGTCTTGAGCTCGATGAGGCGGGCCTCGCTCATCGCGCCGGTGTAGAAGGAGCCGATCTGGTTGTGGTCGGCGTCGGTGGTGCACACGAAGCGGGCGGTGTGCAGCGTGTCGGAGATGCGGACGGAGGCGGTGTCGACGCCGTGGCGGTCCAGCCACGCGCGGTACTCGTCGAAGTCCGGGCCCGCCGCGCCGACCAGGATCGGCCGGGTGCCGAGCTGGCCCATGCCGAAGGCGATGTTGGCGCCGACTCCGCCGCGCCGGACGTCCAGCTGGTCGACCAGGAAGGAGAGCGAGACCGTGTGCAGCTGGTCCGCGACGAACTGATCGGCGAAGCGGCCGGGGAAGGTCATGAGGTGGTCGGTGGCGATGGAGC
This sequence comes from Streptomyces sp. NPDC005202, assembly GCF_040608235.1. Classification (NCBI taxonomy): domain Bacteria; kingdom Bacillati; phylum Actinomycetota; class Actinomycetes; order Kitasatosporales; family Streptomycetaceae; genus Streptomyces; species Streptomyces sp. NPDC005202. The sequence goes on along the minus strand of NZ_JBEXHW010000001.1, from coordinate 555,299 downwards.
CGGTGACTGCGATGCGCACGGCGTGGACTCTCCTGGAGGGAAGGGGATTGACAGTTCACGCTACCCGGTCGGGGCGGGGCACTGAAGCAGGCAAAACTACCCGATAGTAGATCTTTCTCCTTGAGCCCCGGCGTGCTTACGGTTCCGTCATGACGAACCTCAAGGTGCAAGCTGCCCCCGACCCGGCCGACCTGGACGGCGACCTCGCGTCGCTGCGCGGCGACTGCGCCCGGATGGTCCCCCATTGGGCGGCTCCCGACCGGGCCGCCTCCCTGCCGGTGCCGCCGTCCCACATCCACGGCGTGAGCGTTCCGGCCTCCTCCGCGCGACTGCTGGACGCGATGTCGGACTACGGCGACTGAGCCGGCGCTCTTCGGGAACCGTGCGCTCCCCCGCTGCGTCCCATCGCTGTCCCCCGTCTGGGGGATGCGGGATACGACCCACCGGCCGGCCGCTTTGACAGGGCCGGGTCAGGGTCACAGGGACAGCTGTGCTGCCGAAGGAGCGATGCGGTGAACACCGAGCGACCCGACCACGACGACGCCGCCGAGCCCGGTGCCGCCGACGCCGCCGGCACAGCGCGGGGCACCGATGACACCGCGGGCGAGGTCGAGCAGACGAGCGCGCCCGCCGAGCGGGAGCAGGACGCAACCGACACCGGGGTGCAGGCCGCTCCCCAGGAACCGGACACGTCCGGCACCGAGGCGCGAGCCGCCACGGACGAACCGGACACGTCCGGCACCGCGCAAGCCGCTACGCAGGAACCGGACACGTCCGACACCGAAGCGCGAGCGGCCGCTATGGACGAACTGGACACGTCCGGCACGGACGTGTCGGCCGCTACGGGGGAGAAGGGTGTCGTCGGCGACCGGGAGACCGTTGACGTGCGTCCGGCCCGGCGGCGCTCCCCCCTGGTCGCCGCCTCGGTTGCCGCCGCGGTGCTGCTCGTCGGGGGCGGTGGGGCGTATCTCGCCGCGAGCGCGTCCGGTGGCTCGGGCGGAGGTACGGGCCCGGCGGCGTCCGGCGGCCACGGCACTCCCCCGCCGCTCGCCCTCGACGGCTACTCCTCCGGCGGTACGAACGGTATCGCGCCCGGTGAGCCCAACCCGTACGGCGCGACGTACCGGGTCGGCGGCACGCTGCCCGGCGGACCCGGCTCGGCATCCGTGTACGCGGCGAAGGGCGAGGTCACCCAGGACGAGGTGGCCCGCCTGGCGAAGGCGCTCGGCGTCGACGGGACGCCGGTGGCCGACGCGCAGGCCTGGAGGGTCGGGCCCGGGAAGGACGGTTCGGGTCCGAGTCTGCAGGTGAGCAGGCAGGCACCGGGGACCTGGACGTTCAGCCGGTACGCACCGGGCACCGACGACTGCAAGGGCGTGCTGTGCACGCACGACCCCGCGGCCCCGGCCGTCCACCCGGTGAGCGTGGCGGCCGCGGAGAAGGCCGCGGCGCCGGTGCTGAAGGCGTTGGGTCAGGACGACGCGAAGGTGGACGCGAGCCAGATCATGGGCGCCCAGCGGGTCGTCAACGCCGACCCGGTGGTCGGCGGGTTGCCCACGTACGGCTGGACGACCGGCCTGAGCGTCAGCCGGCAGGGCGAGGTGGTCAGCGGCAGCGGGCAGTTGAAGGCGCCGACTAAGGGCGACACATATCCCGTCCTGAACGCGCGGAAGACGCTGGACCTGATGAACGCGGCCCCCAGGACCGACCACCGCATGGGCATCGGCGGCTGCGCCAGCCCCGAACCGCTGAAGGACCGCCTCGAGGCCCCGTGCGGATCGCCGACCATCGCCCAGGAGGTCCTCACCGTGGACAAGGCCGTCTTCGGTCTGGCGTCGCACTCCTCGAACGGGCGGCAGACGCTGGTGCCGTCCTGGCTGTTCGAGGTGCGGGGGCCGGGCGCGCAGGACCGCTTCACGGTGACGTATCCGGCGGTCGACCCGAAGTACCTGGCCTCGCCGACCACGCCGTCCGGGCAGCCGAGTGCGCAGCCGAGCGGCTCCGGCAGCGCCCCGGCGACGCACGACGTGAAGGTGACGGGCTACAGCACCGAGGGCGACGACCTGACCGTCGGCTTCGAAGGCGGGGTGTGCGCCGACTACAAGACGTCGGCGAAGGAGAGCTCCGGCAAGGTGACCGTCACGGTGACCGAGACCCCGTGGCGGAACAAGGTCTGCATCATGATCGCCAAGATGTACCACCAGACCCTGCACCTGGACCGGCCGCTCGGCGACCGGACCGTGGTCGGGTCGGACGGGCGGGAGATCCCGAAGGAGAAGGGGGCGCGGCTGCCGGAGTCGTCGTCGGCCCGGTGAGCCCTGGTGGAAGCAGGAAGGCGGCGGCCCCGTCGAACGGGGCCGCCGCCTTTTCCGTCATGTCGTGGCCGGCTCAGCTGAAGGAGTCGCCGCAGGCGCAGGAACCCGTCGCGTTCGGGTTGTCGATCGTGAAGCCCTGCTTCTCGATCGTGTCCACGAAGTCGATGGTGGCGCCGCCCAGGTACGGAGCGCTCATCCGGTCGGTGACGACCTTCACCCCGCCGAAGTCCTTCTCCACGTCGCCGTCGAGGGAGCGCTCGTCGAAGAAGAGCTGGTAGCGCAGGCCGGAGCAGCCACCGGGCTGGACGGCGACGCGCAGGGCGAGGTCGTCGCGGCCTTCCTGGTCGAGCAGGGCCTTGACCTTGGACGCGGCGGCGTCGGTCAGGATGATGCCGTCGGTGACGGTGGTGGTCTCGTCCGATACGGACATCTACATCTCTCCCGGGTTGTACGGAGACTGCTTGGCGACGTGTGCAACCGGCAAGGCCGCGGATTCATTCCGGGCCGATGCACATGCTTTTTGTCTTCTTCGTGCTCGTCTTCTTCATGCTCGCACAGGCGCGGTGCGGCGGACAGCGACCTGCGGACGGCGCGACGAACGCGACAGCACCACCTGACGGTGGGGTGTCAGGATTCACGTCACATCGACGCAATGGCCTTCGTCAAAGTGGCGTGAAACGGTTATGATAGATAGCGTCAGTTCGACGAAAAGTAGAAAGGGTGCGTGTCGTGACCACCGCCCAAGCCCAGGAGCTCGACGTACAGCCGACGCCCCTCGCCCTGCTGCTTCTCGGCCGTGAGGCCGACCCGAAGAGCGAGCGGGGTGTCGAGTGTCCCGGCGACCTGCCCTCGCCGTCCGACCCGGACCTGGTGGAGCGCGCCCGCGCGGCCAGGGAGAAGCTCGGCGACAAGGTCTTCGTGCTCGGCCACCACTACCAGCGCGACGAGGTCATCCAGTTCGCCGACGTCACGGGCGACTCCTTCAAGCTGGCCCGGGACGCGGCGGCGCGGCCGGAGGCCGAGTACATCGTGTTCTGCGGCGTGCACTTCATGGCCGAGTCCGCGGACATCCTGACCAGCGACCAGCAGAAGGTGGTCCTGCCGGACCTGGCGGCCGGCTGCTCCATGGCCGACATGGCGACGGCCGAACAGGTCGCCGAGTGCTGGGACGTGCTGAGCGATGCCGGCATCGCCGAGCAGGTCGTGCCGGTGTCGTACATGAACTCGTCCGCCGACATCAAGGCGTTCACGGGCAAGCACGGTGGCACGATCTGCACCTCGTCCAATGCCAGGCGGGCCCTGGAGTGGGCCTTCCAGCAGGGCGAGAAGGTGCTGTTCCTGCCCGACCAGCACCTGGGCCGCAACACGGCGGTGCGGGACATGGGGATGTCGCTGGACGACTGCGTCGTCTACAACCCGCACAAGCCCAACGGCGGACTGACCACCGCGGAGCTGCGCGCCGCGAAGATGATCCTGTGGCGGGGCCACTGCTCCGTGCACGGCCGCTTCAACCTCGACTCGGTGAACGACGTGCGGCAGCGAATGCCCGGCGTGAACGTGCTCGTCCACCCCGAGTGCAAGCACGAGGTCGTGGCCGCGGCGGACTACGTCGGGTCGACCGAGTACATCATCAAGACGCTGGAGGCCGCTCCGGCCGGCTCGAAGTGGGCCATCGGTACGGAGCTGAACCTCGTACGGCGGCTGGCGAACCGTTTCGCGCCCGAGGGCAAGGAGGTCGTGTTCCTGGACCGGACGGTGTGCTTCTGCTCCACGATGAACCGGATCGACCTGCCCCACCTGGTGTGGGCCCTGGAGTCCCTGGCCGAGGACAACCTGGTCAACCGCATCGAGGTGGACAAGGAGACGGAGGCGTTCGCGAAGCTGGCGCTGGAGCGGATGCTCGCCCTGCCCTAGCCTCCCCAGCCCCGGGCCGGGCGGCTGCCCGGCCCGGTCGTCATCAGGGGTGCCCGCAGAAGGGCGCCGAGATGCTGAGCCCGCCGTCGACGACCAGGGCGGACCAGGAAGCCCCGGACGCGAACAACGGCACGGGGCGCCCGTCCCGTGGACGAGCGCCCCGTGCGGCAGGCGGATCAGCCCCGCGTGAGCTGCGGCTCCTCGGCGTCGGCCGCGCGGTCCGTCGGACCGGACGCCGGCGCCCTCTTCGCCGCCCGCTTCTTCGCCCGGCGCTCCTTGCGGAGCTCCAGCATCGCGTACAGCGTCGGGACGAGGAGCAGGGTCAGCAGGGTCGACGTGACCAGGCCGCCGATGACGACCACCGCCAACGGCTGTGCGATGAAGCCGCCCTCGCCCGTGACGCCCAGGGCCATCGGCAGCAGGGCGAAGATCGTGGCCAGGGCCGTCATCAGGATCGGGCGCAGACGGTGGCGGCCGCCTTCCACCACGGCCTCGACGACGCCGTAACCCTGCCTGCGGTACTGGTTGATGAGGTCGATCAGCACGATCGCGTTCGTGACCACGATGCCGATCAGCATCAGCATGCCGATCATCGCAGGGACACCCATCGGCGTACCGGTGGCGATGAGCAGGCCGAGCGCGCCGGTCGCGGCGAAGGGGATGGACACCAGCAGGATCAGCGGCTGGGCCAGCGAGCGGAAGGTCGCGACCAGCAGCATGAAGACGATGGCGATGGCCGCCAGCATGGCCAGGCCGAGGTTCTTGAACGCGTCGCTCTGGTCCTGCGAGACACCGCCGATCTCCGCCGTCGCGCCCGCCGGGAGCTTCAGGGCCTTGATCTTCGACTGGAGGTCGGCGCTGACCGCGCCGGTGTTGTCGCCCGTCGGCTTGGCCGTGATCGTGGCGGCGCGCTGCCCGTCGATGCGGGTCATCGACACGGGGCCGTCCACCAGTTGCACCGTCGCGATGTCGCCCAGCTTCACCGCACCGAGGCGGAGGTTCTTCAACTGGCCCAGCGTCTTTGCCGGCTTCGCCGACCGGATGACGACGTCGCGCTCGGTGTCGTCCAGGATCGCCTTCGCGGCCGTGGTGCCCTTCACCGCCTGGGCGACGGCCATGCCGAGGGTCTGGTCGGTGAAGCCCGCGGCGGCCGCCTTGGCGTTGGCCTTCACCGAGATGCGCGGCACGCTCTGCGACAGGTCGCTCGTGACGTCGGTGACGTCGTCCAGCTGCGCAACCGTCTTGCGGACCTGCTCCGCCGCCCTGCGCAGCACGTCCCCGTCGGCCGCCTTGACGACCACCTTCAGGTCCTGGTCGCCGAAGCCGTCACCGGCCGCGACCGTGGTGGTGCCGATGCCGGAGAGCCGGTGCAGGCCGTCCTCGATACGGCTGCGCACGTCGTCGGCGGACGCCGAGTCCTCCAGCATCACCTGGTACGAGGCCTGGTTGGTGTCCGTGCCGCCGCCGAAGGCGGCCATGAAGCCGGACGAGCCGACCGTCACCTGGTAGTCCTTGACGCCCTTCACCCCGGCGAGCAGCTTCTCGACCTTCTTCGCCTGCGCGTTGGTCGCCGCCAGGCTGGTGCCCGGCTTCAGCGCCTGCTTGACGGTGAGGACCTTCTGGTCGCCCTGGTCGAAGAAGTTCGTCTTCAGCAGCGGGGTCATGCCGAAGGTGCCGACCAGCACGACGACCGCGATCAGCACGCTGGTGAGGCGGCGGCGGGTGGCGAAGCGCAGGACGGGGACGTAGCAGCGCTGGAGCCGGCTCCTCGCCTCCTTCTCCTCGGCCAGGCGGCGGGCCTCCGCCGCCTCCGCGGGCGTGCCCTTCGGGGCGCGCAGGAACCAGTACGACAGGACCGGTACGACCGTCAGCGACACCAGCAGCGAGGCCAGCAGCGCCGCGGTGACCGTGATGCTGAACGGGCCGAACAGCTCGCCCACCATGCCGCCGACCAGGCCGATCGGCAGGAACACGGCGACTGTGGTGAGCGTGGAGGAGGTCACCGCGCCGGCCACCTCGCGGACGGCGTCGAGGATGGCCTCGCGGCGCTCCTCGCCGTAGCCGAGGTGACGCTTGATGTTCTCCAGGACCACGATCGAGTCGTCGACGACGCGGCCGATGGCGATCGTCAGCGCGCCCAGCGTCAGCATGTTCAGCGACAGGTCGCGGGTCCACAGGACGATCAGGGCCAGGACGACGGAGAGCGGGATGCTCACCGCCGTGACCAGCGTCGAGCGGACCGACGCGAGGAAGACCAGGATGACGAGGACCGCGAACAGCAGGCCCAGCGCGCCCTCGGTGGTCAGGCCGTCGATGGACTTGGCCACCGCCGGGCCCTGGTCGCTGACGACGGTGATCGTCGAGCCGGAACCGAGGTTTTTGCGCAGGCCGGGCAGTTTGTCCTTGACCGCGTGGGAGATCGCGACCGCGCTGCCGTCGTGGTCCATGGTGACGGCGACGGCGAGGCTGGGCCTGCCGTCGGTGCGGGTGATGGAGTCGGCCTTGGCCGGCTCCTGCCTGACGGTGGCGACGTCGCCGAGGCGGACCGGCTTCTTCGCGGCGGCGCCCTCCCCGGTGACCATCAGGTCCTCGATCTGCTTGAGCGAGGTGAAGCCGCCGCCGACCTGGACGGTGCGGTTGGCGCCACCCTCGTCGAAGGAGCCCGCGGGGACGGTGGCGCCGCCCGCCTGCAGGGCCTGGCCCAGGGCGGCGGTGGTGAGTCCCGCCCGGGCGAGCTTCCTGTCATCGGGAGTGACGGTGACCTGCAGGTCCCGTACGCCGTCGACGGTGACCCGGCTGACGCCGCCGATGTTCTTCAGCTCCGGTACGACCGTCCTGTTGAGCTGGTCGGCGAGGGCCTGCTGGTCCTTGTCGGAGGTGACGGCGAGGACGACCGTCGGGATGTCGTCCGTGGAACCGGCCACGACCTGCGGGTCGACGTCGTTCGGGAGCTGGGCACGGGCCCGGTTGACGGCCTGCTGGACGTCGGCGACGAGCTGCTTGGTGTCGTTGCCGTAGTCGAAGGAGGCCATGATCACGGCGTTGCCCTCGCTCGCCGTGGAGGTGACGCCGGTGATGCCGTCGACGGCCTGCAGGTTGTCCTCGATCGGTTCGACGACCTGCTTCTCGACCACGTCCGGGGACGCGCCCTGGTAGGGCGCCAGCACGGACACCATGGGAAGTTCGATACTGGGCAGCAGCTGCTGCTTGAGCTGGGGGATCGCGATCGCCCCGAAGACGAGCGCGATGATCGACATCAGCCCTATGAGGGCCCGTTGCGCGAGGCTGAATCTGGACAGCCAGGACATGGGTCAGGGTCTCTCTTCTGTGAGCGGCAGAAGCGGCGAGGGGCACAGGTGAGCGCCCACCCCTACACCCTGAGCCATCCATGGACGGCGATCCGTAGGCCCCTGGTCCATTTCCTTGTCCGGGCCGTACTCCGGGCGCAGTACGCCCGGGCCGAGGGTGCTCCACCCTTGGACGTACCGGCCTGGACCCGGCTCACTCCACCCTGGGACGCACCAGCCCCGACTCGTACGCAATCACCACGAGCTGCGCCCGGTCGCGGGCGCCCAGCTTCGCCATGGCCCGGTTGACGTGCGTCTTCACCGTCAGCGGGCTGACCTCGAGCCGCTCGGCTATCTCGTCGTTGGAGTGCCCGCCTGCGACCTGGACCAGCACCTCGCGCTCCCGCACGGTGAGCGCGGCGAGCCGCTCGGAGCGGGCGGGGTCACGGCCGTCGTCTCCCGCGTCGCCCTGCGCGAGGAAGCGGGCGATCAGGCCCTTGGTGGCCGCGGGGGACAGCAGCGCCTCGCCGCCCGCCGCGACGCGGATGGCGTTGAGCAGTTCCTCGGGTTCGCTGCCCTTGCCGAGGAAACCGGAGGCGCCCGCGCGCAGGGACTGCACGACGTAGTCGTCGACCTCGAAGGTGGTGAGGATGACCACGCGGACGTGCGCGAGGGCGGGGTCGGCGCTGATCATGCGGGTGGCCGCGAGGCCGTCCGTGCCGGGCATCCGGATGTCCATCAGCACGACGTCGGCCCGCTGCTCCTTGGCCAGCCGCACCGCCTCCGCGCCGTCGGACGCCTCGCCGACCACCTCCATGTCGGGCTCGGAGTCGACGAGCACGCGGAAGGCGCTGCGCAGCAGCGCCTGGTCGTCGGCGAGCAGGACACGGATCGTCATGCGGTCTCCCCCGTGGCGGTGGTCATGCGGTCTGCCCCGTGGCGGTGGTCATGCACTCTCCCCCGTGGCGGTGGTCATGCACTCTCCCCCGTGGCGCGTGTGCGGTTCTTGACCGGCAGGATGGCATGGACCCGGAAGCCGCCTCCGTGGCGGGGACCGGTGGTGAGGGTGCCGCCGAGGGCCGTGACCCGCTCGCGCATGCCGAGCAGACCGTGCCCGCCGCCCGTCTCGGGGCCGTCGTCCTCGTCGGCGCCGTCGTCGAGGACGGTGATCTCGACGTTCGGCCCCACGCGTACGACGCTGACCTCCGCCTTCGCCTGGGTACCGGCGTGCTTCTGCACGTTGGTGAGGGCCTCCTGGATCACGCGGTAGGCGGCCAGGTCGACGGCGGCGGGCAGGGTGGTGCCCTGGTCGGCGCGGGCGACCTCGACGTGCAGGCCGGCGCTGCGGAAGGTGCCGGCCAGCTCGTCGAGGCGGTCGAGGCCGGGGGCCGGTTCGGTGGGGGCCTCGGGGTCGCCGGACTGCCTGAGCAGCCCGACGGTGGCGCGCAGTTCGTTCAGCGCGGAGCGGCTGGCCTCACGTACGTGGGCGAGGGCCTCCTTGGCCTGGTCGGGCCGCTTGTCCATCACGTGGGCGGCGACGCCGGCCTGGACGTTGACGAGGGCGATGTGGTGGGCGACGACGTCGTGCAGGTCGCGGGCGATGCGGAGGCGTTCCTCGGCGACACGTCGGCGGGCCTCCTCCTCGCGGGTGCGTTCGGCTCGTTCGGCGCGCTCCCTGATGGCCTGTACGAAGGCGCGGCGGCTGCGGACGGCGTCGCCGACCGCTGCGGCCATGCCGGTCCAGGCGAAGATGCCGAGGTTCTCCTGCGCGTACCAGGGCAGGGGGCCGGCCAGCATGGCGGCGCCGGTCAGCACGGTCATGGTGAGCAGGCCGACGCGCCAGGTGGTGGGGCGGTCGGTGGTGGCGGCGACGGTGTAGAGGGCGACGACGGCCGACATGGCGACCGGGGCGCGGGGGTCGCCGGTGACGCACTCGACGAGGGAGACGGTGCCGGTGACGGCGAGGACCGTCATGGGGGCACGGCGGCGGAAGACGAGCGCAGCGGCGCCGATCACGATGAGGACGAGGCTGAGGGAGTCGGGGGTGCGCACGCCCCAGCTGACACCGTTCTCCCCGTGGGGGTCCACGAAGGACCCGGCCACCATGCATATCAGGACGGCCGCCGCCAACGCCGCGTCCAGCGCCAGGGGGTGCGCTTTGAGTTGGCATCTGGCGCGGTCGAGGGTGGTCACGTCTGTGTACGGTACGGCGTCCCTGCTGGGCTTGGAACGGGGGTCGAGGGTGCGCAGCTGTTCGGGACGGTCGGCGTCGGCGTGGCCGTCAGCCCGGGATCAAGCCGTCGTCGCTCAGCAGGTCCCGTACCTCCTCCAGGGTCGCGTCCGGGGACGGAAGGATCAGTTCCGACGGTTCCAGGAAGTCGTCCGGCAGGGGCTCGCCCAGTTCGCAAACCTTGGACAGGAGCGCCTGGAGGGTGCGGCGGAAGCCGGGACCGTCGCCCCTCTCCATCTCGGCCAGGAGTTCGTCGTCCAGCTTGTTCAGCTCGGTGAGGTGGCTGTCGGCCAGCCTCACCTGCCCCTCCCCCATGATCCGTACGATCATGTCGCCCTCCTCGGCGTGGGCCCCGGCTGTCGTGACGTGACTACTGCTTGTCGAAGCGGGGGGTGTCCTGCGGCTGCTGCTGGGACTGCGACTGGTCCGTGCCGCCCTCGATCGCCTGCTGCGGCGAACCGCCGGCCAGCTCCGCCTTCATGCGCTGCAGCTCCAGCTCTACATCCGTACCACCGGAGAGCCGGTCCAGCTCGGCCTGGATCTCGTCCTTGGCCATGCCGGAGTGGTCGTCCAGGGCGCCGGAGGCGAGGAGCTCGTCGATCGCGCCGGCGCGGGCCTGCAGCTGCGCCGTCTTGTCCTCGGCGCGCTGGATCGCCAGGCCGACGTCGCCCATCTCCTCGGAGATGCCGGAGAAGGCCTCGCCGATCCGGGTCTGCGCCTGCGCCGCCGTGTACGTCGCCTTGATGGTCTCCTTCCTCGTACGGAAGGCGTCGACCTTGGCCTGGAGCCGCTGGGCCGCCAGGGTGAGCTTCTCCTCCTCGCCCTGGAGCGTCGCGTGCTGCGTCTCGAGGTCCGTCACCTGCTGCTGGAGCGCGGCGCGGCGGGAGAGCGCCTCGCGGGCCAGGTCCTCCCGGCCCAGCGCGAGCGCCTTGCGGCCCTGGTCCTCCAGCTTGGTGGACTGCTGCTGCAGCTGGTTCAGCTGGAGTTCGAGGCGCTTGCGGGAGGTCGCGACGTCCGCGACGCCGCGGCGGACCTTCTGCAACAGCTCCAGCTGCTTCTGGTACGAGTAATCGAGGGTCTCGCGCGGGTCCTCGGCCCGGTCAAGGGCCTTGTTCGCCTTCGCGCGGAAGATCATCCCCATACGCTTCATGACACCGCTCATGGGCTTCGCGCGCCCCCTTCTGACGGACTCCAGCTCCAGCTCTGCGTGCAGAACCCACAGTACGGGCCCTGCATCCATTACCGCACTGTCCGGGGACGGATGCGGTCATCCCCAAGGACGACTGCGTACGCTCACGCTCCGGCGTAGGGAGTAGGTGACCCCCGGGGTACCGTCGGGCGGCTGCGTGCACAACGTCCGCTCTGTCCCCTTACAGACGACTGGTGTTGCCGGATCGTTCCCCGCCGGCTGGGGTCCATGCCGGTCAAGCCCTTACCCTTGGGTTTTGTGTTCCGTAGCCGTGCCAAGGAAGAGAAGGCCCCGGCCGCCGACAAGGCGCCGGTGAACCTCTCCAAGCAGCCCCGTGACCCGCAGGCCCCGAAGGGCCGGCCCACTCCCAAGCGGAGTGAGGCCCAGGCCCAGCGCCGCAGCGTCGCCAACACGCCGATGACGCGCAAGGAGGCCGCCAAGCGTCAGCGCGAGGAGCGCCGTGCCGCGCTGGAGCGGCAGCGCCAGGCGCTGGCCAGCGGCGACGAGCGCTACCTTCCGGCGCGCGACAAGGGCCCGGTCCGCAGGTTCGCGCGCGACTTCGTCGACTCGCGCTTCAACGTCGCGGAGTTCTTCCTGCCGATGGCCGTGGTCATCCTCGTGCTGAGCATGGTGCGGGTGGCCTCGCTGCAGAACATCGCGCTGCTGCTGTGGCTCGTGGTGATCGTCCTGATCGTGCTGGACTCGGCCGTCAGCGCCTTCCGGCTGAAGAAGCAGCTGAACGAGCGCTTCCCGGACCAGAACAAGAAGGGCGCGATCGCCTACGCCCTGATGCGCTCCCTCCAGATGCGCCGGCTTCGGCTGCCGAAGCCGCAGGTCAAGCGCGGAGAGCGGCCCTGAGTACGACCGCTTTCTCCGGGGGTGCGGCGGATGCCTGGCTGAACAAGCTGGGCGGCTTGCGTGATGTCGTACGGCAGGAACTGGTCGCCCGGCAGCTCGACGAGCAGATAGCCGGGCGGTTCCCGGTCGGGCAGCGGCTGCGGGTGCTCGACGTGGGGATGGGCCAGGGCACGCAGGCGCTTCGGCTGGCGCGGGCCGGGCACCAGGTGACCGGGCTCGAACAGGACCCCGGGATGATCTCCGTGGCGCGGGAGGCGCTCGCCGCCGAGCCGGAGGGCGTCCGGGAACGGATGCGGATCGTCGAGGGCGACGGCCGGGACACCGGGGTGCACTTCCTGCCGGGCAGTTTCGACGTGGTGCTGTGCCACGGCGTGCTCATGTACGTCGAGGAGCCGGATCCGCTGCTGGCGGGGCTGGCACGGATGCTCGCGCCGGGCGGACTGCTGTCGCTGCTCGTGCGGAACGGGGACGCGCTCGCGATGCGTCCGGGGCTGTCCGGGGACTGGGCCGGGGCACTGGCCGGGTTCGACACGACGGCGTACCGGAACCGGCTGGGGCTCGACGGACGGGCGGACCGTCGTGCCGAGCTGACGGCGACGCTCGCGGGGATCGGGGCGCCGCTGCACGCCTGGTACGGGGTGCGGGTCTTCACGGACACGGCGCCGGACGGCGCGGAGTCCCCGGCCGACCTGGAGACGCTGCTGGCGGTCGAGGAGCGGGCCGGGCGGACGGATCCGTACCGCTCGGTCGCGGCGCTGCTGCACCTGTGCGGCGTGCGCGGCTGAGGCGGAGCCCGTGGCCGCCGCGAAGGGCGCGCCGAGACGGAGCCGCCGGCTCCGGCGTGGCTCGTCGTTCGGGTGAACTGCCCAAGCCAGACATTCACCCCAAAGAGACACTCGGGTCATGGACGTTTCCCGTACCCGTACCCTTCGGCCGACCGGTTTCGTCGCCGCCCTCGCCTGCTGCGTCGCTCTGCTGTCCGGGTGCAACGGCTCGGCTTCCCCGGAGGAGGCCGCCGCCACGAAGGGCGCCTCCGACACCGGGCAGGCCGCCGTCCCGAGGGCGGCCAACGACCTGCAGAGCGACTACCTGAGGGTGATCAAGGACGTTCTGCCGTCGGTGGTGCAGATCCAGGCCAGCCAAGATCTGGGGTCCGGAGTGGTGTACGACGACAAGGGCCACATCGTCACCAACGCGCACGTCGTCGGGAACGAGAAGACCTTCCAGGTGACCACCGCCAACAGCGAGGACGCACTCACCGCCAGCCTCGTCTACTCGTACCCGGAGCAGGACCTCGCCGTCATCAAGCTGGACAAGGTCCCCGGCGGGCTGAAGGCCGCGACCCTCGCCGACTCCGAGAAGGTCGAGGTCGGGCAGATCGTGCTGGCCATGGGCTCGCCGCTGGGGCTGGCGTCGAGCGTGACCCAGGGCATCGTCTCGGCGACCGGACGCACCGTCAGCGAGGGCCGGACCGGCGGCGGTACGGGGGCCACCATCGGCAACATGGTGCAGACGTCGGCCGCGATCAACCCCGGCAACAGCGGGGGCGCGCTGGTGAACCTCGACGGTCAGGTCATCGGCATCCCGACGCTCGCCGCCACCGACCCCGAGCTCGGGGGCGGCGCGGCGCCCGGCATCGGCTTCGCGATCCCCGCCTCGATGGTGAAGACGGTCGCCGACCAGATCGTCAACAAGGGCAAGGTCACCGACTCGGGCCGGGCCGCGCTCGGCATCACGGGCCGTACCTTCGTCGACGCCCACTTCCAGGCCGCCGGGGTCGCCGTCGTCGAGGTCGAGCCGGGCGGCGCGGCCGACAAGGCGGGCCTGCAGTCCGGGGACATCATCACCAAGGTGGACGACACGGACATCACCTCCATGACCACGCTGGCCGAGGCGCTGGCCTCCGACAGGCCGGGGCAGAGGACCACAGTGACGTTCACGCGCAACGGCCGTGAGAAGACGGTGGAGATGACACTGGGTGAGCAGTGAGGAGGGGCGGTCCGACGGCGATCACCCCCTCCCCCGCGCGACGCCTAGGACTCGTCGGCGTGCAGGCTCATCGGCCCGTAGATCTCCGTGGCGTCCTCGAACAGCCGCACCTGGTCCGCGCCGCCGTCCAGCAGGGCCTTCCAGTTCTCCCCGATCCAGGACTCGGCGTCGCCCTGCGTGGTGAACTCCTCGGGCTGCACCGCGGGCTGGACCTCCGTCCCGTCGGCCGTCTCGAACCGCCACGTCCATGCCGCCATGTACGCCTCCCAGGTGTGAGCACACTGCACAGCGGGAGCCGGATCCTGGTCCGGCTTCCGCCCAGAGCCTATGTGCTGAGCGGGGTGTGCCGTCAGGAGGCCCGGGAGTGATCGGCGCAACTGCGGGCCGTCCGGGCCCGTCGGGACCACCGCGGACCGCACGACGTCCGGGCCCGTCGGGACCACCGCGGACCGCACGACGTCCGCGTCCGCGCGCTTCTTGGGACCTCGGACGCGCAAGACCCGCGGCGAGACGGGAAAATCGGGTCCGTGGACGTGACTCTTCTCGGCACCGGTGCCCCCGCGGGACTCCCCCGCCCCGACTGTCCCTGCGCGGCCTGTGCGACGGCGCTCGGCGCCGACGCGCGGGCGGCGACCGCGCTGCTCGTGGACGAGGCGCTGCTGCTGGACCTGACCCCCGGTGCGGCGTTCGCGGCCGCCCGCGCCGGGCATTCGCTGGGCGGCGTACGACAGGTGCTGCTGTCGCACCCGCACAACGGGCCCGCGGTGGAAGTGCCGGCCGGACTGCCGCAGCCCGGGCGGGTGCCGGACGGGCGGGAGTTGGCGCTGCTGACGGGACATCGGGTGCGGGCGGTGGCGATGGACGCGCCGGGCACCGGGTACGCGGTGACCGGGCCGGACGGGCAGCGGCTGCTGTATCTGCCGCCGGGCGGCGCTCCGGCAGGGCTGGAGGAGGGGTCCGCGGAGACGTACGACATGGTCCTCGCGGACGTCGTGGGGCGGCCGGACGCCCTGGCCAAGCTGCGGGCGGTGGGTTCGGTGGGGCCGACCACGGACGTCGTCGCCGTGCACCTCGACCACGACGTGCCGCCGGGGGCGGAGCTGCGCCGGCGGCTCGCGGCGGCGGGGGCGCGGGCCGTGCCGGACGGCACGACGCTGGTGGTCGGGGCGTACGAGGACGTGCCGGACGTGCCGCGGCGGACGCTGGTGCTGGGCGGGGCGCGGTCGGGCAAGTCGGTGGAGGCCGAGCGGCGGCTGGAGTCCTTCCCCGGTGTGCTGTACGTCGCCACGGGCGGATCCCGCAACGGGGACACCGAGTGGGCGGGCCGGGTCGCCGCGCACCGGGAGCGGCGGCCGGGGTCGTGGCGGACGGCGGAGACGTGCGACCTGGTGCCGCTGCTGGAGCAGGACGGGCCGCCGCTGCTGATCGACTGCCTGTCCTTGTGGCTGACAGACGCGATGGACTCCGTCGGCGCCTGGGACGATGCCGAGTGGGCGGACGGCGGGGAGCGGGCGCTGCGGGAGCGGGTGGCGCAGCTGACGGCGGCGGTGCGGGCGACCCGGCGGACGGTGGTCGCGGTGTCCAACGAGGTGGGCTCGGGCATCGTGCCGGCCACCGCGCCGGGACGGCGGTACCGGGACGAACTCGGGCGCCTGAACGCGGCGTTCGCACAGGAGTGCGAGCATGTGCTGCTGGTGGTGGCGGGGCAGGCGGTCGTGCTGCGCGGCTGACGGGCCAGGCGCCCCGGTGGGCGGCTAGGAGTCCCGGCGGGCGACGATGCGGTAGGCGTTCGAGAAGGGGGCGCGGCGGAACAGGGGGGCCGGCGCGTGGTCCGCGACTGCCGCCGCGGCCACGAGCGGACTGGTCGCCGCGGCCAGGACCGCACGCAGCAGGCGCTTCAGGTCGGTCGGAGGGACCTTGCGCCAGGGGGCGTCGGCCGCGGGCAAGACGTGGGTGAGGGCCAGGGCGACCGCCGCCGACAGGTCGTTCGGCGTGTGGGGGGTGCGTCGGTCGGTGACGAGGATCGTGCAGCCCCGGGACTCCAGTTCCGCGCGGAGGTTGCGCAGCGGCATCAGGTGCAGGTGGCGCGGCTGACCGTACGGCAGCCACCACTTGCCCAGCAGCAGGGCGGACACGCAGCGCGGGTCGGGGGCTTCGATGAGCAGGTGGCCGCCGGGGCGCAGGACGGTGAGGGCCCCCCGCAGTTCCGCACGGGGGTCGGGGGCGTGTGCCAGGTGGTGGAACATGCTGACCACGTCGTAGCGGCCGCGCAGGCGGTCCGCGATGCGGGGGTCGGCCAGGTGGCCGATGTGGGCCTCCTCGATCCGCCCGGCCGCGCGGGCCTGCTCCACGCGCGGGGTCGGGTCGAGACCGTCGAAGGAGGTGTACGGGAAGACCTCCTGCGCCGCTTGCGGGAAGTGGGCGTGGCCCGTGCCGACGTCCAGCCAGCTCTCCGGTTCCCCCACGTTCCGCATCAGGTGCGCGACGGCCCGGTGGCGGCGGTGGCTGCGGCGGGCCGCCAGGACGCGTTCGGCGAGGCCCTCCGGTTCCCCCTCGTCGAAGTCCCGGTGGTAGAAGGCCAGGCCCTCCACGGTGAGCCGGGGGTTCTGGAAGGCGTGTCGGCAGTCCCGGCACTGGTCGACCACGAACGTGCCGGGCTTGTGCTGCAGCAAATCGGGGGCGCGCAGCCGGGTGCGCAGGCGTCCAGAACCGCACCAGGGGCAGTCGTCGCGGCGCGGCTCGTGGAAACGGTCGACGCCGTGGGCGAGTTCGGCGGCGTACGCGATGCGGCGCGGGTCGTAGACATGCGGGGCGTACGGCAGGGGCGGCATGGGCGGCTCCCGTGGGGGGCGAGAGGGGCGTACGGCAGGGACGTGCGACAATCCGCTACAAAAGGAACGTATGGGATCGGGATCTTGGGTGCAATCACGTCGTGGGGGTGTGGTGGCGATGTGGCGCGGCTCTGTTCGATCAGGGCCGGTACTGTTCGGCGAATGAGCTCGCTTAATCTCGACGACTTCACCGATCTGATCGAGCGTCCCGACGGCGGTGTGCGCCGTGATGCCGAGGCGCGCCGGGAGCGTCAGATCGTGCCGCCCGGGTCGCTGGGCCGCCTCGACGACCTGGGTGAGTGGCTGGCCGCGGCGCAGGGCGCCGTGCCGGTGCGGCCGGTGGAACGGCCGCGAGCGGTGTTGTTCGCCGGTGACCACGGGGTGGCCGAACTCGGCGTCTCGAAGCGTCCCGCGGGCGGTGCCGAGCAGCTGGTGCGGGCGGTTCTGGAAGGCGGCCGGCCCGTGTCCGTGCTGGCCCGGCGGCTCGGCGTGCCGGTGCGGGTGGTCGACATGGCGCTGGACTGCGCGCCGGACGCGCTGCCCGAGGACGTCGTACGGCACCGGGTGCGGCGCGGCAGCGGGCGCATCGACGTCGAGGACGCGCTGACCCTTCAGGAGGCGGAGGCCGCGTTCAGGGCCGGGGTCGCGGTGGCCGACGAGGAGGCCGACTCCGGTACGGATCTGGTGGTGCTCGGCGATGTGAGCGTGGGCGGAACCACGCCGGCGGCCGTGCTGATCGCCGCGCTGTGCGGGACGGACGCGTCCGTGGTGACCGGGCGCGGGGGTGAGGCGATCGACGACCTGGCGTGGATGCGCAAGTGCGGGGCGATCCGGGACGCGCTGCGGCGGGCCCGGCCCGTGCTCGGGGACCAGTTGCAGCTGCTGGCGACGGTGGGCGGGGCCGACCTCGCCGCGATCACCGGCTTCCTGCTGCAGTGTGCGGTGCGGAAGCTGCCGGTGATCCTGGACGGGGTCGTGTCGGCCGCGTGTGCTCTGGTGGGGCAGCGGGTGGCGTTCCGGGCGCCGGACTGGTGGCTGGCCGGGCAGAACAGCGGCGAGCCGGGGCAGGCGAAGGCGCTGGACCGGATGGCGCTGGAACCGCTGCTCGACCAGGGGGTGACCGTCGGGGAGGGGGCGGGGGCGCTGTTGGCGTTGCCGCTGGTGCAGGCCGCTGCCGCGTTGGCCGCCGAGCTTCCCGAGCGGGCGGAGGATTCGATGGAGCCGGAGGTGAAGGAGCCGGAGGAGCAGGAGGAGGAGTAGGAGGAGGAGCCGGAGGAGTACCGGAGGAGTAGGAGGAGGAGTCGGGGGACGGCCGGTTCGGCACCTCCCCCACTGCCTTCAGGGCGTGGGGGGGACCCCCAGCCGCGCCGTCCCGGTTGCCCGCCGTCGCGGCGGAACCAGCCGACCGGCGGAAAAGTCCGGTCGGCGGACCAGGAAGACAGGTGGAGTAGGCGGGCAGGCGAAAAGAGCGATTCGCCGGGGTGGCGCCCATATGATCCCCTCTTATGAGAGATGCCCGAATTGCCGCGGAACAGGAAGCGCCTCCGGCCCGGCCGGGCAGCACGCGCAGGCGGTGCACCACCGTTTCGCGGCGGGCGGCCACGTTCGCCGTCTGGTATCTGCGGGCCGTCGCGTTCGTCAACTTCCTCAGCGCGGTGTGGGTCTCCCTGGGGCAGGACGTGCGCCGGCACAACCAGGAGAACCTCTTCACGCCGTACCTGCTGACCGCCGGCTTCGCCTCCGGTGTGTTCACGGCGTTCCTGGCCATCACCATGCGGCGCCGCAAGCGGGCGGCGTGGATCCTCAACCTCGGGCTCAGCGGACCGTTCCTGGCGCTGTTCGCCTTCGCGATGACGTTCCCGGAGATCCGCCAGTCCGCGCAGAACTGGATCTCCCTGGTCCTCACCGCCGCCTTCATCGCCGCGCTGCTCCTCGGGCGGCGCGCCTTCTACGCCAAGGGCGACCGGTCCAACCCCAGGCTCGCCGCCGCCGTCGCGGTGGGCGGGCTGCTGGTCTCCTCGCTGCTCGCCGCGCTGCTGGTGACGGTCACCAACCAGGCGCCGGACGCGGCGCGTTCGACATTCGGGGAGCGCTGGCACTACGGCACGCTGCGGCTGGTCTCGGTCGCCGGCGCGGAGTCCCGCTTCCCCGGCGTCGAGACGCCGAACTGGGCCAACGTCGCGATCAACGTGCTCTCCACCGCCCTGGTGCTCGCCGTCGTGTACGCCGCCTTCCGCTCCCGACGCGCCGTCGATGCGCTCACCGAGGACGACGAGAAGCGGCTGCGGGCCCTGCTGGAGCGGCACGGCGAGCGGGACTCGCTCGGCTACTTCGCGCTGCGGCGGGAGAAGAGCGTGTGCTGGTCGCCGACCGGCAAGGCGGCCGTCGCCTATCGCGTGGTGGGCGGGGTGTCCCTGGCCTCCGGGGATCCGATGGGCGACCCCGAGGCCTGGCCCGGCGCCATCGAGCCGTGGCTGGCCGAGGCGCGTGCGCACGGGTGGATTCCGGCCGTGATGGGGGCGGGCGCGGAGGCCGGGACGGTGTACGCGCGGCACGGGCTGGACGCCCTCGAACTCGGCGACGAGGCCCTGGTGGAGGTCGCCGAGTTCACGCTGGAGGGCCGGGCCATGCGGACCGTGCGGCAGGCCTGCAACCGCGTGAAGCGGGCCGGGTACACCGTGCGCATCCGGCGCCACGAGGACATCCCGGCCGACGAGATGGCGTACCTGGTCGAGCGGGCGGACGATTGGCGGGACGGGGCCACCGAGCGCGGGTTCAGCATGGCGCTGGGCCGGCTCGGGGATCCGGAGGACGGCCGGTGCGTGATGCTGGAGTGCCACGACGCGCGGGGCGACCTGCGGGCCCTGCTCTCCTTCGTGCCGTGGGGGCCGCACGGGCTGTCCCTGGACCTGATGCGGCGCGACCGCCACGCCGAGAACGGGCTGGTGGAGTTCATGGTGCTCGAACTCCTGCGCCGTGCCCGAGAGATCGAGATCACCCAGGTTTCCCTCAACTTCGCCATGTTCCGGTCGGTCTTCGAACGTGGCGCACGCCTCGGCGCCGGGCCGGTTCTGAGGCTGTGGCGGTCGCTCCTCAGCTTCTTCTCGCGCTGGTGGCAGATCGAGTCGCTGTACCGCGCCAACGCCAAGTACCGGCCCATCTGGGAACCGAGGTTCCTGCTCTTCGAAAAGAGCGCGGACCTGCTGCGCATCGGCCTCGCGTCGGCGCGCGCGGAGGGGTTCCTGGAGGCTCCGGGACTGCCGAAGTGGCTGCACCGCAAGCACCTGGAGACGCACAGATGACCAGGCTCGCCCGCTGGGCCCGCGCCGAATGGGGGCTTCTGTACGTCACCGTGCGCGAGCCGCTGCTGAAGCTGGGTCCGCGGGCGATCCCGATGACGATCGGGGCGGTGTGTCTGACGGCGGTGCTGCAGTTCGTGCAGAACCAGTCCTGGGGCTATGGGTTCGTGCAGGACATCGGGTCCGTACGGGCCGAGGAACCGCTGTGGCTCGCCCTGCTGCGCACCCCGCTGTCGCTGTTCATGCCGGCGCTGGACCTGCCGGTGTGGGGCGCGCTGGCGCAGATCCTGTTCGTCCTCGGGATCGCCGAGATCTGCCTGGGCTGGTGGCAGACGCTCGCCATCGCCTACGTCGCCACGCTCGCCGGCACGCTCTACGCGCGCATCGGCATCGCACTCGGGCCGCACCACCCGTTGGGGCTGCCCGGCACGGACGCGCAGGTCGTGGACACCGGTCCGTCGGCGGCCGTAGTGGGTCTCGCGGTGTACCTCGGCTGGCGCTACGGGGCGTACGTCACGGCGGGCGCGGTGGTCGCGGCGATGGCGATCGAGGTGGGGGTGAAGGAGAACCTGGCCGGCAAGGAGCACCTGGCGGCGATCGCAGGCGTGGCGCTGGTGTGCCTGCTCTCGGCGGTACGTCACCGGGGGCCGGGCAGACGGGCCCGCTCCGCGTCCGGCTTTCCGCCGATCCAGTCCTGAAACGCGCGGCGGGGCCCCGACCAGCGGCGGTCGTGGTGGTAGGCGCGCAGGCTGGAGCGGGCGCGGGCGCGCGGGCGGCGGCGGTAGAAGCGCTTGGCCCACGGGGAGCCGGGGCGGGCCAGGCGGACGGCGCCGAGGAGGGCGACGACGGGGACGATCACGCCGAAGACCGCGAGGCGGACCTTGCCCTTGCCGAGGGCGACGAGGGAGAAGAGGAAGTTCACGGCGACAATGGCGATGACCGTGCCGCGGTCCTGGAGCTCACCCGTGGACAGGTCGTTGACGCCGAACGGGGAGAACCCGGCGAGGACCAGGCCGACCAGGGCCGCGGTGAGGACGACGACCTCGACGCTCTGCCGGCCCGCCTCGCTCCAGTAGACGTCGTCCAGGTGCAGGATCAGCGCGAACTCGTCCAGGACGAGGCCCGCGCCCATGCCGAAGACGACCGCGAAGGCGGCCGAGCCGAAGCTGTGGTGGCTGCTGGCGACCGCGCCGAAGCCGCCGACGACGGTGAGGACGACGCCGGGGACGACGTGGTGGATGTGCAGGCCGCCTGCCTTGACATTGCCGAAGGGGCCCTTGCCGGCGCGGATGAGGCGGGTGATGGTCCGGGTGATCACGAAGGTGAGGACGAAGGCGGTGAGGGCGAGGAGCAGGGGCAGTTTGCCGGGTTCGATGATGTTCCGCTCCAGCCAGTGCCCCATGCATCTAGTTTGCCGGTTTTATCGGTACGCTGCCTGCCCGCTGCCGACGGGCGGCGGTCCCGTAGTCTGCCCGCGTGTCCAAGATCCCGCCCCTGCACGGTCTCCGGTTCGCCTTCGGCACCCTCACCGTCCTCCCGGTCAAGGTGAGTCGCTGGGACCGTGAGGCCGCGCGCGGGGGAATGCTCTGCGCGCCGGTCGTCGGGCTCGTGGCCGGGGCGGTCGCCGCCGCCGTCGGCCTGCTGCTGCTGTTCCTCGGGGCGAGCCCTCTGCTCGCCGCCGTCGCCACCGCCGCCGTACCCGCCGTGCTGACCCGCGGTCTGCATCTCGACGGGCTCGCCGACACCGCGGACGGGCTCGGCAGCGGCAAGCCCGCCGAGGACGCGTTGCGGATCATGAAGCAGTCGGACATCGGCCCGTTCGGGGTGATCACGCTGGTGTTCGTGCTGCTGGCTCAGGTGGGCGCCCTGACGCAGGCCTACGACGGCTCGTGGGCCCGGGGCGCGCTCGCCGCCGTCGTCTCGGCGACCGCCGCCCGCCTCGCGCTCACCCTGGCCGCGCGCGCCGGGGTGCCGGCCGCCCGGCCGGAGGGGCTGGGGGCCGCCGTCGCGGGGGTGGTTCCGGGGCGCGGGGCGCTGGGCGCGGCCCTGCTGGTCACCGGGGCGGCGGCCGCCGGGGGTGCGTTCTTCGGGGCGTACGGCAGCGTCCGTACCGCAGGGGCCGTCGTCCTCTCCGCCGCCGTCGCCGAGCTCCTGCTCCGCCACTGCACGCGTCGCTTCGGGGGCGTGACCGGTGACGTCTTCGGCGGCCTCGCCGAGACCGCGGCGACCGCGGCGCTGGTCGTTCTGTCACTGGGGTGAAACGAAACGATCCCCCATCGGCCCCTCCGGGCGCCCCCGTCCCGCCGCTACGCTGATCCGCCGAACAGACACAATCATGATCGGGGGACGTCTGTGCCGAAACTGCGCCGTGCCGTGGCCTGGTTCATCGACTTCGCGCTGGTGGTCGCGGCGGCCTCGGCGCTCGCCGTGCTCACCTTCCACCGGATGTCCGCGCTCGTCACCGACGTGCCCGAGCTCGCCACCCGGAGCGGCTTCGACCTGATCACCTCGCGCGGCGACGTGATCAGCGCCTCGGAGCACCTCGGGCTGTCGCTGTGGGACAAGGCGGTGCTGTACGTGGAGGAGGCCTTCGGGCTGCTGACCCTGGTCACCTTCCTCTACCAGTGGGCCTGCCTCGCCCTCGTCGGCCGCACTCTCGGCCAGGGGCTGCTCGGTCTGAAGGTCACCCCGAGTCTCCCGCGCCGGGCCGCCCTGCGGGCCGCGGTCACCACGACGGCCGACGTCGCCGTGTACGCCGTGGCCCGCGTCCTGCTGATCGAGGGCCAGTTCCTGCTGTCGGTGCTGGTGTGGGCGGTGGCCGTGGCCGTCTTCTTCCTCAACGCCCTGCCGGTCCTCTTCCCCGGCCGACGGTCGCTGGCCGACCGGCTGGCGGACACGGCGGTCACCGGGCTCGGGCTCAGCACGCCCGGCGCCACGCCCCCAGTTCGTACTTCTTGAGCAGTGAGCTCAGCTTCAGGCGGCGGGACTGCGGGCAGAAGCGGCTCGTCGGCAGTTCGTACTCGACGTGGAACACCGCCTTGCCGGCCGCGACGAAGGGCTTCAGGGCCGCGCATGCGCCGTACTGGGCGCACTGTTCTTCGACCGCGTCGAAGTCCCGTACCAGCTGCGGGATTTGGCCGAGGTCGTTCTTCAGTCCGACCGACCTGCCCCGGTCGTGCGCCAGTTGGGCGATGAGGCGGTTGTAGCGGAGCTGGTCGGAGGCCGTCAGCGGGAAGCCGGTGCGGTTGCGGTAGCCGTCCACGTTGTCCGGCTCCACCGCGTCGAAGCCCTTCCTGCGGCACATGTCGAGGCGGGCCGCCATCAGCGGCTCCAGTACGTCGGTGCGGCGGATGTCGAGCCAGCGCTCGCCCTTCCAGCCGTTGCCGCGCCCAGGACCGACTTGGGGACTTCTTCGCGTCGGGGGGAACTCCTCCCAGGCGCCGGTCGAGACGTAGCAGATGACCTTGCGGCCCTTGCGGTGCAGCGCGGCGACCGTCGCCCCGGAGTGGTCGAAGCCGTCGATGTCGTACACCGCCGCGTCGACGGAGGTGTCGAGGCCGCTGAGCTGCCACTGCCGGCTGGCCCCGGGACGGACGCGGCCGCCGGCGCTCGGCGCCCGGCTTGCCGTCGGGGTGCCCGGTGCAGCCCGCGAGCAGCAGAAGCGAGGCGCTCAGCAGGAGGGGGCGCAGGATCGGGCGTCTCACCGGGCGGGCTCCAGGATGCGTGTGCGGCGGTGTACCCAAGGATGATCGCCGATGGTCCGGCACGAGCGGGCCGCTCGTCGGAACCCGGCGTAAGTGGCTCGGGTCACCGGGTGCGAGGATCGGGATGTGGCGACGACGCCATCGGTCAGGTGAACGCCCGCGGGACGGACCGCGGACGCACCGCGCGTAGGCTCGTGCCGGGTGTTTACCTGCCCAGGTAAAGACCGCACCGCAGGAGGGATCTAGGGTCGGTTGTCGGGCCCGGTCGACCCACCCGCATTCGGCCACACCATCTTTCATAGGGAAGCGAGATTTCACCACCGTGACTGCTCTCACTCTCAGCACCGCCGCGGCGCCCGGCCTGCGGGCCGACGCGATCGTGATCGGTGTCGCCAAGGGCACCAAGGGCCCGGTCGTCGCACCGGGCGCCGAGGCCGTCGACAAGGCGTACGACGGCAAGCTCGCCGACGTCCTGGAGACCCTCGGTGCCTCCGGTGCCGAGGGCGAGGTGACGAAGCTGCCCGCGCCGTCCGGTTTCAAGGCCCCGCTTGTGGTGGCGGTGGGCCTCGGCGCGCAGCCGGAGAAGGACGCCGAGTACGGCGCCGAGGCACTGCGGCGGGCCGCCGGCGTGGCCGCCCGCACCCTCGTCGGCGCGAAGAAGGCCGCCTTCGCCCTGCCGCTCGCGGACGCCGCCGACGCCGGTGCGATCGCTGAGGGTGCGCTGCTCGGTGCGTACTCCTTCGACGCGTACAAGGTCAACGGCAAGGACCCGAAGGCGAAGAACGGCAAGGCCCCGCTCGCCGAGGTCGCCGTGCTCGGCGGCAAGCCCCGCGACAAGGCGTACAAGGCGGCGGTCGAGCGCGCCAAGGCCGTCTCCGAGGAGCTCAACCGCGCCCGCGACCTGATCAACACCCCGCCGAACGACCTCAACCCGCAGGCGTTCGCCGCGATCGCGCAGGCCGCGGCCAAGGAGCACGGCCTGAAGGTGCAGGTGCTCGACGAGAAGGCGCTCGCCATGGGCGGCTACGGCGGAATCCTCGGCGTCGGCGCCGGCTCGGCGTCGGCGCCGAGGCTGGTGAAGCTGTCGTACACCAACTCCAGGGCGAAGAAGCACCTGGCCCTCGTCGGCAAGGGCATCACCTACGACTCGGGCGGCATCTCGCTCAAGCCGGCCGGCCACAACGAGACGATGAAGTGCGACATGAGCGGCGCGGCCGCCGTGTTCGCCGCCGTCGTCGCGGCCGCCCGCCTCGGCCTGGAGGTCAACATCACCGGCTGGCTGGCGCTGGCCGAGAACATGCCCTCCGGCTCCGCCACCCGTCCGGGCGACGTGCTGCGCATGTACAGCGGCAAGACGGTGGAGGTGCTCAACACCGACGCCGAGGGCCGGCTCGTCCTGGCGGACGCGCTGTGGGCCGCGTCCGAGGAGAAGCCGGACGCGATCGTGGACGTGGCGACCCTGACCGGCGCGATGGTGCTGGCGCTCGGCAACCGCACCTTCGGGATCATGGCGAACGACGACGCGTTCCGCACCGCGATCCACGAGGCCGCCGAGGAGGTCGGCGAGGAGGCCTGGCCGATGCCGCTGCCGGAGCACCTGCGCAAGGGCATGGACTCCCCCACCGCCGACCTCGCCAACATGGGCGAGCGGATGGGCGGCGGCCTGGTCGCCGGTCTGTTCCTGCGCGAGTTCGTCGGCGAGGGCATCACCTGGGCGCACCTCGACATCGCCGGCCCGGCCTTCAACGAGCAGGGTCCCTTCGGCTACACCCCGAAGGGCGGCACGGGCAGCGGAGTGCGCACGCTGGTGCGTCTCGCCGAGCTCACGGCCGCGGGTGACCTGGGCTGAGGTTCATTCCTATGCCGTAACGGCCCCGGGTGCCTTTCGCACCCGGGGCCGTTTTGTCCTGTTGCGATCACTGGGTGGTATGTCTCACACCGCGGCCCCGCGTCTCGTCCACTCCCGACAAGTGCGAAGATGGGTTCTCGGCAGGACAGGGCCCCCACCGAAGGGCCGAAGCAACAGCGGCCGGACACCAGCCGCCTGCCGGTCATCGGAGACCGGCGCACGGCGCACATGCATGGAGGACGTGACGTGGCGAACGACGCCAGCACCGTTTTCGACCTAGTGATCCTCGGCGGTGGTAGCGGTGGTTACGCCGCGGCCCTGCGCGGGGCGCAGCTGGGCCTGGACGTCGCCCTGATCGAGAAGGACAAGGTCGGCGGCACCTGCCTGCACCGGGGATGCATTCCCACCAAGGCCCTGCTGCACGCGGGCGAGATCGCCGACCAGGCCCGCGAGAGCGAGCAGTTCGGCGTCAAGGCCAGCTTCGAGGGCATCGACGTACCGGCCGTGCACAAGTACAAGGACGAGGTCGTCTCGGGCCTGTACAAGGGCCTGCAGGGTCTGATCGCCTCCCGCAAGGTGACCTACATCGAGGGTGAGGGCCGGCTGTCCTCCCCGACCTCCGTGGATGTCAACGGCCAGCGGATCCAGGGCCGTCACATCCTCCTGGCGACCGGCTCCGTGCCGAAGTCGCTGCCGGGCCTGGAGATCGACGGCGACCGCATCATCTCCTCCGACCACGCCCTCGTCCTGGACCGCGTGCCGAAGTCCGCGATCATCCTGGGCGGCGGCGTCATCGGCGTCGAGTTCGCCTCCGCGTGGAAGTCCTTCGGTGCCGACGTCACCATCATCGAGGGCCTGAAGCACCTCCTCCCGGTCGAGGACGAGAACAGCTCGAAGCTTCTTGAGCGCGCCTTCCGCAAGCGCGGCATCAAGTTCAGCCTGGGCACCTTCTTCGAGAAGGCCGAGTACACCCAGGACGGGGTCAAGGTCACCCTCGCCGACGGCAAGCAGTTCGAGGCCGAGGTCCTCCTCGTCGCCGTCGGCCGCGGCCCGGTCTCCCAGGGCCTGGGCTACGAGGAGGCCGGGGTCGCCATGGACCGCGGCTACGTCCTCGTCGACGAGTACATGCGGACCAACGTCCCGACCATCTCCGCCGTCGGTGACCTCGTCCCGACGCTCCAGCTCGCGCACGTCGGCTTCGCCGAGGGCATCCTGGTGGCGGAGCGTCTGGCGGGTCTGAAGGTCGTTCCGATCGACTACGACGGTGTCCCGCGGGTGACCTACTGCCACCCCGAGGTCGCCTCCGTCGGCATCACCGAGGCCAAGGCCAAGGAGATCTACGGCGCGGACAAGGTCGTCACTCTGAAGTACAACCTGGCGGGCAACGGAAAGAGCAAGATCCTCAAGACCGCGGGCGAGATCAAGCTCGTCCGAGTCAAGGACGGTGCCGTCGTCGGCGTCCACATGGTCGGCGACCGCATGGGCGAGCAGGTCGGCGAGGCCCAGCTGATCTACAACTGGGAGGCGCTGCCGGCCGAGGTCGCCCAGCTCATCCACGCCCACCCGACGCAGAACGAGGCGCTCGGCGAGGCCCACCTGGCCCTGGCCGGCAAGCCCCTCCACTCCCACGACTGACGCCTTCAGTCATCGGGCGCGACGACACAGACTTCCGCAATTCGTTAGGAGCAACCGAAACCATGGCGGTTTCCGTAACCCTTCCGGCGCTCGGTGAGAGCGTCACCGAGGGCACTGTCACCCGCTGGCTGAAGGCCGAGGGCGAACGCGTCGAGGCCGATGAGCCGCTGCTCGAGGTATCGACCGACAAGGTCGACACCGAGATCCCCTCGCCCGCGGCCGGTGTGCTGGCCTCCATCAAGGTCGCCGAGGACGAGACCGTCGAGGTCGGCGCCGAGCTGGCCGTCATCGACGACGGCTCCGGCGCCCCCGCGGCTGCCCCGGCCCCCGCCGCCGAGTCCGCTCCGGCCGCCGAGCAGGCGCCGGCCCCGACGGCCGCCCCGGCCGCCCCCGCCGCCGAGCAGGCCGCCCCCGCTCCGGCTCCGACCGCCGAGGCCGCCTTCGGCGGCGGTTCCGCCGAGGGCACGGACGTGGTCCTGCCCGCGCTCGGCGAGTCCGTCACCGAGGGCACCGTCACCCGCTGGCTGAAGTCGGTCGGCGACACCGTCGAGGCCGACGAGCCGCTGCTCGAGGTCTCCACCGACAAGGTCGACACCGAGATCCCGGCGCCCGCCTCCGGCGTGCTGCTCGAGATCGTGGTCGGCGAGGACGAGACCGCCGAGGTCGGCGCCAAGCTCGCCGTCATCGGCCAGCCGGGTGCCGCTCCCGCGGCCGCTCCGGCCCCGGCCGCCCCGGCTCCGGCTCCCGCCGCCGAGGCCCCGGCCCCGGCTGCCGCCCCGGCCCCCGCTGCTCCGGCCGCCCCGGCTCCGGCTCCCGCCGCCCCGGCTCCGCAGGCGCCCACGGCTCCGGCCCCGCAGCAGCAGACCGCCCCGGCCCCCCAGCCGGTGCCGTCCGCTCCGGCGCCCGCCCCCGCCCCGGTCACACCGGCCGCCCCGGTCACACCGGCCGCCCCGGCTGCCCCGGCCGCCGCCCAGGCGACCGACGAGGGCGCGTACGTGACCCCGCTGGTGCGCAAGCTCGCCGCCGAGAACGGCGTCGACCTGTCCACCGTCAAGGGCACCGGCGTTGGCGGCCGCATCCGCAAGCAGGACGTCCTCGCCGCGGCCGAGGCCGCGAAGGCCGCCGCCGCTGCTGCTGCTCCGGCCGCGGCCGCTCCTTCCGCCGCCAGGAAGGCGCCGGTCCTGGAGGCCTCCCCGCTGCGCGGCCAGACCGTCAAAATGCCGCGGATCCGCAAGGTCATCGGCGACAACATGGTCAAGGCCCTGCACGAGCAGGCCCAGCTGTCCTCGGTGGTCGAGGTCGACGTGACCCGCCTGATGCGCCTGCGCGCCCAGGCCAAGGACGCGTTCGCGGCGCGCGAGGGCGTCAAGCTCTCCCCGATGCCGTTCTTCGTCAAGGCCGCCGCCCAGGCGCTGAAGGCCCACCCGGTCATCAACGCCAGGATCAACGAGGCCGAGGGGACCATCACCTACTTCGACACCGAGAACATCGGTATCGCGGTGGACTCCGAGAAGGGCCTGATGACCCCGGTCATCAAGCACGCGGGCGACCTCAACATCGCCGGCATCGCCAAGGCCACGGCCGAGCTGGCGGGCAAGGTCCGGGCCAACAAGATCACCCCGGACGAGCTGTCCGGCGCGACCTTCACCATCAGCAACACCGGTTCGCGCGGCGCGCTGTTCGACACGATCATCGTGCCGCCGGGCCAGGTCGCGATCCTCGGCATCGGCGCCACGGTCAAGCGCCCGGCCGTCATCGAGACGGAGGAGGGCACGGTCATCGGCGTCCGCGACATGGCCTACCTGACTCTCTCCTACGACCACCGCCTGGTGGACGGCGCCGACGCGGCCCGTTACCTGACGGCGGTCAAGGCGATCCTGGAGGCGGGCGAGTTCGAGGTCGAGCTCGGGCTCTGAGCCACCGGCAGGTGACCGGCTTTCACGGCGCCCCCGCCCCGGAGCTTTCCGGGGCGGGGGCGCCGTCCGTCGTGTAAGCCTCGTCTCACCTGCAGGAAAGCGGCCGTATGCGCCCTTCCTCGGGGGGCTACCGGCCGTATTGTCTAATCGTCAAACGCCCCCCGGGGTCCCCGCCCGCCGCCCGACCGCCACCCCTCGACGAGGCCCTTCGGGCCGCTGCACTGGACTCTGAGCCCCTCCCTAAGGAGCCCTCAATGACCGCGCCCGTCGTCCACTCGCTGCGCGAGCAGATCCGCGAGCACATCGTGGAGGGGATCGTCAGCGGGCGCTGGAAGCCGGGTGAGCGGATCGTCGAGCGACGGATCGCGACCGAGCTGGAGGTCAGCCAGACGCCGGTGCGGGAGGCGCTGCGCGAGCTGGAGTCGCTGCGGCTGATCGAGTCGGCGCCGAACAAGGGCGTGCGGGTACGGAATCTGACGGCCGCCGACCTGGAAGAGAGCTACCCCGTCCGGGCCGGCCTGGAGGCCATCGCGGCGGAGCTGGCGGCCGAGAAGCTGGCGGAGGACTGCTCGGCCCTGGAGCCGCATGTCGCCGCGCTGTACGAGGCCGACCGCAGGTCCGACGGCACGGCGCAGGTCCGGCACACGGTGGCCTTCCACCGCGAGCTGGTCCGCGCGGCCGGCAACTCGGTGCTGCTGCACACCTGGGAGGGCCTGGGCATCGAGGTCTTCACGGCGCTGTCGATCCGCTGGCTGGGGACGGTCCAGCAGTCGTACGCCGAGGAGCACGAGGAGCTGGTGGCCGCCTTCAGCAGGCGGGACCCGCGCATCGCGGACATCGTGAAGGCCCACGTCCTCGGCTGCGCCCCACGAGCCTGAACACCTTGCTCCGCCGCAAACAAGGCGCCGAACACCGGAGCACACCGCCGCTCAAGCGCGGCCTCACCTGCGAAAACCCCCGAAACGAGCGGCACCCGGTGTCCCTGTCGGAGGCACCGGGTGCCTACTTTCTCGGGATCAAGAGGTTTTGCCCCTCAACCCTTTGATCGATCATCGATCAGGGGGTTAAAGTCGCCGACGGGCTTCCCCAGAGCCTCACGCCCTGTCCTGCCAAAGACCAAGGGCACCCCCGATCCCTTACCGATGAGGGAACCCCCTTCGACTGAGGAAGGCGGCGACATGACCGACCCCAACGCCATCCAGCCGAGCGAGCTCGACCAGCTCCCGGACCGCGACCCGGAGGAGACCGCCGAATGGCAGGCCTCCCTGGACGCCGTCGCCAAGGCGGCCGGGCCGCACCGTGCCGCGTACCTGATGCGCCGCACGCTGGAGCGCGCCGAGGGCACCGGCGTCGCCCTGCCCAAGCTCCTCGAGACCGACTACGTCAACTCCATCCCCACCGCTGCCGAGCCGGCCGTACCCGGTGACGAGGAGATGGAGCGCCGCATCACCGCGTGGAACCGCTGGAACGCGGCCGCGATGGTGACCCGTGGCTCGAAATACGGCGTCGGCGGCCACATCGCCACCTTCGCCTCCGCGGCCTGGCTGTACGAGACCGGCTTCAACCACTTCTTCAAGGGCAAGGACTCCCCTGACGCCCCCGGCTCGGGCGACCAGCTCTACATCCAGGGCCACGCCTCCCCCGGCATCTACGCCCGTGCCTTCCTCGACGGCCGCCTGAACGAGCAGCACCTCGACAACTTCCGCCGGGAGGCGGGCGGAGGCGGCCTGCCCTCCTACCCGCACCCGCGCCGCCTGCCCTGGCTGTGGGAGTTCCCGACGGTGTCGATGGGCCTCGGCCCGCTCTCCGCGATCTACCAGGCGCGGTTCAACCGCTACCTCACCAACCGCGGCATCAAGGACGTCTCCGCGTCCCACGTCTGGGCCTTCCTCGGCGACGGCGAGATGGACGAGCCGGAGTCGACGGCGGCCCTCGCGCTCGCCGCCCGTGAGGAGCTGGACAACCTCACCTTCGTCATCAACTGCAACCTGCAACGGCTCGACGGCCCGGTCCGCGCCAACTTCAAGATCGTGCAGGAGCTGGAGGCCCAGTTCCGCGGCGCCGGCTGGAACGTCATCAAGACGCTGTGGGGCTCGGCCTGGGACGAGCTGTTCGCCCTCGATACCACGGGCGCGCTGGTACGCCGGCTGCGCGAGGTGCCGGACGCGCAGGTCCAGACGTACCAGACCCGCGACGCCGCCTACATCCGCGAGGACTTCTTCGGCAAGGACCCGGCGCTCGTCGAGATGGCGAAGCTGCTGAGCGACGACAAGATCCTCGAGTGCTTCCACTTCTCGCGCGGCGGTCACGAGCCGCGCAAGGTGTACGCCGCGTACAAGGCCGCCCTGGAGCACAAGGGCGCCCCGACGGTGATCCTGGCCCAGACGGTCAAGGGCCACACCCTCGGCAAGGGCTTCGCGTCGAAGAACGCCAACCACCAGATGAAGAAGCTGTCGGTGGACGAGTTCAAGCAGCTGCGTGACCTGCTGGAGCTGCCCATCTCGGACAGCCAGTTCGTCGACGGCGTGGTGCCCTACGGCCACCCGGGCGCCGACTCCCCCGAGGTCCGCTACCTCCAGGAGCGCCGCGCGGCCCTCGGCGGCCCGGCCCCGGCCCGCCGCGTGCACCCGGTCGCGCCGCTGCCCGCGCCCGCCGAGAAGGCCTTCGCCTCCTTCGACAAGGGCTCCGGCTCGCAGAACGTGGCGACCACCATGGCCTTCGTGCGCCTGGTCAAGGACCTGGTCCGCGACAAGGAGACGGGCAGGCGCTGGGTGCCGATCGTCCCCGACGAGGCGCGCACCTTCGGCATGGAGTCGCTGTTCCCGTCCCTCGGCATCTACTCGCCCAAGGGCCAGACGTACGAGCCGGTCGACCGCGACCAGCTGATGTACTACAAGGAGGCCAGGAACGGCCAGATCCTCAACGAGGGGATCACCGAGGCCGGTTCGATGGCCGACTTCATCGCCGCCTCGACGTCGTACGCGACGCACGGCGAGCCGATGATCCCGTTCTACATCTTCTACTCGATGTTCGGCTGGCAGCGCACCGCCGACCAGATGTGGCAGCTCGGCGACCAGCTCGGCCGCGGCTTCCTCGTCGGCGCCACCGCCGGCCGTACGACACTGACGGGCGAGGGCCTGCAGCACGCGGACGGCCACTCGCCGGTGATCGCGGCGACGAACCCCGCCGCGCTGACGTACGACCCGGCGTTCGCGTACGAGATCGCGGTCATCGTCAAGGACGGTCTGCGCCGCATGTACGGCGAGGCGGCGCCGGGTGAGGACCCGAACGTCTTCTACTACCTGACCGTCTACAACGAGCCGCTGCCGCAGCCCGCGAAGCCGTCGGGCCTCGGCATCGACGAGGGCATCGTCAAGGGCCTGTACCGCTTCAACACGGCCGAGTCGGCGGGGCTTTCGGTCACCGCGAACGCCCCGCGGATCCAGCTGCTGGGCTCCGGGACGGCGATCCACTGGGCGCTTCAGGCCCAGAAGCTGCTCGCCGAGGAATGGGGCGTGGCCGCGGACGTGTGGTCCGCGACGTCCTGGAGCGAGCTGCGCCGGGACGCCATGGAGGCCGACGCGGCGCTGCTGCGGGGCGAGGAGCGCGTGCCGTACGTCCGCCAGGCGCTCCAGGGCGCCGAGGGCCCGGTCCTCGCGGTCTCGGACTACATGCGCCAGGTCCCGGACCAGATCGCGCAGTGGGTCGAGCAGGACTACTCCTCCCTGGGCGCCGACGGCTTCGGCCTGTCGGACACCCGCGAGGCCGCCCGCCGCCACTTCGGCGTCGACGCCCAGTCGATCGTCGTCGCCGCCCTGGCCCAGCTCGCCCGGCGCGGCGAGGTGAAGGCCTCGGCGGTCAAGGAGGCGCGGGAGAAGTACGGCCTGTAAGACACGAGGTCCGGTGAAGGGGTACGGCTGCTGCCGTACCCCTTCGTTGTCGGCGCCTCCCGGCATCATGAACCCATGCGCGCTGCCCGGCTCATCAAGATGGTGCTGCTGCTTCAGTCCCGGCCCTCCATGACCGCCGCCGAACTCGCCCGCGAGCTGGAGGTGTCGGAGCGGACCGTGACACGGGACGCGCAGGCGTTGTCGGATGCGGGGGTGCCGGTGTACGCCGACCGGGGGCGGGCCGGGGGGTACCGGCTCGTCGGCGGGTACCGGACGCGGCTGACCGGGCTCGCCCGCAGCGAGGCCGAGGCGCTGTTCCTCAGCGGCGTACCGGGGGCGCTCAGGGAGATGGGGCTGGAGGACGCCGCCTCCGCCGCCCGGCTGAAGGTGTCCGCGGCGCTGCTGCCCTCCCTGCGCGACGCGTCCCGCACCGCGGCGCAGCGGTTCCATCTGGACGCGCCCAACTGGTTCCGGGAGCCGAAGACGCCCGAGTTGCTGCCGGCGGTCGCGGACGCGGTGTGGGACGACCGGCGGATCACCGCGCGCTACCGGCGCGGGGAGGACGAGGTCGAGCGGCGGCTGGAGCCGTACGGGCTCGTGCTGAAGGCGGGCGTGTGGTACCTGTGCGCCCGGGTCGCGGGGCACGGCTCCTTCCGGGTGTACCGGATCGACCGCTTCACCGCCGTCGACGCCTGCGAAGAACGCTTCGAGCGGGATGGGGAGTTCGACCTGCCCGCCTTCTGGGAGGAGCGGGCCGAGCAGTTCGCGCGGTCCATCCTGCGGGCCGAGGTCGTGGTGCGGCTGTCCGAGGAGGGCGTGCGGAGACTGCCGTACGCCGTCGACGCGCTGTCGGCCGGGGAGGCGCTGAAGACCGCCGGTCCCCCCGACGAGCGGGGGCGGGTGACGGTGACCTTGCCAGTGGAGTCCGAGGAGGTGGCCCACACCCAGCTCACGGCGCTCGGGCCGGAGGTGGAGGTGCTGGCCCCCGAGTCGCTGCGGGCGCGTTTCGCGCGCGACGCGACACGGCTCGCCGCGCTGTACCGCCCATAAGCCGTACCGCCCATAACAATCCGCCTCACTCCACGTGCGCCCCTTGGCCCGAGGCCCGATGCTTGACCCGTGATGGACGAGACGGAGTTCTGGGAGCTGATCGACGCCACCCGCGAGGCCGCCGGGGGCGACCCCGAGGAGCAGGCCGACCTACTCGTCGAGCGGCTGCTCGCGCTGGACCCGGAGCAGGTCCTGGACTTCGCCCGTCACTTCGAGTCCCGCTACAACCGCGCCTACCGCTGGGATCTGTGGGGCGCCGCCTGGGTGCTGCTCGACGGGGCGAGCGACGACGCCTTCGACTTCTTCCGGTGCTGGCTGATCGGCCAGGGCCGGGAGGTCTTCGAGGGCGCCCTGCACGACCCGGACACGCTCGCCGACCTGCTGGACGACTTCGACGAGGAGATCGACGGCGACGGCGAGGAGCTCGGCTACGCGGCGGACGAGGCCTACGAACAGCTCACCGGCACCGTCGCCCCCGACCTCGGCATCCCGCCCGCCCCGGCGGAGCCGGAGGGCACGCCGGTCGACTTCGAGGACGACGGGGTGCTCGCCCAGCGGTACCCCAAGCTGTGGGACCGCTTCCGGGAGTAGGGAGTGGGCCGGAGGCTCACGGGCGCGTCACGCCGCCGCCCGGCGCCGGCCCGTGTCCGACGGGATGTACGCCTGCGTCCGGTCGGCCTTCACCGCCTGGTGGAGCGGTGCCGCGTTGGCCTGGCCGAGGGCGGACGCCGTGACCGCGGCCGGGCCGAGGACGACCGTCGCGACCGCGCGGACCACCGTCCAGGGGCTGCGCACGGCCGCGGTCCATCCGGCCGTCTTCTCCCTGCTCCGGGTACGACTGCTGCTCATCTTCCCCACCTCCAGTCGGCTTGTGCGGTACCCGACCGTAGGGCGCCGGGATCTGAAAACCCTGCGCGACGGCTGTGCCGTTCCTGTGGATCGCTCGGGGCAGGACGTCGTCCGCCGGGCTCACCTCCGCCCCTGCAGCCGCGCCGCGGCCTGTCTGACCGCCGGGAGACGTGCCGTCAGGGCTGCTCCCGGGCAACTGGTCCTGTAGCCGTCCCGGTGGCCGGCGAGGGCGGGGAGCGTCGCCGTGGTGCCGGCCCTGTATCGGCTGAGGTCGCTGGTGGAGACCAGGCGGGCACTGGAGCGCGGGTCGATGTCGGCCAGGCCCAGCTTCCAGGCGGCCAGCGCGGCGATCGCGTCGGTCATGCTCCGCGGCACCGGGGCCCCGGCCGTGAACGTGCCGATGGCCGCGATGCCCACGGTGCGGTGGTTGAAGCCCTGGGTGTGGGCGCCGGTGACGGGACGGTCGACGCCGCCCGCGCGGCCCTCGTAGATCGTGCCGCAGCGGTCGACGAGGAAGTTGTAGCCGATGTCGTCCCACCGCTCGGCGCCGGTCTGGCCCGCGTACAGGTGGCGGATGATGCTCGGGGCGTCGGCGCACGCGTACCCGTTGGGCGATTCGGTGTGGTGGACGAAGACGGCGACGACCTTGTCGTCGTAGTCCGGGGGCGGCTGCGGGTGCGCGCTGGCGCCCAGCCAGGCGGACCGCGGCACGATGCGCGGCTTCGGCGCGCCGTGCTCGGGGGAGCGGACCTCGACCGTCTGCGCGGGCTCGGTCACCGTGAGGTCGTCGCCGCGCGCGTACAGCAGCATCGCGCCGACGGCGGCGGCCGCCGGCAGGCAGCCGAGCAGTACCACGGCGCCGCGGCTCAGCCGTCCCGGACGCCGTGCCCTTGCCTGCCGGGCTCCTCCCACACCACGCATGACCTCACTGTCGGCCCGATCCGGTCCGCCCGCGATGTGT
Organism: Streptomyces sp. NPDC005202; assembly: GCF_040608235.1. Lineage (NCBI taxonomy): Bacteria > Bacillati > Actinomycetota > Actinomycetes > Kitasatosporales > Streptomycetaceae > Streptomyces > Streptomyces sp. NPDC005202. The sequence continues at coordinate 519,533 of NZ_JBEXHW010000001.1, read as the reverse complement.
GCTGTGCCACCCGGTGGAACCATCGTCCTGGTCCAGGACGTTTCTGGGGATACACGCACACGTGGCCGGTTCCCGCTCCTGCGCACGTGTGGCTGATCACCGGGCACGTCCCACGCGTACTTAGGGGTCCGAGAGAAAGGCGGCTTGGGTGGACCTGCTCGATGTCCTGCTGATGCTGGTGATCCTCGTCTACGCGGCGTCCGGCTACCGGCGCGGACTGGTGGCCGGCTGCGTCTCGCTGGCCGGGTTCGTGGGCGGCGCGGTCGTCGGCGTGTGGATCCTGCCGTGGGTGATGGACTTCGTGGCCCGCGGGACGACCGCGGCGACGGTGACCGCCGTGCTCACGGTGCTGGTCCCGGCGGTGGTGGGACACGAGCTGGCAGGGCGCCTCGCGGTCAGGCTGCGGCGCGAGCTGGACCGTGCCGGTCGGGGTCCGCTCAGGGCTGCCGACGGGATCGGCGGGGCCGCCGCCAACTCGGTCGCCGTGCTGATCGTGGCGTGGGTGGCCGCGAGCGTCCTGGGCGCCTCCTCCTCCCCACTGGTGACGACGGCGATACGCGACTCGACGCTGCTCGGCGCCGTGCAGAACGCGATGCCGGACACCACGCCCGCCTGGTTCTCGCGGGCCACCTCCGCGCTCACCGAGGCGGGCTTCCCGCAGGTCTTCAACCCGTTCGAGAACGAGCCGACGGCGGGCGTCGCCAAGCCCTCCGGCGACAGCGTGACGGCGAGCGCCACGAACGCCGCCGAGCTCAGCACGGTCAAGATCGAGGGCGCCTCGGGCAGCCAGGGCCGCGAGGGCAGCGGCTTCGTGTACGCGGCGCGGCACGTGATGACCAACGCGCACGTGGTGGCGGGCATCGACCACCCGACCGTGCGGGTCGGGGGCCTCGGGCGGTCGTACCAGGCGCGGGTGGTGCTCTTCGACCCGGACAGGGACGTGGCCGTGCTCTACGTCCCCGGCCTGAACGCCCCCGTCCTGCGCTTCGACGCCGTCGCCGCGCGCGGCGACTCGGCCGTGGTCGCGGGCTATCCGCAGGACGGCGACCTGAACCTCCAGGCGGCGACGGTCGCGAACCGGATGCGGGCGACGGGCCAGAACATCTACAACGACGCCGCGGTCACCCGCGAGATCTACTCGATCCGCTCCACCGTCCGCCCCGGCAACTCCGGCGGACCGCTGCTGACCACCGACGGCCGCGTCTTCGGCGTCGTCTTCGCCCGCTCCACCTCGGACAACGAGACGGGGTACGTCCTGACGGCCGCCGAGGTCGCCCCGGACGCGCAGCGCGCGGCGAGGGCGACGGCGCCGGTGGACACGGGCGAGCTGGTCACGTCCTGACTGTCACAGGGGGCGCCCCATGAGCACGTCGTCGACGTACACGCCGTCCAGGTAGAACTCCTCGGGCTGTACGCCCTCGACGACGAAGCCCTCGGACTCGTAGAGCTTGCGGGCCGCGGTGTTGTGGCCCAGCACCCGCAGGCTGATGCGGCGGGCGCCCTGACGGCGGACCTCCTCGACGGCGGCGCGCAGCAGAGCGCGGCCGACGCCCTTGCCGCGGGCCTCCTCGGCCACGGCCAGTCCGCGGATCTGCCGTACGTGCCGGTTCGACGCCAGCTCGGTGGCGAAGCCGAGACGGATGTAGCCCACGAGGCGGTCGTCGAATTCGGCGACCAGGTGGTCGCGGGGCACGGAACGCTCCCTGAAAAAGGGCTCGTACGGCTGCTGCGGCGGCGGTGTGACCTCGTGCAGGTAGGACCAGGTCGCGCGGTCGAGTCGGCCGAGAGCGTCCTCGTCGTCGAGCGCGGCGTTGCGTATGTACGGAGCCGGCATGGGGGTCACCCTACGTCGGAAATGCGAGCGCCCCGTCGGGTTTTTCGCGCCGTCGCCCGGCAGGATGGTGGCATGCAACGTTTGCGAATCGCGGTGGCCGGCGCATCCGGTCTCATCGGCAGCGCACTGGTGCGGTCCCTGGCCGCGGACGGGCACGAGGTGGTGCGACTGGTGCGCCGCTCGGCCCGGAGCGAGGACGAGGTCTGCTGGGACCCCCGGAGACAGTACGTGGACGCGGCCGGGCTCGCCGGCTGCGCCGCCGTGGTCAATCTCGCGGGCGCCGGGATCGGCGACCACCGCTGGACGGACGCCTACAAGAGAACGATCCGCGACAGCCGGGTGCTCGGCACGGCCGCGCTCGCCGAGGCGATCGCCTCCCTCGATCAGCCGCCGCGGGTCTTCGTCAGCGGCAGCGCGATCGGCTTCTACGGCGACACCGGCGACCGGACCGTCGACGAGGACGCGCCGCCCGGGGAGGGTTTCCTGCCCGCGCTGTGCGTGGAGTGGGAGGAGGCCACGGCCGCCGCGCAGGAGGCGGGCGTGCGGACGGTGTTCGCGCGCACCGGGCTGGTCGTGGCCCGCGAGGGCGGGGCGTGGGGGCGGCTGTTCCCGCTGTTCCGGGCCGGGGTCGGCGGGCGGATGGGCGACGGCCGGCAGTACTGGTCGTTCATCGCGCTGCACGACGAGGTGGCCGCGCTCCGTCACCTCATCGACACCGAGGACCTGTCGGGGCCATTCAACCTGACCGCTCCCACCCCGCTGACGAACCGTGAGATCACCGCGGCGATGGGGCGGGTGCTGCACCGGGCGACACCCTTCACTGTGCCTGCGCCCGCGCTGCGGCTGGCGCTCGGCGAGATGGCCGAGGACGTGCTGGGCAGCCAACGGGTGGTGCCGAAGCGCCTGTTGGAGTCGGGGTTCTCGTTCGCGTTCCCGGAGATCGAGGGGGCGATCCGGGCGGCGCTGTGACGCCTGCGACCTCACTCGCGGCACCTTGCGACCGTATGCGACCGCCGTGCGACCGTGCCCTGTCGATGCGCGACTGCCGTTGACCGATCACAGCCCTAACCTCGACCCGAACTCGGGTATTTCTCAAGCCGGTTGGGGGCATCACTGCTCCACCGGCCGCGCAACCTCGAGGAGGGGCACGTGCTTGAGCCCGCGTACCAGGCGGACGTCGTCGTGGTGGGAGCCGGGGTCGCCGGACTCTCGGCGGCGCATCGGCTGACCAGCGCAGGAGTAACGACCGCAGTCCTGGAGGCCGCCCCTTACGTGGGCGGCCGTATGTCGACGGAGAAGGTCGACGGGTTCCGGCTCGACCGGATCGGACAGTTGCTGTCCACGTCGTATCCCGAACTGGATCTGAGCCCGGGGCTCGACGCGCTCGTGCTGCGCCCCTTCGCGCCGGGGGTCCTGCTGCACAGCGACGGACGGCACCACCGCGCGGGCGCCCCGGCGGGCGCCCGGAGCGCAAGGAGCGCACTCCACGTCGTGCGCGCCCTCGCGAGCGCCCCCCTGCCGTCGGCCCCGCCCAGGGCCCGGGCCCGGGTCCTGCGTGCGGCCCCTGCCGTCAGGATCCGGACGGGCGCCCCGCTGGGCACCGCCGTGGACCAGGCCCGGCTCGGCTCGGCGCTCGCCCGGATCGCCACCACGCCGGTCGAACGGCTCCTGTCCCGCGACGAGTTGCCCGCCGCCCAGGCACTGGCGGCCCGCGGTCTGCCCGCCCGCACCGTCGACGGCTTCCTCCGTCCGCTGCTGGCCGCCCTGCTGTGCGACCCCGACCTCACCACATCCAGCCGCTGCGCGGACCTCGCGCTGCGCGCCTTCGCAAGCGGCCGGCTGTGTCTGCCGGAGGGCGGCGCCGAGGTGCTGCCGGAGCTGCTCGCCCGCGCGCTGCCGTTCGGCACCGTGCACACCGGCGTCCGCGTCACCTCGGTCTCCACCACGTCGGTGACCACCGCCGAGCACGGCGAGATCCGTTGCCGCGCCGTCCTGCTCGCGACCGACGCGCGCGCCGCCGCCGAGCTGCTGCCCGGGCTGCGGGTGCCCGGCTTCCACCCGGTGACGGTGGTGCACCACACGACGGACGAGCCGCCGGCGACCGGCGCGTTCCTGCTGCTCGACGCGGACCGCGGCGGGCCGGTCGCACACACGGCGGTGGTCAGCCGGGTCGACCCATCCCGCGCACCGGCGGGCCGGACCCTCGTGTCGTCCACGGTCCTGGGCGCGCCCCCGGCCGAGGTCGACACCGCCGTACGCATCCACCTCTCCCGCCTCTACGGCACCTCGACCTCGCGGTGGGAGACGCTCGCCGTGCACCAGACCGCCGAGGCCGTGCCCGCGATGCGGCCGCCGCACGACCTGCTGCGGTCGGTGCGGCTGCTGGCGGGCCTGTACGTGTGCGGCGATCATCGGGACACCAGTACGGTCCAGGGGGCGCTGCACTCGGCGCGCCGGGCGTCGGCCGCGATCCTGGCGGATCTGGGGGTCGGCAGGTCGATGCACGTCGCGGACCCGCTGCCGACGGCACGGGCGGCCTGAGCCGTTTCACCGGGGCGGCTTTGCGTCACGGGGGTACGACCGCTCGGGCACTGCCGCACTCGGCCGTCGTGCGGACGCGCCATTGTGCGGACTCGGCCGTCGTGCGGACTCGGCCGTCGTGGGTGCGCACCGGTGCGGCGGTCGGGGGTGACCGCTCACAGGAGCGCTGCGATCTTGTCGCGGTAGCTCCGCACCGGTGCCGCGTCCTTGTACGGCTCCAGGCGGCGCTCGAAGTCCCTGACGTACTCGATCGCCCGGACCGACCGCATCTCGGCCGCCTGTCCCGCCGCCTCGGCGCCCAGCTGGCAGGCCTGGTCCAGGTCGCCGAGGCCGAGCCGGGCGGTGGCGAGCACGACCCGGCACAACAGGCGGCTGCGGGCGTACGCCGGGGCGCGCAGCTGGAGCGAGCGCTCGGCGTGCTGGGCGGCGGCGCGGTACTGCTGCAGGTCCCGGTGGCAGTGCCCGAACTCGTCGGCGAGCTGGGCCTCGTCGAAGCGGCGCGCCCAGAACGGCACCTCGTCGCCGGGCCGGGCGGCCTCGAGGGCGCGCTCGGCCCGTACCAGGGAGGCGGTGCAGGCGCGCACGTCGCCCAGGACCCCGTGCCCGCGCGCCTCGGCGGCGTGCAGCAGTGCCTGGACGGCGGGCGCGGCGGAGCTCCCGAGCCCCTGCTGGGCCACGCGCGCGAGCTGGACGGCCTCCCGCCCGTGCACCAGGTACACGGCCTGCCGGCTCATGGTGATCAGCACGTACGCGCCGTAGGGCCGGTCCCCGGCGGCCTGCGCGAGCCGCAGCGCCTGCACGAAGTAGCGCTGGGCGAGACCGTGCGCGGCGATGTCGTACGACGTCCAGCCCGCGAGCCGGGTCAGCTCGGCGGCCGCCGCGAACAGGCGGCGGCCCGTCTGCTCGCCGTAGGTGCCGCGCAGCATCGGCTCGCACTCGTGCTCCAGGTAGCGCACGAGGGCCTGGCGGGCGTGGCCGCCGCCGTACATGTCGTCGAGGGTGCGGAACAGCTCGCCGACCGAGCTCAGCGCGGCGATGTCGCCGGCGGTGACCCTCTGGCCGGGGCTGCGCTCGGCCTGGCCGCGCTGCCGGGGCATGGCGGGCACCACCTGCTCGGACGGGGCGGGGGGCCTGGCGGGGGGCCTGGCGGGAGGGCGGCCCTGGGCGGGGACCCGGGCGGGCGCCTCCCCGCGGGCGACCTTCTCGTCGGCCCGCCCGATCAGCCAGTCCCGGCTGGGCACGACCAGCCCTGCCGGGGTGAAGGCGATCTTCCGCAGCTCCGCATGGCTGCCGGAGTCCTTGCGCCACAGCCCGCTGACGATGTCCACGGCCTCTTCCGGAGTGGCGGCGAACTCCAGCCCCGCGTACACGGGGGCGCAGGCGTCGAGGCCGAGGTCCTGGGTGGTCAGGCGGCGTCCGAGGCGCCGGGTGAAGACCTCCGCGATGAGCGCGGGCGTGGTGCCCCGGGGCTGCTGTCCGCGCAGCCACCGGGTGACCGATGTCTTGTCGTATCTCAGGTCCAGCCCGTGTTCCAGACCGAGCTGGTCGACGCGACGGGCCAGACCTGCGTTGGAGAATCCCGCTTCTGCGATGAGCGCGGCGAGCTGGCGGTTGGGAGTGCGCTGCGCGGGTCGTTCCGTCATCTGCGGTGCGGTCTCCTGCCTTCCGGGCACCTGAAATGCTCGGATTGCCTGTGAGCAGCCCTTATGGCCTCATGAACGGCGCGAATGTAGCGGAGCGTAAGCAGGCGGTAGCACACTTCGAGGGGCATTCATCCGATCGTGTGAGGATTGCCCGCAGGGCTGACGCGTGACGGCCGGACGTACAGTGGCGTGGGCGCGTCGCGCGCCTTACGACCTTCAGGGAGGCGTTGCCGTGAGTGAGTTGCGGTTCGTCCGCATGGGATTCGGTGCCGAGGCCGTGGAGTACCAGGAGGCCTGGGACGAGCAGCGCCGGGTGCACGCGGCCCGGTTCGCGGACGAGATCCCCGACACCGTGCTGCTCCTCGAACACCCTCCGGTCTACACGGCGGGCCGGCGCACGGAGGACAGCGAGCGTCCGCTCGACGGCACCCCGGTCATCGATGTGGACCGCGGCGGCAAGATCACCTGGCACGGCCCGGGACAGCTGGTCGGCTACCCGATCCAGAAGCTGCCGCGCCCGGTGGACGTGGTGGCGCACGTGAGGCGCCTGGAGGAGGCGCTGATCCGCACCTGCGCGGAGTTCGGCCTCGAGACGACCCGGGTCGAGGGCCGCAGCGGGGTGTGGGTGCTCGGCGACCCGGTGGAGCAGCGGCCCTCGCTCGGCGGGCTGGCCCTGGACTTCGACCCGCGCCTGAACGACGAGGAGTTCGACCCGCGGCTCAACGGCCCGGAGTACGCCCCCTCCAACGCGGGCCAGCGGCGCGAGGACCGCAAGATCGCCGCGATCGGCATCCGGGTGGCCAAGGGCGTCACGATGCACGGCTTCGCGCTGAACGTGAACCCGGACAACGCCTGGTTCGACAAGATCATCCCGTGCGGGATCCGGGACGCGGGCGTCACCTCCCTGGCCAACGAGCTCGGCCGGGACGTGACGATCGACGAGGTGCTGCCGGTCGTCGAGCGGCATCTGAGGGACGTCCTGGAGAACGCGGAGCTGAAGCCGCGCCTCGTCGAGAAGGCGACCGCCTGACCTCGGGAATGCGCCCTTGGGCCCTGAGGTTGGGCTCACCGGTAGGGCCCGACAACCACGGGCGTACCCTGTTGTACGCCGAAGAATCGAAGCTACAGGGAGCCGACGTGTCCGCAGTCGCACCCGACGGACGCAAGTTGCTGCGCCTGGAGGTCCGCAACAGCCAGACCCCCATCGAGCGCAAGCCCGAGTGGATCAAGACCCGGGCGAAAATGGGTCCCGAGTACACGAAGATGCAGAACCTCGTGAAGAGCGAGGGCCTGCACACGGTCTGCCAGGAAGCCGGCTGCCCGAACATCTACGAGTGCTGGGAGGACCGCGAGGCCACCTTCCTCATCGGCGGCGACCAGTGCACCCGGCGCTGCGACTTCTGCCAGATCGACACCGGCAAGCCCGAGGCCCTCGACCGCGACGAGCCGCGCCGCGTGGGCGAGTCCGTGGTCGCCATGGACCTGAACTACGCCACCATCACCGGCGTCGCCCGCGACGACCTGGAGGACGGCGGCGCCTGGCTGTACGCCGAGACCGTGCGCCAGATCCACCAGCAGACCGCCGGCCGCGAGGGCGGCCGCACCAAGGTCGAGCTCCTCGCCCCCGACTTCAACGCGGTCCCGGAGCAGCTCCAGGAAGTCTTCTCCTCGCGCCCCGAGGTCTTCGCGCACAACGTCGAGACGGTTCCCCGGATCTTCAAGCGGATCCGCCCCGGCTTCCGCTACGAGCGCTCGCTGCAGGTCATCACCGCCGCGCGCGACTACGGACTGGTGACCAAGTCCAACCTCATCCTCGGCATGGGCGAGACCCGTGAGGAGGTCAGCGAGGCGCTCAAGCAGCTGCACGACGCGGGCTGCGAGCTGGTCACCATCACGCAGTACCTGCGTCCGTCCGTGCGCCACCACCCGGTGGAGCGCTGGGTCAAGCCGCACGAGTTCGTGGAGCTGAAGGAGGAGGCCGAGCAGATCGGCTTCTCCGGTGTGATGTCGGGCCCGCTGGTGCGCTCGTCGTACCGTGCCGGGCGGCTGTACCAGATGGCGATCGAGAAGCGCGGCGCCTTCGTCGCCGCCCAGGCCGTCTGACACACCGTCACCTGCTGTGCCTCGCACAGGGGAGGGCAGTGTGTGAATTCACGCACAAGAAACTACTGCTCAGTCTGGCCGATACGACGCGGTCCTGACTGTCCCCGCAGATGAGGGCGTCCGTCAGGGCCGCGTCAGCCTTTTGGCCTGCGGCATCAAGGCTTCATTGGTGTTTGACCGGTCGGTCACGCCCTGGTAACACCAATCAGTGACCCTGAACTCACGCCACGTACACCCAGAGCCGTCACGAGGGGGACCTCCACCATGCAGGCCGCGCCCGTTCGCGCCACAGCAATTCCGTCCTTCACCGACGCACTTCGTGCAGTCGAGTCCCTGCTGATGAGCAGCGGCCAGCGCACCGCCCGCCGCAACGCCTGGACCTCCGTCCTGGAGGACCGCCGCCGCGCCAAGGATCGCGTCGAGGCGCAGCGCGTCCTCGACCAGGTCACCGCCACCCGTCCCTGACCGCCCCCCTCCCCGCCCCTCCCCACACTCTCCCCCGGGCACTGCCGTCGTCGGGTGCTTCCGGGGCCACGTAGACTTCGTGACATGGCGAGGAAGGAAACCGCAGCGGAGGCTGCCAACCCCGGGCGACTGCAGCAGATCGCTCTGACCTACAAGATGACCCGCAAGGCCGACCCGAAGATCGGTCTTGTACTCGCGGCTGTCGGCATCATCACCTTCGGTGTCTTCCTTGCGATCGGCTTCTTGATCGGTCACTACTACTATCTCGGCATTCTCGGCCTCCTGCTCGCCTTCCTCGCGACGGCGATCGTCTTCGGACGCCGGGCCGAGCGCGCCGCCTTCGGGCAGATGGAGGGCCAGCCGGGCGCCGCCGCGGCGGTCCTGGACAACATCGGCCGCGGCTGGACCACCACTCCGGCCGTCGCCATGAACCGCAACCAGGACGTGGTGCACCGCGCGGTCGGCAAGGCCGGCATCGTGCTGGTCGGCGAGGGCAACCCGAACCGGGTGAAGGCCCTGCTCGCCGCCGAGAAGAAGAAGATGAACCGCATCGTCGCGGATGTCCCGGTGCACGACGTGATCGTCGGCCAGGGCGAGGGCATGGTCGAGCTGAAGAAGCTGCGGACCACCCTGCTGAAGCTCCCGCGCGTGCTGACCGGCCCGCAGATCACCGCCACCAACGACCGGCTGCGCGCCCTGGGCGACCTGATGAGCAACATGCCACTGCCGAAGGGGCCGATGCCGAAGGGCATGCGACTGCCGAAGGGCGGGCCCAGGGCCCGCTGATTCCCCGCATACGGCGAAGGGGCGCCCGGATCACTCCGGGCGCCCCTTCGCCGTATGCGATGGATGCGCGCTAGATACGCACTTCCACGGTCCCCGCCAGCCGGTCGTGCAGCCCCCGCCCGTCGCGGTCCCAGATCAGGGCCGGGATCGCCAGGCAGAGCAGGACCGTGCGGGACAGGGCACGCAGCGGGTTCACCCGGCCGGTGCCGAGGGCGACCACGCGCAGGCCGAACAGGCGCTTTCCGGGGGTGGAGCCGACCGTGCCGACGGTGAGGGCGCCGAGGACGAAGAAGACAAGCAGCGCCCAGTTGCTGGTGGCAGGGCTGTAGCCGTGGGTGATCAGGCCGTATGCGATCAACACGCACAGCGCCCAGTCGACGGCCAGGGCGCCCAGCCGCCGCCCCGGGCGGGCGATCGAGCCCGGTCCCTGCTCCGGCAGCCCGAGCTGTTCGCCCCGGTAACCGAAGTCGGCACCGGCGTCTTCCATGGCCGCGCGCGGCCCGGAGAGCCACGATCCGAGTGCTTGCCTGTTGTCCACCCGTCCACGGTACTGCGACCCTGAAGGCAGGGGGTCCGCCGGGGTGTCCACGGCCGTGACCGCACTCGGGCCGGTTAACTTCTGCGAAACAAATGGGTCACGCCCGAGAAATCACCCGTCCCTAGGGTCGAGGCAGCGTGTGCCACCCGCACTGGCCGCACGAACGAACTACCACCCCGGCGGGACGGTCGGGAGTAGGAGGAGCTGGATGTTCCAGAACGCCGACGAGGCCAAGAAGTTCATCGCGGACGAGGACGTCAAGTTCATCGACGTCCGCTTCTGCGACCTGCCGGGCGTGATGCAGCACTTCACGGTGCCGGTCGAGGCGTTCGACCCGGACGACGAACTCGCCTTCGACGGGTCCTCGATCCGTGGCTTCCAAGCCATTCACGAGTCCGACATGGCCCTGCGCGCCGATCTCTCCACGGCGCGTGTGGACCCGTTCCGCCGGGACAAGACGCTCAACATCAACTTCTTCATCCACGACCCGATCACGGGCGAGCAGTACTCCCGTGACCCGCGCAACGTGGCGAAGAAGGCCGAGGCCTACCTGGCCTCCACCGGGATCGCCGACACCGCGTACTTCGGTCCCGAGGCCGAGTTCTACGTCTTCGACAGCGTGCGCTTCAAGACCGCGGAGAACGAGTCCTTCTACCACATCGACTCCGAGGCCGGCGCCTGGAACACCGGTGCGCTGGAGGACAACCGCGGTTACAAGGTCCGCTACAAGGGCGGCTACTTCCCGGTCCCGCCGGTCGACCACTTCGCCGACCTGCGCGCCGAGATCTCCCTGGAACTGGAGAAGGCCGGCCTGAAGGTCGAGCGCCAGCACCACGAGGTGGGCACCGCCGGCCAGGCCGAGATCAACTACAAGTTCAACACGCTGCTCGCGGCCGCCGACGACCTGCAGCTGTTCAAGTACATCGTCAAGAACGTCGCCTGGCGCAACGGCAAGACCGCGACCTTCATGCCGAAGCCGATCTTCGGCGACAACGGCTCGGGCATGCACGTCCACCAGTCGCTGTGGAGCAACGGCGAGCCGCTGTTCTACGACGAGGCCGGCTACGCGGGCTTGTCGGACACCGCCCGCTACTACATCGGCGGCATCCTCAAGCACGCCCCGTCGCTGCTGGCCTTCACCAACCCGACGGTGAACTCCTACCACCGCCTGGTGCCGGGCTTCGAGGCCCCGGTCAACCTGGTGTACTCGCAGCGCAACCGCTCCGCGGCCATGCGTATCCCGATCACCGGCTCGAACCCGAAGGCCAAGCGCGTCGAGTTCCGCGCCCCGGACTCCTCCGGCAACCCGTACCTGGCCTTTTCGGCCCTGCTGCTGGCCGGCCTGGACGGCATCAAGAACAAGATCGAGCCGGCCGAGCCGATCGACAAGGACCTGTACGAGCTGGCTCCGGAAGAGCACGCCAACGTCCCGCAGGTCCCGACCTCGCTGTCGGCCGTCCTCGACTCCCTCGAGGCCGACCACGAGTTCCTGCTCCAGGGCGACGTGTTCACGTCCGACCTGATCGAGACGTGGATCGACTTCAAGCGGACGAACGAGATCGCCCCGCTGCAGCTGCGTCCGCACCCGCACGAGTTCGAGCTCTACTTCGACGTCTGAGAAGGTGGGTGGATCGCCCCCCGGTGTCCCCGGGGGGCGATTCCCCGATGGCCGTCGCGGTGAGGGCCGCCACCTGGTAATCCAGGTGGCGGCCCTCAGCCGTGCTTGCCGTGGGCTGCACGCCGGCAGCCCGAGACCGGAAGCTCAGCCCACCACGATCACTACGACGGCACCATTGTTGAAATCGCCACGGTTGCCGAAGCGGAAGTCGCAGTTGTTGTTCCACCAGCCATTGCGACCGAAGTCGGAGCAGCCACGGCCGAAATTCGTGGAGACGTTCGTGGAGACGTTGGCCGGGACGGCTGCCGAGGCGGTACCTGCAGCGCCGATCGCGGCCCCGCCAGCCATCAGAACGCCGATGGCCGACACCGCGAAGAGACGCCTCGCGCGATGTGCTTTCATGGATATACCTTCCTTCCACCCTCCGTGCGGTGGGTCCGAGGCACGAGACGGATGGCCGCGGCCGCAGTGGGAAGAGTCCGGTGCAGTCGTAGATGTTGCCGCCTGAGGACGAGAAGCACGTCCAGCCGACAGGGGATCCAGCCAGCGGCGGGCGTACCCCCGTATTGCGGCTCTCCTGATAAAGGCTAGCCGCCCGTCGACCACTCAGCATCTTGGGCAGAACGAGGTACGGAACGGGTCGTGCGCTCCGCGGCGGCAGGGATGACGGGGCCGTCCGTGCAACCCTCCGCGCTTCACAGCGTCCTACAGACAGGGATCTTCCTTCCCGGCTCCACTGGATGAGAAAGGTGAACGGGGATGTCCGAAGAGGACCACTGGGAGCGCGACTTCGACCACAGGTGGGCGAACGCCGCCGAGCACAAGGAGCCCTCCGCCCGGGCCCGGATGCTCGCCGCCCGCTGGAAGAACAACCTGCCGGGGCCGGTGCCCTTCCGGGCCGACCCCGACCCGGTGACACCCCGCCGGTCGTCGTGGATATCGACGGCCGTGGTGCTCGGCTGTGTGGCCGCGGTGATCCTGCTCCTCGGCTACGCCCAGACGCGCGCCCTCTATTGACACCCGCACCCGCGGCACACGGCCCGCACGCAGCGCACCCACGCCGAGACCCGCGCCCGCGCGCACGCGGATTCACAGGGACCTTTTGCTCCTACTGGGGCCGTTCGGAACCCGTTCATGGGACACGGCGGGTGCACACTGGACAGCGGGACGAGTGCCTGACTGCGGGGTGATGCAGATGCAAAGCCGCTTCCAGAGCGACCGGCGGCTGACCGTGCGCATGGGGGTCACGCTGTTCCTGCTCGGGTTGCTGTACGTGGCGTTCGTCGCCGCGCTGATCGTGTTGCTGAAGTCCTGGGTACTGGTCGTGGTGATCGCGGCGGCCTTCCTCGTCGCCCAGTACTGGTTCTCCGACCGGATCGCGCTGTTCGCGATGCACGGCCGGGTGGTGGAACGGGAGGAGTACCCCGAGCTGCACGCGGTGATCGACCGGCTGTGCGCCATGGCGGACATGCCCAAACCGGTGGTCGCCGTGTCGAGCATGGACATGCCCAACGCGTTCGCGACCGGACGGAATCCCGACCACGCCGTGGTGTGCGTGACCACCGGACTGCTGCGGCGGCTGGAGCCGGCGGAACTGGAGGGCGTGCTCGCGCACGAGCTGTCGCACGTGGCGCACAAGGACGTCGCCGTGATCACGATCGCGTCCTTCCTCGGGGTGATCGCGGGCCTGATCGTACGGTTCGCCTTCTACTCGGAGCTCTTCGGACGGGGCCGCAAGGACCAGAACACCCTGGCCGTTTTCGCCGCCGTGATGGCTGTCTCGGCGGCCGTCTACGCGATCAGCTTCCTGTTGATCCGGGCGCTGTCCCGGTACCGGGAGCTGGCCGCGGACCGGGCGGCGGCCCTGCTGACCGGGCGGCCCTCGGCGCTTGCCTCCGCGCTCACCAAGGTCTCGGGCGACATCGCCCGGATCCCCTCGGAGGATCTGCGCACCGCGCAGGCCTTCAACGCCTTCTACTTCACACCGGCACTGGGCTCCGAACCCGGCATCTCCCGGCTGTTCTCGACCCACCCGAGCCTGGAGCAGCGGCTGGACCAACTCGGGCGGATCTCCGCCGAGTTGGGTGAGGCCGCGGCGCCGGGGAAGGCGGGCTGAGGATGGGGCTCCTGGACATCCTGCTCGGCCGTACGAAGCCGGCCCTGCCCGACCTGGACCAGCTGTTCGCGCTGCCGTCGGCGGCGGTGACACTCCAGGCCGCGATGGGGTTCACACCGACCGGGCACGGTGCGGTGTGCTTCGCCACGGTCGAGGGCGGAGCCTTCGAGCAGACGCACCGGGAGGTCCAGGCGCTCCTCGACGCGGACGCCGACCGCACCGGCCCGCCCGTGGAGCTGTCCCGGGACGCGTACGGCTACTCCTGGCTGGTCTCGCGCCGCACGCCGGACCAGCTGCCGGAGCTCGTCAACGACCTGCACGCCGTGAACAGCGCGATGGAGGTCAACGGCTTCGGCCCGCAGCTGCTGTGCTCGCTGGCCGGATTCGAGAACAAAGGGGACGAGGGCGGGCGGCGGCTCGCCCTCGTCTACCTCTACAAGCGAGCTTCCTTCTACCCGTTCGCGCCGCTGCCCGGCGAGGGACAGCGGCGCGACAGCGCGCTGGAACTGCAGGTGAAGGCGGCCCTGGCGAACGACCTCAGGATCGAGCAGGAACTGAGCCGCTGGTTCCCGGTGTGGGGCGCCCCCGGTCTGTGACCGGGGATCACCAGCGGTCTCACTTGCTCTTCCCGCGCTCCTGACGGCGGGCCTCCAGGGGGCGCTCGCGGCGGTAGCGGCGCTCCCACTTGGCCTGCTGGTCACGGCGGTCGCGGTAGGCCTTGTACGACGCCGGCGCGGCCCCCGACGGCTGTCCCCCGGCGGACGAGGACGTCGAGGACGCGCCTCGCCCGTACTGCAGGTAGAGGAAGAGGACGGCGACGGCGGCGAGCCACCAGACGTGGTTTCCGAATCCTAGAACGATTAGGACGACGGTCCCGGATATGACGATGGTGCCCATGACGGGCCTCCGTGGGCGTGGGTCGTTGAGCGGTGTCGACTGAACGACGGGGCGCTGGGGGTCGGGCGTCCGGCCGTCGGTGCGTAGAAGAGTAGCCCCGGGTCCGCAGGGTGATTCCTGTCCTGCGGAAAGCGGTGGTGGGCACCTCCGCAACGCGTGTCCAGCGTAGGGATGCGGTCACTGGGCGTGCATCTCGTTTTCCGGGCGGCGAAGGCTGAAAGTGGGGCGCCCTCGGCCTGAGCGCCGTGCGAGATCATCCGCAGGCCCGACAGCTGGCGCGCGGCCCCCGCGCTCGAGGTGCTGCGCGCCTACGAGGGCCGGGCGGTGCTCGCCGTGCCCGGCACGGACGCCGTCATCCCACCCGAGGTCACCGAGGCCGTCCAGGACGCCCTCGCCGCCCGCGCCCAGTTCACCCGTCTCGAACTGCCCGACGCCGAACGCAAGCTGGGCCAGTGACTCAACGACCACCCCGACGACCGGCGGGACTTCGTGGACGCGGTGCTGACGGGCCTGGGCGACGGGGGCTGGACGGCGACCCGGGCCTGAGTGGCCAAACAGCTTCCGCAGGGACGGAACGTGTCCCACACCGGCCTGCTGAAGGGCGGCTGGAGCTCCCTCGCGCAGAAGCTACGGCCACTGCTGTTCGACGGCAGCGGCAACGTGGGCCCGACGGTGTCGTGGAACGGCCGGGTGATCGGCGGCTGGGCCCAGCGACCCGACGGCGAGATCCTCTGGCGGCTCCTGGACACGGATGGGGTGGGCCGGGATGCGGAAGCGGCAATCGTGGCGGAGGCGGAGCGGTTGCGGTCCTGGGTGGGCACGACGAAGGTGACACCGCGTTTCCGGACGCCGCTGGAGCGGGAGTTGGCGGGGTAGGGGGACGGGTCGGCCGGGGTAGCCGTCGCCGGCCGGCACATCTCAGCCCGCCCCGTATTTCGAGGACGAGGCCGTTCAGGCCGCAGCGGGGTCCGGGAGCGGAGTCCCCCGGACGGCGGCCACGCCGCACGGCGGTTGAGGGCGGTCCGGCTTCGGAACGCTCGGCTTTGAAGGCTTGCGCCGGGCGCCGTCACGAGAAACGGCGCCCGGCGCTCAGCTCACCGGCTGTACCGCATGAGCGCCCGCACCATGTGACACGTCGTGTCCGAGGGCGGGCGCACACCGATGAGCTCCGCGGCGCTCCGTATCGTCTCGTTGCGGGCCTGGCCCGGCAGGTGGACGCCCGAGTCGAGCAGGGCGATGGCGAGCCGCATCGCCTTCAGGCGGCGGTTGTGCGTGACGTACCACTCGCGCGGACGCCCCGGCGGCAGCGGCCGCTTCTCCACGGGTGCGTACGGCATGTCGAGCTGGACGGGACGCTTCGCGGTGGACTGGGTCAACAGAGGATTCGGCTTCGGTGCGGCAGCGGGCACAGGCATCCTCCTGTCGCGGTGGGGGCGCCGACCGGAGGCCCTGGCGACACCCTCGAACACTGCTTCCAGTCTACTGCCCGCCACTGACAAAAGCCCTGGCCACAAGGGCTTTCGGGGCTGCGGTGACGCAGGCGGAGACGGGTTTTCGCGTACCGTGGGCGGCATGGAAATCTGGATCAACCCGGCCTGCTCGAAGTGCCGCAGCGCCATCAGTCTGCTCGACGCCGAGGGCGCCGACTACACCGTCCGCCGCTACCTGGAGGACGTACCGACCGAGGACGAGATCCGGGAGGTCCTCACCCGCCTCGGACTCGAACCGTGGGACATCACCCGCACCCAGGAGGCCGCCGCCAAGGAGCTCGGCCTGAAGGAGTGGCCGCGGGACGCCACGGCGCGTGACCGCTGGATCAGGGCGCTCGCCGAGCACCCGAAGCTGATCCAGCGCCCGATCATCACGGCCGACGACGGCACCGCGGTGGTGGCCCGCAGCGAGGAGGCAGTACGGGATGCCCTCGGGCGAAGCTGAGCGCTCCTCAACTCGCCTGTGACGTACGTTACTTCACTGACTCCTGTAACCACTGAGTAACTTCGTTCGGTATCTCGTACATAGCGGCGTACGCTCCCCTACCTCTTCAGGAGGCGCGGATGTCGCGCAGGAGAAAGCTCAGCACGAAGAAGAAGGTCGCGCTGCTGGTCAGTGCCGCGGCGGTGGCGGGAGGCGGGGCCTTCGCCATGGCGTCCACCTCGAACGCCGCGCAGACCCCTCGGACCCTGTCCGCCGGGGACTCGACCGTCTGCCAGGGGCTCGCCACCGCGCTCGGCAACAACCAGAAGTTCATCGACGGCCAGCGGGCCAATCCCGACGCGCAGTCCGCGGCGCGGATCGCCAACCGCGAGGCGGTCATCGCGGAGATCAAGCGCAAGCAGGCCGCGTCCGGCTGTGCGGTGGGGGAGTCGGCTCAGGACTCCCAGGCCACGCAGCCGGCGCAGAACGGTCAGCAGAACGGTCAGCAGGCCGGCCAGGAGGCGGGCCAGCAGGCCGGCCAGCAGGCGGGCCAGCAGGCCGGTGGCGCCCAGCAGACCGCGCAGCCCTCGCAGACCGCCGCCGCGGGAAACGCCGGCGGTGGCGCTGCGGCCTCCGGTCAGCAGCTGTGCAAGGGCTCCACCGTCACGCTCTCCGGCGAGGGCGGTGCCCCGGCCGCGTCCAGTAACCAGTTCCCGGCGGGTACGACGCTGAAGGTCACCAACCTGGACAACAACAAGTCCACGACAGTGAAGGTCACGTCAATCTCCGGCAGCTGCATCCTGCTGAACAACGCGGCCTTCGAACAGGTCCGGGAACCCGGCAAGTTCCTGATCCGGCGCGCGCTGATCGAAAAGGTGGGGTGACGCCGACCCCGGCAGCGACGCGGTGAGGCGGTGGCCCCACCGTACGCGTCACGGCCCTGCTGCTCCCGGTCACGAGCAGCAGGACCGGCACGTCCGGAGTCCCGGGAGGGCACGGGCGCGGGCACGGGCCGGCCGGCGGCCGCACGGGGGGCGGTCGCCGGCCGGTGCCGTCCGGTCTCAACCCCATCGCATACGAGCCGCCGTACGACCGCCCGCCCGCGAGCGCCCGCAGGGTCTCCTTGTCGACTTTCCGCGCCGCCTCTCCGCGCCGCCTCTCCGCGCCGCCTCTCCGCGCCGCATCTCCGCGCCGCGGTCGCCCTCACACCGTGAATCGGGACACAGCACCACCAGATAACACGGGGTTCACAGTCGGGCAATGATCGGGAAATCGCCCGTTGACAGGCTGCCGGGCGACAACCGCGGCGCCCCAGTGCCGCAGCGCCGTAGCACCCGCAAGTGCGCCCAGTCCCACCCCCGAAGGATGTGGCCCGTGACCTTCAAGGCTGAGTACATCTGGATCGACGGCACCGAGCCGACGGCCAAGCTGCGTTCCAAGACGAAGATCCTGAGCGACGACGCCAAGGGTGCCGAGCTGCCGATCTGGGGCTTCGACGGGTCCTCCACGAATCAGGCCGAGGGTCACGCCTCTCGTACTCAAGCCGGTGTTCTCGTGTCCCGACCCGATCCGCGGCGGCGACGACCTGCTGGTGCTGTGCGAGGTCCTCAACATCGACATGACCCCGCACCCGTCCAACACGCGGGCCGCGCTGGTCGAGGTCGCCGAGAAGTTCGCCGCCCAGGAGCCGATCTTCGGCATCGAGCAGAAGTACACCTTCTTCGACGGCTCCCGCCCGCTCGGCTTCCCCGAGGGCGGCTTCCCGGCCCCGCAGGGCGGCTACTACTGCGGTGTCGGCGCCGACGAGATCTTCGGCCGTGCGATCGTCGAGAAGCACCTGGACAACTGCCTGAAGGCGGGTCTGGGCATCTCCGGCATCAACGCCGAGGTCATGCCGGGCCAGTGGGAGTTCCAGGTCGGCCCGCTGTCCCCGCTTCAGGTCGCCGACCAGCTGTGGGTGGCCCGCTGGCTGCTCTACCGCACCGCCGAGGACTTCGGTATCTCCGCCACCCTCGACCCCAAGCCGGTCAAGGGCGACTGGAACGGCGCCGGCGCGCACACCAACTTCTCCACCAAGGCGATGCGCGAGACCTACGACGCGATCATCACCGCGTGCGAGGCCCTGGGCGAGGGCTCCAAGCCGCTCGACCACGTCAAGAACTACGGCGCCGGCATCGACGACCGCCTCACCGGCCTGCACGAGACGGCCCCGTGGGACAAGTTCTCCTACGGCGTCTCCAACCGCGGCGCCTCGGTCCGCATCCCGTGGCAGGTCGAGAAGGACGGCAAGGGCTACATCGAGGACCGCCGTCCGAACGCCAACGTCGACCCCTACGTCGTGACGCGCCTGATCGTCGACACCTGCTGCACCGCGCTGGAGAAGGCCGGCCAGGTCTGATCCGCCCACTGCTTCCCCAGGGGCGCCCACCGCTGTGGTGGGCGCCCCTCCGCGTTCGACGGGTCGGCTGGGACCACGACGGCCGTCGGCCACGAGGTCGTGGCGGCGCTCACCACGGCCGGGCTGTCCGCAGTGTGGGACGGCGAACCGGACAAGGTGATCTCGGTCGCGCCTCTGACCTGGCACAAACGCCTGGTGGGGTGACACCCGCAGCGTCAGCTTCACGTCACGGAAGCGTCCAAGCAGTGAGAGGAGGGTCCTGCCCGGGCCCTGTGTCTGCTTCAATGGGGCCATGGCCAGTTTCCAGAAGTACACCGCGACGGGTCGCCATGACCTCGAGCCCTTCTGGCCTTCCCGTCAGCACCACGACTTCGACCGGGTGTGTTGCCGCGCGGTGAACGCGCGGGCCCTCTAAAGCCGTACACCCCGGCCTTCGGCCAGCGCGCAACGACGTACGTCCCTCGACGTCCCCGACCACGAACTCGCGGCCGTCGACCCTCCCGACGAACCTCTCGCGCGAAAGAGCTGACCTCTCATGGCGACCACCCGTTCTGTCTCCACCGCCACCCTCCCCGCCCCCTCCCCCAGCGCCTCGCGGCACCGGCTGCGGGCCGTCGACCGGGACGAGGTCGTGGACGTCACAGACTTCCTGCCGCCGGGCGCCACCTGGCTGCCCGCTCCGCGCCACGCCCTGCCCACCCTGCCGGGCCGGCCGCCGATGATCGGCTACCTGGTGCTCGTCCCGGCCGACCAGCAGCCACCGTTCCTGCCGGTGGCGGTGCCGGACCACCCGGACGCCGACCCGGCCGACGCCACCGCCGAGGGCGGCGACCCGCTCGTCCGCATCGACCCGGTGCAGCGCACCGCCGCGGTGGACGGACGCGAACTCGACCTCACCTACCTGGAGTTCGAGCTGCTCGCGCACCTCGTCGCGCACCCGCACCGGGTGCACACGCGCGACCAGCTGGTCACCACGGTCTGGGGCTACGGCCACGTGGGCGACGGCCGCACCGTCGACGTCCACATCGCGCGCCTGCGCCGCAAGCTGGGCGCCGAGCACCGCCAGGCGATCCAGACGGTGCGCCGCGTGGGCTACAAGTACGCGCCGCCGACGGGACGTTGACGTCCCGGGGGCCGGCGCGCCGGCTCCCGCAGCGGGGCGTCGGACGTCTGCTGTCGGCAGATCCCCGTTCCGTCCCGCGGCTGAGGCGGGCACAGTCACCGGCATGAGACTTCTGGTGCTGGGTGGTACGGAGTTCGCGGGGCGGGCCGTAGTCGAGGCGGCGGCCGGGCGCGGTTGGGATGTGACGGTCCTGAACCGGGGGCGGCACGCGCCCGCCCCCGGGGTGCGGTCGCTGCGCGGCGACCGCACCGCGCCCGACGGACTCGCCGCCCTCGCCGAGGGCGGCGAGTGGGACGCCGTCGTCGACACCTGGGCGGCGGCGCCCCGTGCCGTGCGGGACGCGGCGCGGCTGCTGCGGGACCGCGCCCGGCGGTACGTGTACGTGTCGAGCTGCTCGGTGTACGCCTGGGCCCCGCCCGCCGGGTACAGCGAGGACGCGCCCCTCGTCGAGGGCGCCGAGGCCGGCGCGGAACAGACCGACTACGCGCGGGACAAGCGGGGCGGCGAGCTGGCGGCGGTCGGTTCCTTCGGCCCGGACCGCTCGCTGCTGGTGCGGTCCGGGCTGATCCTCGGGCCGTACGAGAACATCGGCCGCCTGCCCTGGTGGCTGAACCGGATCGCGCGGGGCGGTCCCGTGCTGGCGCCCGGTCCGCGGGACCTGCCCCTGCAGTACGTCGACGTCCGCGACCTCGCCGCGTGGATCCTCGGGGCGGTGGAGCGGGAGCTGAGCGGGCCGTACAACCTGATCAGCCCGCAGGGGCACGCCACCATGGGCACACTTCTGGACGCTTGTGTGCAGGTCACCGGCGCGGAGGCCGAACTGCGCTGGACCGACCCGGACGTCGTTTTGGACGCGGGCGTCGAGCCGTGGACCCAGCTGCCCGTGTGGGTGCCGCCGGGCAGCGACCTGCACGACGCCCTGCACGGCGCGGACGTCTCGCGGGCCGTCGCGACGGGCCTGAGCTGCCGTCCCGTCGCCGAGACGGTCGCCGACACGTGGAGCTGGCTGCAGGCCATCGGCGGCACGGCCCCGCAGCGCCCGGACCGGCCCGCGGTGGGCCTGGACCCGGCGGTGGAGGCGAAGGTGCTGGGACTTTAGCCGTGGTGGGGGTGGTGCCAGCCCCACCCCCACCACGGTGGCCCGGCCCCGTGACCCCTTGACCCCGCTCGGCGAGAGTGACGGCATGGACACGAAGAACGGGGGCACCAGGGACGCCGTCGGCAGGGCACGGACGGTCGCGGTCGCCGGGGTGATCCCGTGCGCGTTGTCCTGGCCGAAGACCTGTTCCTGCTGCGCGACGGGCTGGACCGGCTCCTTCAGGCCCACGACTTCGAGATCGCCGCGGCCGTCGAGTCCGGCCCGGAGCCGCCCCGGGCGCTGGCCGAGCTGGAGCCGGACGTGGCGGTGGTCGACGTGCGCCTGCCGCCGACGCACACCGACGAGGGGCTGCAGTGTGCGCTCCGGGCCCGCCGGGCCACGTCCGGGCTGCCGGTGCTCGTCCTGTCGCAGCACGTGGAGCAGCTCTACGCGCGCGAACTGCTGGCCGACGGCAACGGCGGGGTGGGGTATCTGCTCGAGGACCGGGTGTTCGACGCGGAGCAGTTCGTGGACGCCGTACGCCGGGTCGCGGCGGGCGGTGCGGCCATGGATCCGCAGGTGATCCGGCAGCTGCTGCGGCGGACGGCCGACGACCGGCCGTCGGCACGGCTGACGCCGCGCGAGCTGGAGGTGCTGGAGCTGATGGCGCAGGGGAGGTCGAACGCGGCGATCGCCACGCAGCTCGTCGTCACGGATCGGGCGATCGCCAAGCACACTTCGAACATCTTCGCCAAACCGGGACTCGAGGTCTCGGACGACGACAATCGGCGTGTGCCGGCCGTACTCGCCCATCCGGACCAGGACCGCTGAATCTCCACGAAGTCCCCCCGCCCGTCCGACACCATCCGTGAGATCACCGCAACTCCCGGTGTGCATAGGGCAGTTGAGGATGAATTGCTCCTCGAATCTCTCAGGAATTTGTGAGACGGCTGAACACCCCTGGGACCGGATCCGTATGGAAGGGAGCCGCTTCACTCCTGTCGGGCGCCTCGATGCTGCCCCGCAAGGAAGTCAGAGGAGTTCCATGGGACGCAACACACGAAAACGCCGTACGCCGCTGGCCACCAAGGCCATAGCCGCATCGGCGGCCCTAGCGCTCGGTGGGGGCGGGCTGATCTGGGCAAACTTCTACGCCTCTGCGCACGAGTCGAACAACAACTCGTGGCAGAACCAGACAAAGGCCGCATCCGCGCAGGTGGCGACGATCTCCTGCCCGGACGTCGGTCAGAAGCTGACGAACGTGCCGAACCAGGCCCGTACCGAGGTCGACGGCGAACTGGCCAATCTCGACCGTCAGATCACCGACGCCTACCAGCGTCTGGCGACCACGCGGGACGCCCAGACCAGGGACGCGAGTTTCGTCCAGAACTCCATCCTCCAGCCGCTGAAGGAACGGCGGAAGGTGATCATCGACCGGATCAAGCTGGAGATCAACCGGGCCGGCGGCAGCGCGCCGGACAGCCTGGACAACCTCACCGGCTGCACCGGCAGCAACGCCAACCAGGGCCAGACGACCGCCGGCGGCCAGAACAACGGCGGCCAGCAGAACAACGGTGGCCAGCAGCAGAACGGCGGCCAACAGAACAACAACAGCGGCCAACAGCAGAACGGCGGCCAGCAGCAGGGCAACAACGGCCAGCAGCAGAACAACGGCGGTCAGGCCGGCAACGGCCCGTCCGCGGCCGACTTCGTCGACATCACGAAGGTCCAGCCGAACGTCGCCGCGAAGCCGCAGAAGACCGGCAACGCCTCGACCGGTTCGTTCACCACCAGGTGCGGGGTGAACGCCAACAAGAACCACAACACCGACAACGTGATCGTGGCGCCCGGCGTGACCAACGGCGCGCACCACCTGCACGACTACGTCGGCAACCAGAAGGTCAACGCGTTCTCCAGCAACGACACGTTCCTGCAGGGCGGCACCAGCTGCCAGAACAAGAACGACCTGTCGGCGTACTACTGGCCGGTGGTCCGTGTCCAGGACGGCACGCAGGACTTCGACCAGAACGCCGACGGCGGCGGCAAGGAAGGCAACGTCGGCAAGATCCTGGTCCCCAAGCAGGCCCAGATCAAGTACGTCGGCAGCCCGACCAGCAAGGTCGTCGCGATGCCGCAGTTCCTGCGGATCATCACCGGTGACGCCAAGGCCTTCACCAACGGCACGGCCAACGCCAACGCGCACTGGAGCTGCACCGGCTTCGAGAACAAGGTCCAGCTGACGGACAAGTACCCGATCTGCCCGCAGGGCAGCAACGTGGTCCGTACGTTCGCCTTCCAGAGCTGCTGGGACGGCCAGAACATCGACAGCGCCAACCACCGTACGCACGTGGCCTTCGCCGACGCCAACGGCAACTGCCAGAACGGCTTCAAGGCGATCCCGCAGCTGACGATGCGCCTGGTGTACAGCGTGCCGCAGCCGGTCATCCAGAACGGCCAGGTGAAGAACGCCTACGCCGTGGACGGCTTCCCGGAGCAGCTGCACAAGGCGATCACGGACCACGACGACTTCATCAGCGTCACGACCGGGGGCCTGGCGAACAAGATCGCCGACTGCATCAACTCCGGCCGACGGTGCCAGTGATCCACTGAGCCGGTGAACGGCTGAAAGAAGGCCGGTGGCGGGATTCCGCCACCGGCCTTCGGCATGTGCGTCCCGGCGCGGCTCAGCCGCTGTGGGCGTGGTGGTCGGCCCCGGTCTCCAGGTCGCCGCCGAGCGTGCCGCGCAGCGCCTTGACCACGCCGTCGTCGCCGACGGCCACCCACTTGCGGCCGACGAGGTAGTAGCCGCCGTAGTCCTTGGCATCGTTGATCCACTCCCGCTGGCCGCGGTCGGTGGAGAAGGTGGCGAGGACGAACTTGCCGTCGGAGTTGGTGCAGATCGCCTGGCGGATCTCGTCGGCGTCCGTCTGGATGTTCGGCTTGCACTTCACCTCGGCGGCCAGGCTCTCCAGGCTGCCGGTCGCCGTCGGCGGCACCTTCGCGGCCGCGTCGCCGCCGGAGCCGCAGCCCGCCAGCGCCAGTACCGCCGCGGCGCCGGCCACCGCGAGCATCGGTCGGGTCAACCTCATCTGTTCCTCCGGTCCCTTCCGGCGGCATGGAGCAGAAGCATGCCGCACAGAGCCCCGGCGAGGGGCCCCGCCCTTCGATACGGCTGTGGTGTGCACAGCGCTCAAATCCGCTGTCGCCGCAGGCACGCGTGTGTGAGAGTGTGCCGGTGAACCAGGACTGGGAAGACCGTGCGGCCGCCGCCTGGGCCGCCTTCGACGACTACGCCGAGGACGAGGCAGCCGCGTTCCGGGCGGTGATCGACGCGCTCGTCGCCGAGCTGCCGGAGGACAGCCCGCTCGGCCCGTTCGAGCAGGCCTGCGCCTGGGACTCGACCGGGCACTCGGACAGGGCGGTGCCGCTGTACCGGGAGGCGCTGGCGCGCGGGCTCAGCGGCTACCGGGGCCGCCGGGCCAGGATCCAGCTGGCCAGCTCGCTGCGGAACATCGGGCAGGCGGAGGAGGGCGTCAAGCTGCTCACGCCCGAACTGGACGCCCGTCGGACGAGTTGGACGACGCGGTCCGCGCGTGTCTCGCCCTGTGCCTGTCCAGCCTCGGCCGCGACCGCGAGGGCCTGTCCCTCGTCCTCGGCGCTCTCGCGCCCCATCTGCCTCGCTACCAGCGGTCCATGGCGAACTACGCCCGCCTGCTGGTGGAACCGGAGGGCTGAGTCCGCCGGGCGGCGGTGACCATCCAACGATTCGCTCGTTCTGCTGAACGTGCAGTCACAGGATGTCGCCCCGCGCCCCTCGTCCGCCTCCGAGCCGGTCGTCGACGTCGAGCAGGCCGAGGCCGCGCTCGTCGAGCACTACCCGCGGCTCGTCCGGCTCGCCTATCTGGTGCTGCCGCCGGGCCTCGGCCGCAACCGACGCGTCCTGACCGCGCACGGCCTCACCCAGCGCGCGCTGCCCCGGGGCCGGTCCTCGGCGCCCGTGATCCCGGCCCAGTCGACCGGCCGCGACGCCGACCCCGGCTACGCCTTCGTCCGCCTCCAGGTGGTCCGTACGGCGCTGGAGGCGGGCCTGCCGCTCCGGCGCCGGGCCTGGCCCAAGCGCGCCCAGCTGCCGCCGCTGCTCCCCCAGGTCCGGGGCCTGCGCCTGTTCCCGCGCTCGGGCGGCGCCGACGAACTCGCCCTGGACCAGCGGCTGGCGGCCCTGTCCGGACCGGCGCGCGCCGCCTACGTCCTGCGCGGCCTGGAGAAGCTCTCGGACCGCGCCGTACGCGAGGTGCTGACGGCCGCAGGCGTGGACGACGCGGCCGCCGCGCTGCGTCAAACGGACCGCGTCCCCGCCCAGTACGCGCTGCTCGACTCCCCCGAGTTCGACGCCTGCTCGCTGCAGGCCCGGCCCACCGACCTGATGCGGCGCAGGCAGTACGGCAAGGCGACGCTCGCCGCCGCCGCGGCCCTCGCCGTGTGCGGGGCCCTGGTCGCCCTGCCCGGCGGCGGCTGGGGCCCCGACGGCGCCGCCGCCCCCACGTACGCGCAGAACCCGTCCGCCCGGGCCGCCCTCGACCCGGGCAGGCTGACCAGGATCGCCCCCACCGCCTGGAAGAGCTCCGCGCGCCTGGACTTCTCCGTGTGGCCCGCGCGCGGCGGCCTCACCGCTGACACGGCCCTGCTGCGCCGCGCGCTCGCGGTGTGGGCCCGCCCCGGCGAGACCGTCCGGGTCTCGGCCACCCGCGGCACCCCGTCGGGCGGCCCCGCCGGACCGCCGCAGCTGCTGTACGCGGGCGACGTCGACAACGCGCGCGTGGTGATTCTCTACGACGGACTGCGCATCGCCCGGTACGCAGAGCCGAAGGACTCGACGGCCGGGGCCGCGCTCGACTTCGCCCGGGTCGACGGCGCCACCGGGTCCGAGGCGGCCGCCGTCGTCCTCAACCGCTCCGACGGCAACGTCCGCTATCTGACGGCTCCTTGGGTGAAGAAGGCGGCCCTGCGGGACCTGTTGAAGCCCGCCTCGGGGACGACGGACCTCGGCCTGACGGACGGCGTCACCGCGCCGCTGGCCAGCCCCGCCCAGCAGACCGGCGCCTGCACCGCGTGGAACGCGCTGCAACTGACCGACTTCTCCGGAGCGCACCTGCTGAGCGACCTGGGCGAACTGGTTCCCGCCCGCCTCACCACGGGCCGCCCCGCCGCTCCGCACGAGGCGTCCGGCGCGGAGGGGCTGCGCACCTGGGCGCCGTTCGCCTGCTCGCTGGGCGCCGTGCGCGCGCAGGGCGTGCGGTCGGTCAACGCCTGGCAGTACGCCGAGCAGCCGCTGCCCGACGCAAGCGGCTCGGCCGCGTGGGTGTGCACGCGGGCCGAGACCTGGCGCGGCGGCGGGCCCCGGGTGCTGGCCCAGTTCCGTACCCCGGGCGGCAAGTACGGGGCCGTCGCGGCGAAGGCCGAGG
The DNA here is from genome assembly GCF_040608235.1 of Streptomyces sp. NPDC005202. NCBI lineage: Bacteria > Bacillati > Actinomycetota > Actinomycetes > Kitasatosporales > Streptomycetaceae > Streptomyces > Streptomyces sp. NPDC005202. Next base: position 493,017 of record NZ_JBEXHW010000001.1, on the reverse strand, counting down.
ACGTGCCCGCGTGCGGCGCCCGCGATCCGCACGTGCTGGCCGGAGTGGTGTGGAAGTCGGAGGCGGGCACGTGGTATCTGCTCGCGGCGGGCAGCATGGACACCGCGTCGATCAGGGCGACGGGCGGGGTCCGGGCGGCCTCCCAGGGCAACCTGCTCGCCGTACGGACCAAGCAGGGTGCCCAGGCCGGCCTGAAGGGGACGCTGGACGACGGCCGGTCGATCGGCGCGCTGCGCTAGTTGCCTCGAGCGGTTCACGCCACGCGCAGCCGTTGACGCCGACGGCGCCTTCGAGGTCGAACTCCGCCGCGGACGACGGACGTTGACCGTACCGGCCGACTCCACCGTGCCGGGCGCCGTGCGCGGAGTTGCCGGACACCGCGTAATCCTGCGCGCAGTGCTTCTGCGGCCCGTGTGGTCGTCTTGTGATGGATATCTGACGGAATCATGTGAACACCGCGGTCGGCCCGGTCCGTTCGGGGCCGGATTCGATCGGTAAGGTGTTCGCATGACTACCGGGGTTCGCCGCAGAATGGGAGTCGAGGAACGGCGGCAGCAGTTGATCGGCGTCGCCCTCGAACTGTTCAGCCGCCGCTCGCCCGACGAGGTCTCCATCGACGAGATAGCGTCGGCCGCGGGCATCTCGCGCCCGCTGGTCTACCACTACTTCCCCGGCAAACTCAGCCTGTACGAAGCCGCGTTGAAGCGCGCGTCGGAGGATCTGGCGGGGCGGTTCACCGAGCCCCACGAGGGACCGCTGGGGGCGCGGCTGCTGCGCGTGATGCGCCGGTTCTTCGACTTCGTGGACGAGCACGGGCCGGGTTTCTCGGCCCTGATGCGCGGCGGACCGGCGGTCGGCTCGTCGACGACGAACGCCCTCATCGACTCGGTGCGGCAGGCCGCGTATGACCAGATCCTTTCGCATCTGGAGATCAAGGATCCGCCCGCACGACTGGAACTGGTCGTCCGCTCCTGGATCTCGCTCGCGGAGTCGACGGCGCTGATCTGGCTGGACGGTCGGCGCATCCCGCGCGCCGAGCTGGAGACCCAGCTGGTGCACGACTTCGCCGCGCTCGCGGCCGTCAGCGCCGCCTACGACGAAGAGATGGGCACGCTGCTGCGCCGCGTGTTCAAGGACGAGCCCGACGGCCCCTTCGGCGACCTGGTCGCCCGGCTGATCGCCCTCGCGCCCTGACCCGGAATCCTCAGCTGTCGAACTTCCGGTACGACGGGTCGAGTTCGCGCACCTCGGCCGACGCGTGCAGCGCGAGCCCTTCGGCGGGCTTCACGTACTGCCGCAGCAACTCCAGTGCCTCCTCGGTGAGCCGGGCCTTGGTCTCGTCGGTGCGGCCGGCCAGCAGCCCGATGGTGACGTGCACGATCGCGTGCCCGCCCGTGTCCGGGCCGACCGTGGCGTCCTCGGTCCGGCGGAACTGCGTCTTGCACGCCGGGGGCTTCGCGGCCGCGATCTCGGCCGTGGCGGTGTGCAGCGCCTGCGCGAAGCCACGCCGGTCGAAGGCGTCCGCCAGCTGCTCGGAGTAGTCGACGGTGATCTGCGGCATGGGCACTCCTGTTCTACGGCAACAGGGCTCACCCTAGTTCGCCGGGGTGCTCCTCCCCCAGCCGCAGCGCCAGCATCGCGATGTCGTCCTCGCGGTCGTGGCCGAAGCGGTCCAGCAGCATGTCGCACAGGTCGCCGACGCCGGGCGGCGCCCCGGACGCGGCCGTGCGCAGCTGGTCCATGGAGGTCGCGAGGTCGACGCCGCGGGTCTCGATCAGGCCGTCGGTGACCATGAGGAGCCGGTCGGCGGGCGCGAGGTGCAGCTCGGCCGGCGCCGGGCGCTCCAGGCCGAGCCCGAGCAGCGGCCCGCACGCCTTCGCGTACGCGGCGCCGCCGGAGGCACGCACGACCAGCGGCGGGATGTGGCCCGCGTTGGCGACGCGGGCGCGGCCGGTGCCGGGGTCGAGGAGGACCAGGCAGACGGTGGCCGTGACGTCGGGGTGGTAGTGCTGCAGCATCCGGTCCAGCCGTGCGGCCAGGGCGGCCGGGTCGCTCTCCTCGACGCAGTAGGCGCGCAGCGCGTGCCTTATCTCGACCATGACGGTGGCCGCCTCCAGCGAGTGCCCGACGACGTCGCCGACCGCGGTGAGTACCCCGCCGCCGGTGCCGAGGACGGCGTAGAAGTCGCCGCCGATCTCGGTCTCCCGGGACGCGGGCACATAGCGCACCTCGACCTCGACGCCCGGCATGTGCGGCAGCCGGAACGGCTGGGGCAGGAAGCTGTGCTGGAGGGTCAGCGCGATGTGCCGCTCCGCCTGGTACATCAGCAGCGGCTCGGCGGCGAGCGCTGCGGCCTCGGCGAGGCGGGCGACCAGCGCGTCGTCCGCGGGGTCCGGGACGGGAACGCGGCGCACGGGGGTGGCGATGCACACCGGTGTCGTGCCGTCCTGGGCGGGCGCCAGCACCAGCCGTGCGTCCTCCTGGACGCCGGGCCGGAAGCAACCGGCCGGCCACAGCGGCGCGGGTACCACCGTGGCGTGTACGCCCGACTGCCCCTCCGCGATCCGTGCGATCAGCCGCGCCACCGACTCGTGCGCGGCGCCGGGCAGCGTGCGGGAGATGCCGCCGCGGGACCTGCCCCCGTGCAGCTCGCCGTCCGGGCCGACGACGAAGGCGGCGGCGTGCGTTCCGCTGAGCCGGGCCGCGCCCTCCGCGGCCGCGTCGGCGAGCTCCCCCAGGCAGCGGGCGGCCTGCACCCTCACGATCGCCTCGGACAGCAGAGTCAGCCGGTGCACCAGCGTGCCGGCGCCCGAGTGCCGGCGGGCGCCGCGCACCGCGGCCCGTACGACGGCCTGGATCTCCTGCGGCTCGGCCGGCACCGTCAGATAGGCGTCACCGCCCGCGTCCAGCGCCCGGCACCGGTCGCCGGATTCCACGGACACGGCGGAGAAGTGGACCACCGGCAGCGCGGCCGTGCGTGGCTGGGCCCTGAGCCGGCGGCACAGCTCGAAGCCGCTCATGTCCGGCAGGCCCACGTCGACGAGGGCCACGTCGGGCAGGGTGCCCGCGCCCAGCCGTACGTCGAGTTCGACCAGCGCCTCGCTCCCGCTCGCGACCGGCACCACGCGATGGCCCGCGCGGCGCAGTACCGCGCCCATGGCGTACCGGCTGGCCGCCACGTCGTCGACGACCATCACGGTCGTGTCCGTCTGCCAGCCGTTGCCATCCATGTCCGAAGCCCCCCGGGCCGGGGTGGTGGGGCGGGTCCCCGGCCGGGGATCCGCCCCACCAACGTAGTGCGCGGTTCACGCGGCCCGGGAGAACACCGCCACAGTGCGCCCCGGAACGGCGAACGTGCCCGATTTCGCCTCGTAAGAGGAGGACTTGACGATAGGGTCCGCACCGGACGTCTGCACCGGGTGCAGCCGGTAGTGCGTCCCGGCCAGCGCGTCGATGCGCTGCTCCTGCCGCTGGGGCGTCGCGTTGAACACCACGACCAGGTCACCGAGCCGCATGGTGATCACCCCGGGTGTCTCGTCCTTCCCGGACAGCGGGAAGGACAGCTGGGACTGCACCTGCCCGGCGGTGGCTAGGGAGAAGGCCTTCTCCGTCGTACGGATCCTGAGCAGGTCCCGGTATGCCGCCGAGGCGCCGTCGATCTGCGGGCAGCAAACGCCGACGGAGCTCAACAGCGGCTTGGCGTACGGCCACTTGGACTGGTTGTCGGCCGCCATGGGCAGGCCGCGCCCGAAGCCGTTGCCGTCCGCGCAGTTCCAGTGAATGGCGTTGAACCAGTCGCCGCTGTCGAAGGAGTTGCGGTCCAGCGACTTCGAGCGCAGCAGGTCGGTGCCGGCCTGGGAGAGGGCCGGGCCCTGTGAGAGGGCCGCCGTCGCCATCGCCAGGACCTGCATCCGGGCCCGGTCGGACGCGGAGGTGTCCTTCGGCAGCTTGTAGGCGAGCGCGTCGAACAGCGACTCGTTGTCGTGCGCGTCGACGTAGGCGAGGACGTCGCCGGGGGCGTCCGCGTACCCGGCGGGCGCGCCGCCATAGTCGATCTCCGCGCCGGTGACCTCCTTGCCGTCGGTGTCGGTGAAGCGGTACTTGGCGAGGTTGCCGGTCAGGCCGACCTTGATGAGGTCCTGGTAGTGCAGGAGGCGGGCCTTCTGCTCGGCCGGAGTCCCGTTGCCCGTGGACGAGTTGGGGTCGGTGTACAGCCCGGAGGCGAAGCCCTGGACGCCGGGGTCGGAGTCGAAGGGGCTGCCGCCGCGCACGGCGTCACGGGCCCGGTCGGAGAAGGTCGCGATGCCCGTGCCGGCCATGTTCTTCTGCGTGGCCTGCACGAACCGGGCGTCGTCGGCGACCTCGCCGAAGTTCCAGCCCTCGCCGTAGAGGATGATCTTCTTGCCGTCCACGCCGTCCTTCTTCAAGGTCAGCGCGTCGAGTGCCTTGCGGACGGCGAGGATGTTGGCCTTCGGGTGGTGGCCCATGAGGTCGAAGCGGAAGCCGTCGACCTTGTACTCCTTGGCCCAGGTGACGATGGAGTCGACGACCAGCTTGCCCATCATGGCGTTCTCGGGCGCGGTGTTGGCACAGCAGGTGCTGTTCGCCACCGAGCCGTCCGCGAGAAGCCGCTGATAGTAGCCCGGCACGATCCGGTCGAGCACGGACGTGTCCGCCTGACCGCTCGCCGCCGTGTGGTTGTAGACGACGTCCATGACGACGCGCAGGCCGTCCTGGTTGAGCGCCTTGACCATCTTGCGGAACTCGACCGTACGGTCCGTGCCGTCCGGGTCGGTGGCGTACGAGCCCTCGGGGACCGTGTAGTGGTAGGGGTCGTAGCCCCAGTTGTAGGCGTCCTTCGCGGCGGTCTTCGCCACGCACTCCTGCTGCTTGTCGGAGTAGGCCGGGTAGGAGGCCAGGTCGCAGTCGGTGGTCGCCTGGTCGGACTTCCGCTCCGGGATGGTGGCGATGTCGAAGGCGGGCAGGAGGTGGACGTAGGAGGTGCCGGCCTTGGCCAGCTGCCGCAGGTGCTTCGAACCGTCGCTGCCCTTGTCGGTGAAGGCGAGGTAGGTGCCCCGGTGCTGCGCCGGGACGGTCGGGTCCGCGACGGAGAAGTCCCGGATGTGCAACTCCTGGATCTGGGCGTCCCGCAGCGGTACGGCCTTGGGCTTGGCCAGGGTCGACCAGCCGCTCGGCGCGAGCGACCGGTCGTTCAGGTCGACGAGGAGACTGCGCTCGGAGTTGGCGGTCAGGGCGACCGAGTAGGGGTCGGTGACCTTGTTGGTGACGACCTTCCGGACGGTGGGCGCCCAGACCTTCACGACGTAGCGGTAGGGCTTGTTCTTCCAGGAGGCGGGGCCGGTGACGGACCAGACGCCGGTGGTGTCGTTCCGGTGCATCCGCACGGTGGAGCCGTTTAGGTCCAAAGAGACGCTCTGGGCCGTCGGGGCCCATACGGCCGGCGTGGGACGGCCGTCGTGGAAGGCCGGACCGAGCTGCGCCTTCGTCGCGGCGCCGTACAGATCGTCGAGTACGCCGGCGAGCTGGACGCCCGTCGCCGCCAGCACCGCGCCGTTCGCGGCCCGCTGGGAGGCGACGACCTGGCCGCGCAGGGCCTCGCGGACCCGGTCGCGGTCGCGCGGGTCGATCGACCAGGCGGTGTAGTCCTTCAGGTGCGGGAACTTCGTCTTCTGCGCGTCGGTGAGCGTGGTCCTGGTCAGCCGCAGCCAGCGCTCGTCGTCGCTGGTCAGCGTCCCGTCCTTGACGGTGATGGAGCCGTCGTGGGAGTAGACCAGCTGGGTGGAGGCGGCGCCGTCGGCGCCGTTCCACGCGACCGTGCTCCGGTCGATCCAGATCGCCTTTGAGGTGCTCAGGTCGAGGGCGGCCGCGCTGCCCGCGGGCTGCGGCAGCAGGTACTTCTCCTGGCCGCTCAACAGCCACACCTCGTGGCCGCTCGCGGTGAGGTCCAGGGACTGGTCGGCGGAGAGGTCCTTCTCGTCGCCCTTGTGGATGATGTAGCTGAGGCTGGTGGCACCGTCGGTGAGCGGTACCTCGAAGACCGCGCCATAGGCGTCAGTCTTCACCGGCTCGAGGGGGTTCGACCAGTCGGTGGGGTGCGCGGCGCCCGTCCAGACGTGGATGCCCCAGTCGTCGTAGTTGCCGTCGGCGCGGTGGTAGTGGATGACCGCCTTGGTCCTGTCCTGGGCGGGGTAGTCCGGCCGCTGCGTCTGTACGGCCTCCCTGCCCTGCTCGATCCAGACCCCACCCGTTTTGGTGACGTCGATCGACCGGTCGGCGGTGACGTCCTTGTTCCCGTCCTTGTCGATCACGAGGAAGCCGACGTGGGAGGCGCCCGGCTTCAGCTTGACGTAGGCGAAGGCGCCGTAGGCGTCCCGGCCGACGAAGGGGTGGCTGTTCGGCCAGGTGGTCGACTCGCCGTCGGCGAGGTCGCCCCAGGCGTACAGGCCCCAGTCGGCGTAGTCGCCGTCGGTGCGCTTGTAGTGGACGACCACGTGGTCGCGCGAGGTCGCCGTGGGGACCTCCTTGGCGGGCGGGGTGCCCGAGGTGGACGTCGCCGTGGCGCTGGACATCCGGCCCGCCGAGTCGACGACGACCGCCTTATAGCGCAGGGCGGTGCCGGCGGGGACGTTCTCGGCGAGGGTCTGGGTGACCTTGTAGGGGGCGTGGTCGGCGGAGCCCAGCACCTTCCACGCGCCGTTGCCGACCTGGGCGGCGAAGACGACCCGGTTGAGCTGTCCGCCGTCGACGTCGGCGCTCAGTTCGACGGTGCCGGTGGCGCCCGCGGCCGGGGCCGTGAGGGTGATCGTCGGCTTGCCGGCGGGTTCGCCGAGCCTGCCGTCCGCCTTGTAGACGACGGCGGATCCGGCCGGGACGGTCACGGTGACCTGCTTGTCGGCGCCGGACCGCAGGGAGCCGTCGGTCCCGTGGATCCCGCGGAATGTCATGTCCGCCGAGCCCGTGGTGAAGGTCGCCGTCTTCGCCTGGTCGGCGTTGTTGAGGGCGACCAGGTACTCGGTCCTGTCGGTACCGGTACGGGAGAAGGCGTAGACTCCCGCGCCGTCCGCCGCGTACCGCTCCGTCTGGACGCCGTCCGTGAGCGCCGGGTTGTCCTTGCGGAGCTTGGCCAGGGCGGCGATCTGCCGGTAGAGGGGGCCGCTCGGGTCGTAGGAGTCGCTCGCGTGGGTGCGGTCGGTGCCGATCTCGTCGTCGTCGAGGTAGTCGGCGACCTTGGAGGCGAACATCGTCTGGCGGGCGTCCTTGTCGCCGCCGGAGCCGGTGAAGCCCTGCTCGTCGCCGTAGTAGACGACGGGGTTGCCGCGGCTGAGGAACATCAGCTCGTTGGCGAGCCGGTCCTTCTTCAGCAGTTCGGCGTCGGTCGCCTTCGGGTTGTCCTGCCTGAGGAAGTACCCGATGCGGCCCATGTCGTGGTTGCCGAGGAAGGTGACCTGCTCGTAGGCGTTGGCCTTGTCGGTTGTGTACTTGTAGTCGTCGGCGAAGACGCTCGCGAGCCTGCGGGCGCTGCCGCCCTGGGAGGCGTAGGCGCGGGCCGCGTCCTGGAAGGGGAAGTCGAGCGTGGCGTCGAGGCGGCCCTGGGTGACGTACGGGGACGTCACGGAGGTGTCGGCGGAGTACACCTCGCCGAACATGAAGAAGTTCCGGCGGCCGTGTGCGGCGGCGTACTGGTCGAGCGCCGTCGCCCACTGGGTCCAGAACGCCATGTCGACGTGCTTCACGGTGTCGATCCGGAAGCCGTCGACGCCGAAGTCCCTGACCCAGCGTTCGTAGATCTTCTCCATGCCCCGAACGACCTCGGGACGCTCGGTCCACAGGTCGTCGAGCCCGGAGAAGTCGCCGTAGGTGGCGTTCTCGCCGGCGTACGTCGAGTCGCCTCGGTTGTGGTACATCGTCGGGTCGTTGAGCCACGACGGGACCTTGACGTCCTTCTTGGCGGCCGGGACGGTCGGCGTGCGCGGGAAGGAGCCCGCGTCGACGGCGGGGAACTTCTTCGTGCCGTCGGCGTAGTCGGCGTCGTCGAAGGGACGGCCGTCCTTCGTCAGGTACGGGAAGGCGCCCTTGGAGAGGTAGTCGTGGGACTGGCCCTCGTAGTCGACGACGTCGGCGGTGTGGTTCGTGATGACGTCGAAGAAGACCTTCATGCCCTTGGCGTGCGCCTTGGAGATCAGGGTCGTCAGGTCCTTGTTGGTGCCGAAGTGCGGGTCGACCTTGGTGAAGTCGGTGATCCAGTAGCCGTGGTAGCCGGCGGATGCTCCCCCAGTGCTTGACGCCTGGGAGGTACCCCCACTGCCGGTGCCCTGCACGGGCTGGTTCTTGAAGATGGGGGCCAGCCAGATGGCCGTGGTGCCGAGGCCCTTGATGTAGTCGAGCCGCTTGGTCAGACCCTTGAGGTCGCCGCCCTGGTAGAAGCCCTTGTCGGTGGGGTCGTAGCCGGTGGCCAGGCGTGAACCGGTCAGGCCGCCACGGTCGTTGGAGGTGTCCGCGTTGGCGAAACGGTCCGGCATGACGAAGTAGAACTGCTCGCGGGTGTCGTCGTGCCGCGCGGGCGCGGCGGCGAGCCGCGCGTCGGACGGGGGCGGGGGCGGGGTGGCGCCCCGGGCGGCGAGGGGCTGGACGAGGGCGGCGGCGAGCGCGGGTACGGTGACGGACGCGATACGTCTGCCGTGGGGGAAGCGGCGCGTCCGCGGCGCCGGCCATCTCGGTATCACAGGCGTGAACTCCTTGCGATTACGGCTCAGGTGGGTCCGACCCGTGCGCCGCGGGACGGCTGCGTCGCCGGGCGCCCGCGTGACCGTATCGCCGACGAAAGGTTTACAGCAAGAGGCTTGAAAGCAACGGAAAGAGATTTCAAGGGGCCATGGACAAGTGCCGGGCCGCCCGGCCCGGCCGGGCAAGTGCCGGGCGGACCAACTGGGCAGGGGCCGGGCGGCCCGGCTGGAACGGGGTCAGCAGGCCGACTTGCCCGTGTAGATCGCCAGCGCCGTGTTCGTGCCGAGTGTCGCGGTGAACTGGCCGGAACTGTTCACGGTGACCGGCGTGTTGTTCTGCACATTGCAGTACGTGGCCGCCGGCAGGGACGTCTGGTACGTCCGGGTCAGCGCGCTCGTCTCGTGATTGATCGCCACGAAGCCCTCGCTGCCGCGGCCGAAGGCGATCGCGTCGGCTCCGTCGTCCCACCAGTTGGTGACCGACTGGCCGCGGGTGGCGTTGCGGAAGGCGACCATGGACTTGATCTCCGGCCAGGCGTGCTGGCACTTCCAGCCGTCCTGCCAACAGGCGTACACCTGACCCCCGTTGGGCGGGCCCGCGTCCACGTCGGACCACTCGTAGCCGGAGTTGATGTCCGGGGCGCCGTAGGGCCAGGCCAGCATGAAGACGTTGGCGAGGGTGTAGTTGGCGCCGTCCTTGTAGTTCAGGGTCGAGCCGTTGCGCTCGGTGTCGTGGTTGTCGACGAAGACGCCCGCGACCGAGCTGCTCATGTAGCCCCAGCCCTCGCCGTAGTTCTTCAGGTAGGCGAGGTTCTCGTTGTTGAAGACCCGCTTGAGGTCGTAGGCGTAGCGGAACTCCTGGACGTCGCCGTTGCCGGTGTACTCGGTCGGCTGGACCGCCTCGCCCGCGCCGTAGATGGTCTCCTGCTTCCAGTAGGCGTTCGGGTTCGTCAGGCGGGACTTGATGTTGGCCAGGTCGTCCGCCGGGATGTGCTTGGCCGCGTCAATGCGGAAGCCGTCCACGCCGAGGGTGAGCAGGTCGTTCATGTAGCCCGCGATGGTCTTGCGGACGTACTCCTCGCCGGTGTCGAGGTCGGCGAGGCCCACCAGTTCGCAGTGCTGGACGTTCCAGCGGTCCTGGTAGTTGGTGACCTGGGCGGTGCAGTCGTCGAAGTCGTAAACGGAGTACAGGCCCGGGTAGTCGTACTTGGTGTACGTCGAGCCGCCGGTACCGGTGCCGCTGCCCGCCGACATGTGGTTGATCACCGTGTCGACGACGACCTTCACACCGGCCGCGTGGCAGGTGTTGACCATGTTCTGGAAGGCCGTACGGTCACCGAGGCGCCCGGCGATCCTGTAGCTCACGGGCTGATACGACGTCCACCACTGCGAGCCCTGTATGTGCTCGGCGGGCGGGGAGACCTGGACGTAGCCGTAGCCGGCGGGGCCGAGCGTGGTGGTGCACTCCTTGGCGACGGAGGCGTAGTTCCACTCGAAGAGGACGGCGGTGACGTCCTTGGTGCCGGGCGGGGAGGCGGATGCGGGGGTCGCGACGGCGACCGACGCTGCCGCGGTGAGGGCGAGCGCGCCCGAAAGGCATCTGCGGATGGCCATGTGGGGGTTCCTTCTCCGTTGAAGGCTCTTGCGGAAAAGTTCAGCAAGATGTTGTCCGCAGATGGTAAAAGGCCCGCCGCCCCAACGGGACAGCGGGCCATGTGGAGTTGATGTGAAGGTGTGTCCCGCGTCCTCGTTCTAGGCCGTGGTCCACCACACCGTCGTGTCGGCCGGCACCTTGGTCTTGCCGTCCGCCTCCGTCACCTCGCCGCTGGCGAGGAGCACGCGGCCGTACGCCGGCGTGATGACCGACTCCCCGGTCGTGTTCGCCACGCACACGAACTCCCCGCGGCGGAAGGCGAGGACACCCTCGGGTGCCCGCAGCCACTCCACCGCTTCGCCCGCACCCAGGTCGGGGTGGGAGCGGCGGACGGCGAGCGCGGAGCGGTACAGCTCGAGCGTCGAGCCGGGCACGCCCTGCTGCGCCTCGACGCTCAGCTCGCCCCAGTTCTCCGGCTGCGGCAGCCAGCTGCCGCCGGTGCCGAAGCCGTAGGAGGAGCCCTCGCGCGTCCACGGGATCGGGACGCGGCAGCCGTCGCGGAAGCCGTCCTGGCCGGCGCCCCGGAAGTACGCCGGGTCCTGGCGCACCTCGTCCGGCAGGTCCACGACGTCCGGCAGACCGAGTTCCTCGCCCTGGTAGACGTACGCCGATCCGGGCAGCGCCAGCATCAGCAGCGTGGCCGCGCGGGCCCGGCGCAGGCCGAGGTCGCGGTCGCCGGCCGTGCGGATCTGGGTGCCGAGGCCGGGCGGGTTGGCGAAGCGGGTGGCGTGCCGGGTCACGTCGTGGTTGGACAGCACCCAGGTGGCGGGGGCGCCGACCGGGCGCATCGCCTCCAGCGTGCGGTCGATGACCGTGCGCAGCTCGGCTGCGTCCCAGTAGGTGCCGAGGTACTGGAAGTTGAAGGCCTGGTGCAGCTCGTCGGGGCGGACGTAGTTCGCGGTGCGCTCGATGGTCGGGGTCCACGCCTCGGCGACGAAGATGCGCTCGCCGGAGTACTCGTCGAGGATGCGGCGCCACTGCCGGTAGATGGCGTGCACGCCGTCCTGGTCGAAGAACGGCATGACATCGTTGCCCAGCAGCTTCAGCTGGTCGTGGGAGCCGAGGTCGGGCAGGCCGTCGGCCTTGACCAGGCCGTGGGCGACGTCGATGCGGAAGCCGTCGACGCCCATGTCGAGCCAGAAGCGCAGGATGGAGCGGAACTCGTCGCCGACGGCCGGGTGCTCCCAGTTGAAGTCGGGCTGCTCGGGGGCGAAGAGGTGCAGGTACCACTCGCCGGGGGTGCCGTCCGGTTCGGTGACGCGGGTCCACGCCGGCCCGCCGAAGATGGACTCCCAGTCATTGGGCGGGAGTTCGCCGTTCTTCCCTTTGCCGGGGCGGAAGTGGTAGCGCTCCCGCAGCGGGGAGCCGGGGCCCTCGGCGACCGCCCGCTTGAACCACTCGTGCTGGTCGGAGGAGTGGTTGGGCACGAGGTCGACGATGATGCGCAGGCCCAGCTCGTGGGCGTCGCGGATCAGCGCGTCGGCGTCGAGGAGGTTGCCGAACATGGGGTCGACGGCGCGGTAGTCGGCGACGTCGTAGCCGGCGTCGGCCTGCGGCGAGGCGTAGAAGGGGCTGAGCCACACGGCGTCCACGCCGAGGTCGCGCAGGTACGGCAGGCGGGAGCGTACGCCCTCCAGGTCGCCCATGCCGTCGCCGTTGCTGTCGGCGAAGCTGCGCGGATAGACCTGGTAGATGACCGCGTCCCGCCACCAGTCGCGGCGCGGGGCGACGGTGGCGACGGCGGAGGTTTCGGCCGAGGAGTGCTGCTGGCTCATGGCGTCCTTGATGCGTAACGGAGTTCGGGTCATTCAGGCGTGGGTACGGCGGCGGGTGACGAGGCGGCCGCGGTGCCGGCGGGGTCTGGGGATCCCCCTGCTCGACGAGCTTTGGGGGGACCGCGGCCGCCACCCGCGCGGACAGGCGCGCGGGAGCCGTGTTCTGCGAGCGGGGGTCAGCCCTTGGTGCCGCCCGCGGTGAGGCCGGTCACCAGGTTCTTCTGCACGAGGTAGAAGAAGAGGGACACGGGTATCGCGATCAGCACCGCGGTGGCGGCCATGAGGTTGCGCTGTGCGTCGTGTTCGCTGATGAAGCTCTGCAGGCCGACGGCGAAGGTGTACTTGGTGTCGTCCAGCATGAACGTCGAGGCGAACGCCACCTCGCCGAAGGCGGTGATGAAGGTGTAGAAGGCGGCGACCGCCAGACCCGGCTTGGCGAGCGGAAGGATCAGCCGCGCGAAGGTGCCGAAGGGCGTCAGCCCGTCGACCCGCCCCGCCTCGTCGATCTCGAACGGGATGGTGTCGAAGTAGCCCTTGAGGAGCCAGGCGCTGTACGGCACCGCGGTCGAGCAGTAGACGAGGATCAGGCCGAGGTAGCTGTCGATGAGCCCCAGGTCCGACAGGATCTGGTACATCGGCACGATGAGCACCGCGATCGGGAACATCTGGGTGACCAGCAGCACCCACATCAGCTTCTTGTAGCCGGGGAAGCGCATGCGGGAGACCGCGTAGCCGGTGGTGGCGGCAACGAGGACACCGATGACCGTTGTGCCGAGCGAGACGATCAGCGAACTCTTCAGCCAGTCGAAGAAGTTCGTGTGCTGTAGCACGAACGAGTAGTTGTCGAACGTCATCTTGTGCCAGATCCGCCCGGGGTGCAGGTAGTCGTCCTTGTCCGGACCGAGGGACAGGAAGACCAGCCAGGCGACCGGGAACAGCGCAATCAGGCTCGCGACGATCAGGATGCCGTGGGAGGCGAGGGAGGCGCCGGGGCTGCGCTTACCGCGCCGGACTGCTTTGCGCGGCGGGGCGCCGGCGGAGCTCTGCTTGGTCACCGCGGAGGAGGTCTCAACAGTGGTCGTACTCATGGGGACTCCTGCCTCAGATCGCGAGCTGCTGCTCATTGCGGTTCAGCCAGCGGCGGTAGAAGGAGGTGAAGACGATCAGGATGGCCAACAGCAGGATGCCGTAGGCCGCCGACTGAGCGAAGTCACGCGGCTGCTGTCCGAAGCCCAGGTAGTACGCCCAGGTGACGAGGATCTGGGCGTCGGAGGCGGTGTTGCCGAACAGCAGGAAGATCACGGCGAACTGGTTGAAGGTCCAGATGATGCCGAGAAGTACGACCGTGGAGCTGACGGACCGCAGCCCCGGCAGGGTGACATACCTGAACCGCTGCCAGGAATTGGCGCCGTCCATCTCGGCGGCCTCGTACAGGGAGGAGTTGATGGACTGCAGCCCACCGAGCAGCGAAACCATCATGAAGGGGACACCGCACCAGGTGTTGACCATGATCGCGGCGAACCGCTGCCAGAAGGTGTCCTCCAGCCACGACGGCGCCGGCAGGTGCAGGGCATGGAGTGCCGAGTTGATGATGCCGCTGTCGGCGAGCATGAAGCGCCAGCCGAAGACGGTGACGAAAGTGGGCACGGCCCACGGCAGGATCAGGATCAGCCGGTAGAAGGTCCGTCCGCGCAGCTTCTGGTTGAGCAGCAGTGCCAGCGCCAGCCCGATCGTGTAGTGCAGTGCCACGCACAGCGCCGTCCACACGATCGTCCAGATGAAGTGCGACCAGAACCGGTCGTAGGAGGTCGGACCGAACAGGATGTCCTTGTAGTTGTCGAGCCCGATGAACTTGTACGTCGCGTCGATGTGGTTGACGCCGATCGTGCGGGCCGTGTTGAGGCTGTTGGCGTCGGTGAGGGTCAGGTAGAGCCCGTACACCAGGGGGTAGAGCACGAGGACGCCGAGCACGATCGCCACGGGCGCGATCATCGCGTACGCGTACCAGTGCTTCTCGTATCCGCGCTTCAGGCGCCGGCCCAGGCCGGGCCGCGGAGCGCGGTCACCGCGGCGCTTGCCGGTCGCGCGGTCGATGGCGACTGTCATGGTTCGACACCTTCTGGAAGATCAGGGGGTGGGCCTGGGCACAGGCCGGTGGCCGCCGGATCCTTTCCCCCGTTCGGGGGGATCCGACGGCCACACGGGCTCACTTGCTGAAGTCGGGGACGAGCTTGGCGATCGCGAGCTCGACGTTGCTCAGGCCTTTGTCCAGCGACTCCTTGCCACCGGCGATCTTCGGCAGCTCGGTGTCGAGCGGGCCCCACAGGGAGCTGTACTCGGGCAGCGCCGGGCGCGGCTGGGCGGCGGAGAGGACGCCCTGGTAGCCGGCGATGCCAGGGTCGGCCTTGACCTGGGCGGTGTAGGCGTCGGCCCGCGTGGGGAGCGTGGAGTTCTTCAGGGCGATGGTCTCCTGGGACTTCGCCGAGGTCATGAACTTCACGAACTTCAGCGCCGCTTCCTGGTGGGCCTTGTCCGAGCCGGCGTAGACCGAGAGGTTGTGGCCGCCGGTCGGGGCGCCCGCCTTGCCGCTGGAGCCGGCCGGGACGGTGGCGATGCCGAGGTTGGACTTTTTCTTGAAGGCCGAGCCCTTGTAGAAGTTCGTGATCTCCCAGGGGCCCTGGATGATCGCGGCGACCTTGCCGCTGACGAACGCGTCCTGGATGTGGGCGTAGGCGTCGGCGGTGGTGTCGGCCTTGTGCAGGCCCTTGCCGGAGAACAGGCTCAGCCAGGTGCCGTAGGCCTTCTTCGCGGGGGCCGAGTTCACGGTGATCTTCTTGGCGGTGGCGTCGACGGTGTCGGTGCCCTCACCGTAGAGGAAGCTCTGGGCGTAGTAGGCCTGGGTGGAGCCCCAGTAGCCGTCGGCGCCGGTCTTGTCCTTGACCTTGGCGGCGTCGGACTTCAGCTCGTCCCAGGTCTTGGGGGCCTCGGTGATGCCGGCCTTTTTGAACAGGGCCTTGTTGTAGACCAGGGCGAGGGTGTCGGTGACCAGCGGCACGCCGTACGTCTTGCCGTCGTACTGGGCCTGCTTGATCAGGCTGGACTGGAACTTGCCCTGGTCCGCGAGGGCCTCGGTGCCGTCCAGCGGCAGGAAGTAGCCCTTCTTCGCGAAGGCGGGGGTCCAGCCGACCTCGGAGCGCAGCACGTCCGGGGCGCCCTTGGAGCCGGCGGCCGTGTCGAACTTGTTCTGCGCCTGGTCGAAGGGGACGTTGACGTACTTGACCTTGATGTTCTTGTTGGCCGCTTCGAACTGCTTGACCAGGGCCTGGTACGTCGGCGCCTCGTTCGTGGCGTTGGAGGTGTCCCACCAGGTGATGGTCACCGGGCCGTCCGACTTGTCGCTGCCGCTGTCGCTCCCGCCGCAGGCCGTCGCCGCGAGGGCGAGGGACGCCACCAGCGCGGTGGCCGCTATGCCACGCCGCATGAGTTCTCCTTGAGGGTGAAAGCCCGTGTGCACAGGGAGCGGTCCCGTCCGCCGCCCCTGCCGACTTGCCGACTGCGCCGATGGGGGGTACCCCACGCCGTTGAGGCAGTGGGGAAGGCCGCCGGGCGACCGTGAACGTAACAGCGAAGTAAGCGCCGCGAAAGACCTTGCAGAAAAAAAGTGCAAGTGATCATGAGAGTTACCCGTCCGTGACCTCGGTTCCCCTGCCGCACTCCCCGGATTTCATGCCGCTCAACGGGGTATCGGACACTTGTGCAAGACTCTGCAAGCTCTTGCCGTAGGGTTGCAACGGGGGAATCATCCCCTTGCGGACCGGGACGCCGACCAGAACACGAGGGAACGCGATGACGCAGCAGCCCGCGGGGGGCCGTTCGACGGCCCGCACCCGGCGCCCGATCGGTGTGCAAGGCGAGATACGCCCGGTACAGTCCAATCCTGTGACCACACGGCTTGCCGACATCGCTGCTCAGGCGGGGGTGAGCGAAGCGACCGTCAGCCGCGTCCTCAACGGGAAGCCGGGCGTCGCCGCCACCACCCGCCAGTCCGTGCTGGCCGCCCTCGACGTCCTGGGGTACGAGCGCCCGGTGCGGCTGCGGCAGCGCAGCGAGGGCCTGGTGGGCCTGATCACCCCGGAGCTGGAGAACCCGATATTCCCGGCCTTGGCCCAGGTCATCGGCCAGGCGCTGACCCGGCAGGGCTACACCCCGGTGCTCGCCACCCAGACCCCGGGCGGGTCGACGGAGGACGAGCTGACCGAGATGCTGGTGGACCGCGGGGTCGCCGGGATCATCTACGTCTCCGGGCTGCACGCGGACACCACGGCCGACATGGAGCGCTACGAGCGGCTGCGGGCCCAGGGCGTGCCCTTCGTCCTCGTCGACGGCTTCTCCCCCAAGGTGCAGGCGCCGTTCATCTCCCCCGACGACCGGGCGGCGATGACGCTGGCGGTCACGCACCTGGTGTCGCTGGGCCACACGCGGATCGGCCTGGCCCTGGGACCCAAGCGCTTCGTCCCGGTCCAGCGCAAGATCGAGGGTTTCGTGCGCACGATGCAGGACCAGTTGGGCCTGAGCACGGGAGAGATCGAGTCGCAACTCGTCCAGCACTCCCTCTACACCCTCGAGGGCGGCCAGGCTGCCGCGAGCGCGCTCATCGACCGGGACTGCACGGCGATCGTGTGCGCCAGCGACATGATGGCGCTGGGGGCGATACGGGCGGCCCGGCAGCGGGGCCTGGAGGTCCCCCGGGACATCTCGGTGGTGGGCTTTGACGATTCCCCGCTGATCGCGTTCACCGACCCGCCCCTGACGACGATCCGCAAGCCGGTCCCGGCGATGGGCCAGGCGGCGGTGCGCACGCTGCTGGAGGAGATCGGCGGGACGCCCGCGCCGCACAGCGAGTTCGTGTTCATGCCGGAGCTGGTGGTGCGCGGTTCGACAGCTTCGGCCCCTGGGGACCGGAATCGCCCCTAAGGTGGAGAATTCCCGCCTCTGTGCAGTGCGCTGGTAGGAGGGCCCCGGAGTCTCCCGGGTGAAGAACATGCGGCCCGGACCCGACCACGGGATGATCGGGGGAAGAACGCTTTTCTGGCAGACTCTGTGCCTATGGGTGACACGACCGTGACGCGACTGGAAGGGCCGGAAGAGGCCGTTCCGCACCCCGTCGCGGAGGAAGCCGGGCAGAGCGCGCTGCGCCGGCTGCGCGCCCCGGGCCGACCCCGGTTGTGGTTCGAGATCCTGCTGATCGCGGTGAGTTACTGGACGTACTCGCTGATCCGCAACGCGGTCCCGGAACAGAAGGCCGAGGCGCTGCGCAACGCCGACTGGATCTGGCGCACGGAGCACGGGCTCGGCATCGCCGTCGAACAGTCGGTCAACCATGCCGCGAACTCGGTGACTTGGCTGATCATCGGCATGAACTACTACTACGCGACACTGCACTTCCTGGTGACGCTGGGTGTGCTGGTGTGGCTCTTCCGCAGCCACCCCGGCCGCTACGCGGCGACCCGTCTGGCGCTCTTCGCCACGACGGGCGTGGCCCTGGTCGGCTACTACCTGTATCCGCTGGCGCCACCCCGGCTGATGAACGGCGGCGACTTCGTCGACACGGTGCAGGTCCACCACACCTGGGGCTCGATGGCCTCCGGCGACCTGAAACACATGTCGAACCAGTACGCCGCGATGCCGTCGATGCACATCGGCTGGTCCCTGTGGTGCGGTCTGACGATCTTCGCCCTGGCCAAGGTGCCGTGGGTCCGCGTCCTGGGCCTGCTCTACCCGGCGGCGACCCTGGTGGTCATCGTCGCCACCGCCAACCACTTCTGGCTGGACGCGGTGGGCGGCGTCCTGTGCCTGTCCTTCGGCTTCACCGTGGCCCGCGTGTGGTTCGGCGCCCTGCCGCACGCCCTGCCGCGGCTGGCGCCGGTGCGGGGGACGCGGGGGGCGTTGCTGCCGACCAAGGCATAGGGCGCCGGTTCCCTTGACTCCGGGGCGACCGGATCCCTTGACTCCGGGGCGACCGGTCCCCTTGACTCCGGGGCGACCGGACCGGCGCCCGGCGCTGCGAAGTACCGCACCGGCAGCCACGCGACGGCTGGTACGGGACGCAGGCCGGCCTAGAGGCAGGCGCGCCACGACGAGGGCGGCAGCCGCGCGACGGCGGGAGCGGGCCGTGGGGGTGCGTAGCGGCCCGCCGCCGCGTGTACTTCGTCTCTGCCCAGCCCAGCCAGCCCAGCCCAGGCAGCGGGCAGCGGTACGCCCGTCCGGAGGGGCGGCGGGCTCGACGCACCACCACGGCCCGACCCAGCCACGCACCCGTAGGCACCGTGGCCCCGCCCCCCACGCACCCGCAGGCACACGGGCCCAACCACCGGAGGGCAACCGCACCACCACGGCCCCGACGCGGCCACGCCCCGACCCCACCACCCACCCGCAGGCACACGGGCCCAACCGCCGAAGGCAACCGCACCACCACGCCCCCGACGCGGCCACGGCCCTACCCCACCACGCACCCGCAGGCGCACTGGCGGCCACCGCCGGAGGCCGGGGCTCACATTCCGTAGAACAACGACTCCATGACCCCCCGAGCCCGCCGCGCGGTCCGCCGGTACGCGTCCAGCATGTCCCCCACGTGCCCCGGCCCGTACCCCAAGTACCGCCCCACGGCGGCCAGTTCCCGCGGATCCGCAGGAAACGTGTCCCCCGCCCGCCCCCGCACGAGCATCACGGCGTTCCGCACCCGAGTGGCCAGCACCCACGCCTCGTCGAGTATCGAGGCGTTCTCCTCGGAGATGAGCCCGGCGCCCCGCGCGGCCGCCAACGCCTCCCGTGTCCGCGTCGTCCGCAGCCCCGCCTCGGCCCACGCATGCCGCAGCTGCAACAGCTGCACCGTCCACTCCACGTCGGACAACCCACCCGGCCCGAGCTTGGTGTGCAGCTTGGGATCGGCGCCGCGCGGCAGCCGCTCGGCCTCCATCCGTGCCTTCAGCCGCCGGATCTCCCGTACCGCGTCCTCGCCGAGCCCCCGCGCCGGATACCGCAACGGATCGATCAGCTCGACGAACCGCCGCCCCAGATCCTCGTCCCCGGCGACGGGCTCGGCCCGCAACAGGGCCTGCGACTCCCACACCAGGGACCACCGGTGGTAATACGCCTCGTACGACTTCAACGTCCGCACCAGCGGCCCCGACTTGCCCTCGGGCCGCAGATCCGCGTCGATCAGCAGCGGTGGATCCGCGCTCGGAATCTGCAGCAGCCGCCGCATCTCGGCGACGACCCGGTTCGCCGCCTCCGAGGCCTCCCGCTCGTCGACCCCCTCCCGCGGCTCGTGCACGAAGAGCACGTCCGCATCCGACCCGTAGCCCAGCTCATGCCCCCCGAACCGGCCCATGCCGATGATCGCGAACCGGGTCGGCAGCGTCTCACCCCACCCTTCGCCCACGACCGCACGCAGCGTGCCCGCCAGCGTCGCCGCCGTCAGATCCGACACCGCGCTGCCCACCCGGTCCACGAGCGCGCCCTGGTCGGCCTCGGCCGGCTGGGCCTCGGTGCCGTAGGAGCCGACGATGTCGGTGGCGGCCGTACGGAACAGTTCCCGGCGCCGTACGCCGCGGGCGGCCGTGACCCCCTGCTCGGCGCTCTCCGCGCGGCCGACGGCGGCGAGGATCTCCTGCTCCAGCTGGGCCCGTCCCCGCGGCTCCAGCCCGCCGCCGTCGCCGTCGCCGAGCAGCGCCACGGCCTCGGGCGCCCGCATCAGCAGGTCGGGGGCGAGTCGCCCTGCCGACAGCACGCGGGCGAGATTCTCGGCCGCGGCGCCCTCGTCCCTCAGCAGCCGCAGGTACCAGGGGGTCTTGCCGAGCGCGTCCGACACCTTGCGGAAGTTGAGCAGGCCCGCGTCCGGGTCGGCGGAGTCCGCGAACCAGCCCAGGAGGACGGGCAGCAGGGTGCGCTGGATGGCGGCCTTGCGGGTGACGCCCGAGGCCAGCGCCTCCAGGTGGCGCAGGGCGGCGGCCGGGTCGGCGTAGCCGAGGGCGACCAGGCGTTCACGGGCCGCCTCGGGGCTCAACCGCACCTCGCCGGGGGCGAGTTGGGCGACCGCGTCGAGCAGCGGCCGGTAGAAGAGCTTCTCGTGCAGGCGCCGTACGACGCCGGTGTGCCGTTTCCACTCGCGGGTGAGCGCGGCGACCGGGTCGGTGCGCAGGCCGAGGGAGCGGCCGAGGCGGCGCAGGTCGGCCTCGTCCTCGGGGACGAGGTGGGTGCGGCGCAGCCGGTAGAGCTGGATGCGGTGCTCCATGGAGCGCAGGAAGCGGTAGGCCTCGTCGAGCTGGACGGCGTCCACGCGGCCGACGTAGCCGCCCGCCGCCAGCGCCTTCAGCGCGTCGAGCGTGGTGCGGCTGCGCAGTGAGGGGTCGGTGCGCCCGTGCACCAACTGCAGTAGCTGCACGGCGAATTCGACGTCCCTGAGGCCGCCCGGGCCGAGCTTCAGCTCGCGCTCGACCTCGGCGGCGGGGATGTTCTCGACGACGCGGCGGCGCATCTTCTGCACGTCGGCGACGAAGTTCTCGCGCTCGGCGGCCGTCCAGACCATCGGTTCGAGGGCGGCGACATACTCCGCGCCGAGGTCCAGGTCGCCGGCCACCGGGCGGGCCTTGAGCAGCGCCTGGAACTCCCAGGTCTTGGCCCACCGCTGGTAGTAGGCGACGTGGCTGCTGAGGGTGCGCACCAGCGGGCCGTTGCGGCCCTCGGGGCGCAGGTTGGCGTCGACGGGCCAGATGGAGCCCTCGATTGTGGTCTCGGAGCAGATCCGCATCATGTGCGAGGCGAGCCGGGTCGCGGCGCGCAGGGCCTTGCCCTCGTCGGCGCCCTCGGCGGCCTCGCCGACGAAGATGACGTCGACGTCGGAGACGTAGTTCAGCTCATGGCCGCCGCACTTGCCCATCGCGATGACCGCGAGCCGGCACAGCGCGACGTCGTCGGGCGCGGCGGCGCGGGCGAGGCGGAGCGCGGCGCGCAGGGTGGCGGTGGCGAGGTCGGCGAGCTCGGCGGCGGTCTCGGCGACGTCGGTGGTGCCGCACACGTCGCGGGCGGCGATGGACAGCAGGCAGCGCCGGTAGGCGACGCGCAGCGAGACGGGGTCGGTGGCCTCCGCGAGCCCCCGCTCGAATTCCTCCACCCCCGGGTGCAGGTCCTGCGGCTCGTAGGTGACGAGCACGCGCCAGTCGCCGGCGTGCCGGGCGAGGTGGTCGCCGAGCGCGGCGGAGGCACCGAGCACGCCGAGCAGCCGGTCGCGCAGCGGCTTGGCCGCTATCACCGTGTCGAGCAGCTCGCGCCGGGCCGTCGGGGCGGGCTGTGCCTCCAGCAGCCGGACGAGTCCGCGCAGCGCGAGGTCCGGATCGGCGGTCGCGCCCAGTGCCTCCAGCAGCACCGGGTCGTCCCTGACGGGGGCGAGCTCGGGGCTCTCCAGGAGCCGCTCGGCGGCCGAGGGATCGGTGAAGCCGTGCCGCAGCAGCCGCGTGAAGGTACTGCTCCTGCGCCCCGGCGCCGTCATCCCCGGCCTCCCGTCGGATCAAGCTCGTCCTGGCCAGAGCCTAGCCGGAGTGACCGGCGACGGCCCCGGGGGTGGCGGCGACGATTTCCGCCGGCGTGCGCGGCCCGCCCTGCCTCGAAGGGAGAAGCAGATGACGGACAGGGAACCACAGACCCGTCTCGACCCGCGCTACAGCAGCCCCGGCACCGTCCCGACGCCCTGGCCCGAGGCCGAGGAGCGGGCTGGCCGGCGCCGAGCAGTACTGGCTGTCGACGGTCCGGCCCGACGGCCACCCGCACGTCACCCCGCTGATCGCGGTGTGGGCGGACGGCGCCCTGCACTTCTCGACCGGCCCCGGGGAACGCAAGGCCCGCAACCTCGAGCGGAACCCGCACGTGGTACTGACGACCGGCACCAGCACCTGGACGAGGGCTACGACCTGGTGGTCGAGGGCGAGGCGGTCCGGGTGACCGACGACGACCGGCTGCGCGCGCTGGCCGGGGCGTGGGAGCGCAAGTACGGCCCCTTCTGGCACTACGAGGTGGGGGACGGGCAGTTCCACCACGGTGCGGGGAACGCCCTGGTCTTCGCGGTGGCACCCCGCACGGTTTTCGGCTTCGGAAAGGGGGAGGGGTTCAGCCAGACGCGCTGTCGGTTCGGCTGACGGCGGCCGAGCAGGAGGAGCAGTAGTTCACCCGGTCTTCATCCGCCGGGTTGACCGCCGTGGGGGGCGGGAATCTTGGCGTGTGCATGCTCTGTCCGCACCGCCGACCCCGCCCCTCCCCACCGGAGGTTGATGTGTCCGGCAGTTCTGGCAAGTCAGTGTTCCGCCGCGGCCGTACCGCCCTGGCGTCCGCAGTCGCCCTCGCGGCCGCCGCAGTCGGCCTGTGGACCGGCCTCGGCGGCTCCCCGGCCGCGCAGGCCGCGGCCGGGGTCCCGACCCCGGACCACGTGGTCGTCGTGGTCTTCGAGAACCACGCCTACAGCCAGGTGATCGGCTCCTCCAGCGCCCCGTACATCAACTCGCTCAAGTCCGGCGGCGCCAACCTCACCCAGTCGTACGCCGAGACCCACCCGAGCCAGCCGAACTACTTCGCGATGTTCTCCGGCTCCACCCAGGGCATCACGGACAACAGCTGCTACACCCCCGGCTTCTCCTCCGCCCCGAACCTCGCCTCCGAGCTGATCGCCGCGGGCCGCACCTGGGCCAGCTACAACGAGTCGCTGCCCAGCCAGGGCTCGACGACATGCAGCAGCGGCACCTACGCCCGCAAGCACAACCCCTGGTTCGGCTTCAGCAACGTACCGACGTCGAGCGCCAAGACCTTCGCCCAGTTCCCGACGGACTACTCGACGCTGCCGCAGCTGTCCTTCGTGGTCCCCAACCTGTGCAGCGACATGCACGGCTGCTCGGTGTCGACCGGTGACACCTGGCTGCAGAACAACCTCGGCGCGTACGCCACCTGGGCCAAGACCCACAACAGCCTGCTCGTCGTCACCTTCGACGAGGACAACCGGCTCAGCGGCAACCGCATCCCGACGGTCCTGTACGGCCAGCCGGTGACGCCCGGGTCAAGCAGCTCCACTACGTACAACCACTACGACCTGCTGCGCACCCTGGAGGACACGCAGGGCCTGACCACGCACGCGGGCAACGCGGCCTCCGCCCAGGGCATCACCGGCATCTGGGCGTCCTGAGATGTACGTGGCGGACAGCCGCGCCAGTACCCCCGGTACTCCGGCGCCGGCGTCCGCGGACGGCGCCGTCCGGCCCCCCGCCGGGCGGCGCCGCGCCGCGGTCGCCCCCACGGTCCTCGCGCTCGGCACGGTCTGCCTGATCACCGACGTGTCGTCGGAGATGGTGACGTCGGTACTCCCGCTGTACCTGGTGGCGGGCCTGGGCCTGTCCCCCGCTGGGCTTCGGTCTGCTCGACGGCATCTACAACGGCTTCTCGGCGGTCGTACGACTGGCCGGGGGCCACCTCGCCGACCGGGGCGGGGGCCGGCACAAGGGGGTGGCGGGGCTCGGCTACGGCATCTCGGCGCTCTGCAAGCCGCTGCTGCTGGTCGCCCACTCCCTCACCCCCATCGGCCTGATCCTAGCCGCCGACCGCACGGGCAAGGGCCTGCGCACGGCACCCCGCGACGCACTGATCTCCCTGTCGAGCACACCGGAGACGCGGGGCCGCGCCTTCGGAGTGCACCGCGCGATGGACACGGCGGGGGCGCTGCTGGGGCCACTGGTGGCGTTCTGGATCCTGCGAGCCACGGTGGACGGGTACGACGCGGTGTTCACGGTGAGCTTCTGCGTGGCCGCGGTCGGGGTGCTGGTCCTGGTGCTGTTCGTACCGGGCGGGCGCGTGGAGCGGACCGACTCCGGTGAGCGGCCGACGCTGCGCGCCGCACTCGCCCTGTTGCGCCGCCGTGATCTGCGCCGCACAGCGGTCTGCGCGCTGCTGCTGGGCCTGGCGACGGTCAGCGACTCCTTCGTCTATCTGCTGCTGCAACGGCGCCTCGGCGTCCCCGACCGCTGGTTCGCGCTGCTGCCGCTGGGCACGGCGGCCGCGTTCCTGCTGCTGGCCGTGCCGCTGGGCCGACTGGCGGACCGGGTGGGCCGCCGACGCGTCTTCCTGGCGGGCCACGCGGCGCTGCTCCTCGCCTACGCGCTGCTGCTCACCTCCTGGCACGGCACGGCCCTGCCGTACGCGGTCCTCGTGCTGCACGGCGGCTTCTACGCGGCGACCGACGGGGTGCTGATGGCGGCGGCCTCGGACAGCGTGCCGCAGGAACTGCGCTCGTCCGGGCTGGCGCTGGTGCAGACGGGGCAGGCGCTGGCGCGGTTCGCCTGCTCGCTGGGGTTCGGGGCCGCCTGGACGGTGTGGGGCGACCGTACGGCGCTCATGGCGTCGACGGTGGCGCCGGCCGTGTGCGCGGCCTTCTCGCTGACACTGCGCCCGACCCGGGAGAACGCAAGATGACGGTACGTACGCGCATCCTGGTCCTGCTGTCGGCCCTCGTCCTCCTGGCGGCGGTCGCGGTGGCGTCGGTGCTGCACGCCTCGGCCCGAGCGGACCGCCGCGACCAGACGCAGGCCGGCGGCCCGAGGGTCACCTCGGGCCGGGTGACCCTGACGGCCCGCGGCCGGATGGTGTTCCGCAACATGGCGTGGGGTTCGCACCGCGACGAACTGACCACGGTCCCGGCGTCGGACCCCTCGGGCCCGCGCACCGCCTCGGGCGTCAAGTGCCTGCGTTTCCATACCGCTTCGGGCACCGGGGTGTGCCTGCAGGCGGTGCACGGCGCGGTCTCGGACACGTACCGCGCGGTGATCCTCGACGCCCGACTGAAGGTGAGGGCCAGCTACGACGTCCCCGGCATCCCCTCCCGCGCCCGGGTGTCCCCCAGCGGCCACTTCGCGGCCTGGACGGCGTTCGTGGGCGGCGACTCGTACGCGGGCACGGACTTCTCGACCCGGGCGGCGATCGTGGACGTCAGGACGGGCAGGCTGATCCCGTCCCTGGAGACGTTCCGGATCATCAAGGACGGCCACGCCTACCGGGCCCCGGACATCAACTTCTGGGGCGTGACGTTCGCGTCGGACGACCGCACCTTCTACGCGACGCTGGCAACGAAACCGCATGCGTCTGGGGGCCGAGCCCGGTCACGGGCTGCCCGCAGAGATCGCGCACGCGCAGAGACTCGCCCGATGTCTGACCGCTCTGTGCGACCACTACGAGAATCTGGGCGGAGGCTGATGGTGGGCGTCCGTATCGACGGGCAACGCCACGGCACCCGGCCGGGCGCGGCCCACAGGCACGAAGCCGAGCCCCTCAGCGAGCCGCCCGAACGGACGGCGTTCCGAGCGTGGCTGGTCCACTGCGCGGGCTGCTCCGACTGCAAGTTCACGGCAGACGGCTGCGCCAAGGCATCCCGGCTGCATGAGGCATACCGGGCCGCTCACGCGATCGCGTGAGCCTCCTCCTGTCCCAGTGACAGGGCCCGTAACGGCCGCGTCCGGTCCGGGCCGCCCGTATGCGTGCCCGTCCCGCCCGAGTACAGAAAACTACCGGCGGGACGGGTCTCGCCGCCAAGCCACCCGCAGGTGGGGAAGCTGCCGCGCTGCACAGGCGCGCCATCCCCATGCCCCCTGAGGGCCGGGTACTCCCCCGTCCCGCCCAGCGGGAGCGCTACAGCACCGGCAGGTTCTTCCGCAGCTCGAAGGCCGTCACCTCGGAGCGGTACTCCTCCCACTCCTGGCGCTTGTTGCGCAGGAAGAAGTCGAAGACGTGCTCGCCGAGGGTCTCGGCGACCAGGTCGCTGCTCTCCATGAGGGTCAGGGCCTCGCCGAGGTTCTGCGGGAGGGGCTCGATGCCCATCGCGCGCCGCTCGGCGTTGGAAAGCGCCCAGACGTCGTCCTCGGCGCCCGGCGGGAGCTCGTAGCCCTCCTCGATGCCCTTGAGACCGGCGGCCAGGAGGACGGCGTACGCCAGGTACGGGTTCGCGCCGGAGTCGAGGGAGCGGACCTCGACGCGAGCCGAGCCCGTCTTGCCGGGCTTGTACATGGGCACGCGGACCAGCGCCGAGCGGTTGTTGTGGCCCCAGCAGATGTACGACGGCGCCTCGCCGCCCGCGCCCGCCGTGCGCTCGGAGCCGCCCCAGATGCGCTTGTAGGAGTTGACCCACTGGTTGGTGACCGCGGAGATCTCCGCCGCGTGCTTGAGCAGGCCCGCGATGAAGGAGCGGCCGACCTTGGAGAGCTGGTACTCGGCGCCGGACTCGTAGAACGCGTTCCGGTCACCTTCGAACAGCGACAGGTGCGTGTGCATGCCGGAGCCGGGGTGTTCGGAGAAGGGCTTCGGCATGAACGTCGCCTGTACGCCCTGCTCCAGCGCCACCTGCTTCATGACCAGGCGGAAGGTCATGATGTTGTCCGCGGTCGAGAGGGCGTCGGCGTAGCGCAGGTCGATCTCCTGCTGGCCGGGGGCTCCCTCGTGGTGGGAGAACTCCACCGAGATGCCCATCGACTCCAGCATGGTGATCGCCTGGCGGCGGAAGTCCATGCCGATGTTCTGCGGGGTGTGGTCGAAGTACCCCGAGTTGTCGGCGGGCGTCGGACGCGAGCCGTCGAGCGGCCTGTCCTTCAGCAGGAAGAACTCGATCTCCGGGTGGGTGTAGAAGGTGAAGCCCAGGTCGGAGGTGCGGGCGAGGGCCCGCTTCAGCACGTAGCGCGGGTCGGCGAAGGACGGGGAGCCGTCCGGCATGAGGATGTCGCAGAACATGCGGGCCGTGCCCGGGGCCTCGGCGCGCCAGGGCAGGACCTGGAAGGTGGAGGGGTCGGGCTTGGCGATCATGTCGGACTCGTAGACCCGCGCGAAGCCCTCGATGGCGGAGCCGTCGAAGCCGATGCCCTCGTCGAAGGCCTGCTCCAGCTCGGCCGGCGCCACGGCCACGGACTTGAGGAAGCCCAGCACGTCCGTGAACCACAGGCGTACGAACCGGATGTCGCGCTCCTCCAACGTCCGGAGCACGAACTCCTGCTGCTTGTCCATCTTCCGCTTCCCCATCCTTGCTGGTCAGGCCGCCTGTCTCCGGTACCGCGGGAGGCGGTCGGGCACCTGAGCATCCCACCACAACACCATTTCATGCGTGTTGCGGACCATGATCGCCCGGCCGTCCTCGGTGCGAACCTCTCGCGTCCGGCAGGTGTACTGCTCTGCCGCCCATCTTGCCTGCTCGCACCGACATCCGTAATGGCCGATCCCGATCGCCCCCCACGCCTCTTAATGTGCATCTCAAATGCAAGATTTAATACCGTGCGCGGGCAGTCGATCAGTCGGTCCCAGGAGTCCCAGGAGTCCCAGGAGTCCCGATGCTGTCCGAGCAGTCCGCAGCCACCGTCCGCGCCACCCTCCCCGCCGTCGGCGCGGGGCCTGTCCAGGGCACCGGGCGCGACGGTCCGGCAGTTCAGCGTCAAGCGCGTGCACGGCGGTGCGACGCCCGACGGCGAGGTCTCGAAATCACCTCCACGCGCGCGTGCGCGAGGGCGACGCCCTGGAGCTGTCCGAGCCGTACGGCGACCTGGTCCTCGACCCGACACGCTCCTACTGCTCGCCTCCGCGGGCATCGGCGTCACCCCGATGATCGCGATGCTGGCGCAGCTGGCGGAGACCGGGCACCGGGCCCCGGTCACCGTGGTGCACGGCGACCGCTCCCCCGTCGACCACGCCCTGCGCGCCGATCACGAGGCGTACGCGGCCAAGCTGCCGGACGCGGCCGTGCGCGGTACGAGGAAAGTGCCGAACCGGGCACCCGCGCGGGGCGCGTCGACCTCGCGTCCCTGCCGATCGCCTCGGGCACGCGCGCGTACCTGTGCGGTCCGCTGCCCTTCATGCGGGCGGTGCGGGCCCAGCTGATCGACAAGGGCGTGGCCCCGGCCGACATCCACTACGAGGTGTTCGGGCCGGACCTGTGGCTGGCGAGGGCGTGAGGGGCCGTCGAGATCCCCAGCAGCAGCGGCCCGGTCGGCTCCGCGACGATGTCCGCCACGGTCACCGGGTCCAGCGAGGCGAAGAACGCCTCCTGGGCCCGGCGCAGGGCACCCCGGAGCCGGCAGCCCGAATTCAGCGGGCAGGGCGTGGCGCCCTCGCAGTCGACGACGTCACCCTCCCCCTCGAAGGCGCGCACCACGGCGCCCACCGACGCCGTACGCCCCTGCTCGGTGAGCGCGAGCCCCCCGCCCCGGCCGCGCCGGGCCGTGAGCAGGCCCATGTGCGTCAGTTCGGCGACAACCTTTGCGGCGTGCGTGTACGGCACGTCCATGTCCGCCGCGACGTCCCGGGTCGTGGGGTTCGCCTCGCCCACGACGGCAAGCCGCATCAGGACGCGCAGTGCCAGGTCGGTGGAGCGCAACAGCCGCATGCCGCGAGCCTAGATAATGCGCATCCGCTTCAAATTATCGGCGGCCTCACACGAACCCCTGCCGTCGCACTACGATCAGCAAACCCGACTGCCCCTTCCCCCAAAAGGACTCCGCCATGGGTTCCGCCCAGAAGACCGGCTCCGCCGAGCGCAAGGCGCGCATAGAGGAGATGCGCCGCGCCGAGCGCGCCCGGGAGCGCCGCAACCGGATCCTGACCGTCGCGGCGAGCGTGGTCGTCGTCGCCGGTCTCGTCGTCGGCGGCGTGGTCCTCGTCCACTCCCGGTCCGGCGGCGACAAGACCGCCGCGGCGAGCGACTCCAAGGGCGCGGGCCACTTCGTCACCGGCGCGGACGGCGTGAAGACCTGGAAGGGCACCCTGGGCCGCACCCACACCACCAAGGCCGTGTCGTACCCGATGGAGCCCCCGGTCGGCGGCAACCACAACCCGGTCTGGCAGAACTGCAACGGCGACGTCTACACCAAGCCGGTCCGGAACGAGAACGCCGTGCACGCGCTGGAGCACGGCGCGGTCTGGGTGACGTACAACAGCAAGGCGTCCAAGGCGGACGTGGCCGCGCTCGCGGCGAAGGTGAAGAAGACGCCGTACACCCTGATGAGCCCCGTCGAGGACCAGAAGGACCCGATCGTGCTCAGCGCCTGGGCGCACCAGCGCACGGTGACGAGCGCGAGCGACCCGAACGTCGACAAGTTCTTCGCCCAGTTCGTCCAGGGCTCACAGACGCCGGAGCCGGGCGCCGCCTGCACCGGCGGGCTGTCCCAGTGAGGCACATCGGGCTGATCGCCGGGGCCGCCGCGGCAGCGCTCGTCGCGGCCGGGGCGATCACGTACGCAGTCGCCGAGGACGACGGCTCCGGCGCCAGGACGCCCGCCGCGGACTCCGCGGACGCCGGTTTCGCCCGGGACATGGCGGTCCATCACCAGCAGGCGGTCGAGATGTCGTACATCGTGCGCGACCGCACCGGCAACGCCGAAGTGCGCCGCCTTGCATACGACATCGCGCAGACGCAGGCCAACCAGCGCGGCATGCTGCTGGGCTGGCTCGACCTGTGGGGGCTGCCGAAGGTGTCGGCGGATCCGCCGATGACGTGGATGGGCATGGGCGACATGGCCTCCGGCAAGGACGGCGCGCTGATGCCGGGCATGGCGACCAACGCCGAGATGAAGAAGCTGGGCGAACTCAGCGGCAAGCAGGCCGAGGTCTTCTACCTCCAGCTGATGACGGACCATCACAAGGGCGGCATCCACATGGCCGAGGGCTGTGTCGCCAAGTGCACGGTCGGCGTGGAGAAGAAGCTCGCGCAGGGCATGGTCGACGCCCAGCAGTCGGAGATCCGGCTCATGGCCGACATGCTCAAGGCGCGCGGCGCCACGCCCCGTTCGTAACACCCGCCGTAAGGATGAAAGCCTCAGTTCACCCAGCCTGACGGTTCCTTGGGCTTCTCTTGGCTTACGCATTCCCCTGGCATGAACGGTTCATCGAAAGAGTGACCCCCATCGTGTGATCCATTGACGGGCTCTTGCCGCCGCGGGCTCCACGCGGATCGCCGACGACCGACCACTCATTGCGTTACATGCGAACCGCATCGCAGGGGGTTTTATGAGATCCAACCGCGCCAAGGTGCGCGCCGGAGTGAGCATGGCAGCGACACTGCCGATGCTCGCCGGTGCGCTGGCGCTCGGCATACCCGCGGCGCACGCCGCGGACAACCCGGGCCGGAACACGCTCGCGGGCACCAAGCCCGCGTGGGCCACGGCCAAGGCGGACAAGGGCGCGACCTCGAACGGCGCCCAGGTCGCCGCCCGGGTCTACCTGGCCGGCCGCAACGCCGCCGGCCTCGCCGCGTACGCCAAGGCGGTCTCCGACCCGTCCTCGGCCTCGTACGGCAGGTACCTGAGCGCCAAGCAGGCGCAGGCGCGCTTCGGCGCAACCAAGGCGCAGGTGGCCGCGGTGAAGTCGTGGCTGAAGTCGGCGGGCCTGAAGGTCACCGCCGTCACCCCGCACTACATCGCCGTCTCGGGTGACGTGGCCGCCGCCGAGAAGGCGTTCGGCACCCAGCTGCACAACTACGCCAAGGGCTCCAAGACCTACCGTGCGCCGGCGCAGACGGCCTCGGTTCCACAGAGCCTGAAGGGCGCCGTCCTGACCGTCACCGGCCTGGACAACGCCCCGCACAAGGCGAGCCACAAGGACCAACTGCCGCCGCCGGACGCCGTGTTCCAGAACTCCGGGCCGTTCTCCTCGTACTACGGCTCGAACATCGCGACCACGCTGCCGTCCGCCTACGGCAAGAAGATCCCGTACGCCGTCAAGGGCTACACGGGCAAGCAGCTGCGGGCCGCCTACGGCGCCGGGAAGTACACCGGCAAGGGCGTCCGGATCGCCATCACGGACGCGTACGCCTCGCCGACCATCGCCTACGACGCGGCCACTTACGCCAAGAAGCACGGTGACGCGGCCTGGACGACCGGTCAGCTGCGCCAGGTGCTGCCCAAGAACTACACGAAGACCGAGGAGTGCGGCGCGGCCGGCTGGTACGGCGAGGAGACCCTCGACGTCGAGGCCGTGCACGCGGTCGCGCCCGCCGCGAACGTCACGTACGTGGGCGCCGCCTCCTGCTACGACGACGACCTGCTCGACTCGCTCAGCAAGATCGTCGACAGCCACCTGGCCGACATCGTCTCCAACTCCTGGGGCGACATCGAGGCCAACCAGACGCCGGATCTCGCGGCCGCCTACGACCAGGTCTTCCAGTTCGGCGCGGTCGAGGGCATCGGCTTCTACTTCTCCTCCGGCGACAACGGCGACGAGGTCGCCAGCACCGGTACGAAGCAGGTCGACACCCCGGCCAACTCGGCGTGGGTGACCGCGGTCGGCGGCACCTCGCTGGCCGTCGGCAAGGGCGACTCGTACCTGTGGGAGACCGGCTGGGGCACCGAGAAGGCCGTGCTGTCGGACGACGGCAAGAGCTGGAAGGACTTCCCCGGCGCGTTCACCTCGGGTGCGGGCGGCGGCACCAGCAGGACGGTGCCGCAGCCGTACTACCAGAAGGGCGTCGTCCCGAAGGCGCTGGCCACGGCCAACAACGCCGCCGGCAACCGCGTCGTCCCGGACATCGCGGCGATCGCCGACCCGAACACCGGCTTCAAGGTCGGCCAGACGCAGACCTTCCCGGACGGCACGGAGCAGTACAGCGAGTACCGCATCGGCGGCACCTCGCTCGCCGCGCCGGTGATCGCGGCAGTCCAGGCCCTGGCCCAGGAGGCGCACGGCGGCAGGGCGATCGGCTTCGCCAACCCGACGATCTACGCCAAGTACGGCTCGAAGCTGTACCACGACGTGACGGACACCCCGACGGGTTCCGACCTCGCCGTGGCGCGCGTCGACTTCGTCAACGGCTATGACGCCACCGGCGGTCTGTCCGTCTCCGTCCGCAGCCTCGGCAAGGACAGCTCGCTGAAGGCCGTCAAGGGCTACGACGACGTCACCGGCGTGGGCTCGCCCGCGAACGGCTACGTCGACTCCTACCGTCGCCACTGACACCTGCTCAGCGGCTCAGCGGCCGTGCGCCCGCTCCTCGTCCGCGAGGGGCGGGCGCACGTGTGTGGAGCACGGCGTCGGCGACGTCCCGGGGGCGGTCGAGCATGACCAGGTGGCCCGCGGGGGCGCTGACGCGGAAGGTGCCGCCCAGGGACTCGGCGAGCTCCCGCTGCCGGGCGAGCCAGTCATGCCGCCGGTGTGCGGGACGGCGCGGGTCATCCGCGGCCAGCACCGTGACGGGCAGCCCGGTCGGCAGGCCGGCGTCCGTGCGCAGGGCGGCGAGCGCGACGGCCTGGTCGGCGTAGGTGGCGTTCTCCGCGAGGACCGCGTGCAGCCAGCGGCTCGTGGAGTACGCGCGCCGGACCAGGGCCCAAGGCGCCGGTTCGCCGCCGCCCACCCGTCCCGCCCGGACCGCCGCCCGCCGCACCAGCGGCCCCGCCGCGCGGGGCAGCCCGGCCGCGCTCGCCAGCGTGCCGCACGCGCGCGTGGCGGTGTCCCGGACCGCGCGCGCCCTCCGGGGGCGGGGCTCCTCCTCCAGGCTGGAGTCCACCAGCACGAGCCCGGCCGCCCGCGTGGGAAACAGCCGGGCGAAGGCCTCGGCGTGGAACCCGGCGAGCGAGTGCCCGACGACCGTGGCGGGCCCGTCGAGGCCGAGCGCCTGCAGGACGGCGGGGATGCGCCGCGCCTCCCCGGTGAGCGTCGGCCACGCGCGTGCGTGCCCGCTGAGCCCGAGCCCGGGGCGGTCGAAGCGGACGACGGTACGGTGCGGGGACAGCAGCGGGACGACGGGGTCCCAGTCGAACCAGCACATCCCGAGCCCGGGGCTCAGCACGCAGAGCGGGCCGGTGCCGTCGACGAGCACGTGGTGGGCGACGCCGTCGATGCGGACGAAGGCCATGGTTTTCTCCCGCGTGATCCGGTCCCTCCGGAGTGATCCGTACGAGCATCATGACCGCTGGTGCCCGTCGGGACCCGCGTGGGGCGGCTCACACCCCCGCCCCCCAGCCCATCGCGTCGCTCTGACGATTACACTGGCCGCGTGCCTCAACTACGCCTCGCCCTGAATCAGATCGACTCGCGTGTCGGCGACCTCGCCGGGAACACCGAGACGATCGTCCGCTGGACCCGGCACTCCGCCGAGCAGGGAGCGCATCTCGTGGCGTTCCCGGAGATGGCGCTGACCGGGTATCCCGTCGAGGACCTGGCCCTCAGGTCGTCCTTCGTGGAGGCGTCCCGCGCCGCCCTGCGTGGCCTCGCCGCCCGGCTCGCGGAGGAGGGCTTCGGGGAGCTCCCGGTGATCGTCGGCTACCTCGACCGCTGCGAGACCGCCCAGCCGAGGTACGGCCAGCCGGCGGGCGCGCCGCAGGACGCGGCGGCGGTGCTGCACCGCGGCGAGGTGGTCCTGACCTTCGCCAAGCACCACCTGCCGAATTACGGCGTCTTCGACGAGTTCCGCTACTTCGTGCCCGGCGACACCATGCCGGTCCTGCGGGTGCACGGCGTCGACGTCGCGCTCGCCATCTGCGAGGACCTTTGGCAGGACGGTGGTCGCGTGCCGGCCGCACGCAGCGCGGGCGCGGGGCTGCTGATCTCCATCAACGCCTCGCCGTACGAGGTCAAGAAGGACGACACCCGCCTGGAACTGGTCCGCAAGCGGGCCCAGGAGGCGGGCTGCACCACCGCCTACGTCGCCATGATGGGCGGACAGGACGAGCTGGTCTTCGACGGCGACTCGATCGTCGTCGACCGGGACGGCGAGGTCGTCGCGCGGGCGCCGCAGTTCGCGGAGTGCTGCGTCGTGCTGGACCTGGACCTGCCGGCCGCGGCGGCCGACGCGCCGACGGGTGTGGTGGACGACGGGCTGCGCATCGACCGGGTCGTGCTGTCCGAGGAGCCGCTGCCCGCGTACGAGCCGGAGCTGACCGGCGGATACGCCAAGCGTCTCGACGACGACGAGGAGGTCTACTCGGCGCTGGTCGTGGGCCTGCGGGCGTACGTGGCGAAGAACGGCTTCCGGTCCGTACTGGTCGGCCTGTCCGGCGGTATCGACTCGTCGCTGGTCGCGGCGATCGCGTGCGACGCGGTGGGCGCGGAGAACGTGTACGGCGTGTCCATGCCGTCGAAGTACTCCTCGGAGCACTCGAAGGAGGACGCGGCGGAGCTGGCCCGGCGCACGGGCCTGAACTTCCGCACCGTTTCGATCGCCCCAATGTTCGACGCGTACATGGAGTCGCTGGGCCTGACCGGCCTGGCGGAGGAGAACCTCCAGTCGCGCCTGCGCGGCACGCTGCTGATGGCGATCTCCAACCAGGAGGGGCACATCGTCCTCGCCCCCGGCAACAAGTCGGAGCTGGCGGTGGGTTATTCGACGCTGTACGGCGACTCGGTGGGCGCGTACGGCCCGATCAAGGACGTGTACAAGACGTCCGTCTTCCGCCTGGCGGAGTGGCGCAACCGGGCGGCGCGGGAGCGCGGGCAGACCCCGCCGATCCCGGAGAACTCCATCACCAAGCCGCCGAGCGCGGAGCTGCGCCCCGGCCAGGTGGACACGGACTCCCTGCCGGACTACCCGGTCCTGGACGCGATCCTCGACCTCTACGTCGACCAGGACAAGGGCGCCGACGCGATCGTCGCGGCCGGGTTCGACCGCGAACTCGTCACCAAGACGCTCCGCATGGTCGACACGGCCGAGTACAAGCGCCGCCAGTACCCGCCGGGGACCAAGATCTCGGCGAAGGGCTTCGGCAAGGACAGGCGCCTGCCGATCACGAACAGTTGGCGCGAAACTGCCTGAGCAGCACGAAGGGGCGCCCGGTGAGCACCGGGCGTTCCTTCGTCGTACGAGCCGGCGAGGGTGTCGTCGTCGGGCTCAGTGGGTGAACGTCTCCGACTGCTCCGGCACATGCGAGGCGACCACCCGCTCACGCCCGGCCTGCGGAACGCTCCGGCGTCGATCCACGGCGTATGCCGTCGCCGCCACCGCCAGGCCCAGGACGGCGAGCGCCGCGCCCGCGAGTGCCGGGGACGTCACCCCGAAGCCCGCCGCCAGCGCCAGCCCCCCGATCCACGCACCCCCGGCGTTCGCCAGGTTGAACGCGGCCTGGTTGGCCGAGGACGCCAGGGACGGGGCCGCCGACGCCTTCTCCATGACCATCAGCTGGAGCGGGGAGCCGGTGACGAAGGCGGCCATACCGAGGAGGGCCACCGCCAGGGCCGCACTCCACTCGGCCCGCATCAGCACCGGGAACAGCAGCAGCACCACCGCCAGCGAGCCGAGGCCCCCGAACAGCGTGCCCCGCATCGAGTGGTCCGCCAGGCGGCCGCCCAGCAGGTTGCCGGCCGTCGCGCCCACGCCGAACAGCGCCAGCAGCAGCGTCACGCTGGCCTCGGTGTACCCGGCGGAGTCGGTGAGCATCGGCGTGACGTAGCTGTAGGCCGCGAACAGTGCGCCGAAGCCCGCCACCGTCGTGGCGAGGGCCAGCCAGACCGGCAGGGAGCGCAGGGCGGCCAGTTCGCCGCGCAGGCCGGTCGCGGAGGCGTGCGTGTGGTCGTGCGGGATGAGCAGGGCGAGCGAGGCTATCGCCGCCACGCCGATCGCACTGACGCCGAGGAAGGTCGCCCGCCAGCCGAGGTGCTGGCCCGTGAGCGTGGCGACCGGGACGCCCGCGATGTTGGCGACCGTCAGGCCGAGGAACATCAAGGAGACGGAGCGGGCCTTGCGCTCCGGCGTCACCATGTTCGTCGCGACCACAGCGCCCACGCCGAAGAAGGCGCCGTGCGGCAGACCGCTCAGGAAACGGGCGGCCAGTAGCGACTCGTACCCGGGGGCGAAGGCGGACAGCGCGTTGCCCGCGACGAACAGAGCCATGAGGCCGATCAGCACCGTGCGCCGGGACATGCGCGCGGTGACCGCGGCCAGCAGCGGGGCGCCGATGACGACGCCGAGGGCGTACGCCGAGACCAGGTGCCCGGCGGTGGGGATCGAGATGTGCAGGTCGTCCGCGATGTCGGGCAGCAGGCCCATCATCACGAACTCGGTGGTGCCGATGCCGAAGGCGCCCACGGCGAGGGCGAGCAGGGCCAGGGGCATGAGGGGCCTTTCAGAGAGTGTGACGTCAATATGTTCAAGTACGGAACAAAGTCTCTCAGGCCCAGTATTCCAGCAGGTTAAGACCCGGTTGCCGATGTGGTGACCTTTACCCGCGCGGCCACCGGCAGGTGGTCGCTGCCCGTGCGCGGCAGGGTCCAGGAGCTCTCCGGCTCGATCCCCTTGACCATGATCTGGTCGATCCGCGCCATCGGGAACGACGCCGGCCAGCTGAACCCGAAGCCGCTGCCCGCCGCGCCCTGCGTGGAGCGCATCTGGGAGGTGACGGCGTTGAGCGAGCGGTCGTTCATGGTGCCGTTCAGGTCGCCGAGAAGGATCTTCCTGGTCAGCTGGTCGGCGGCGATCGCCTCGCCCAGCGCGTCGGCGCTCCTGTCGCGCTGCCGGGCGGTGAACCCGGCGTTCATCTTCACCCGCACCGACGGCAGGTGGGCGACGTAGACCGCGACCGGCCCGGCCGGCGTCGCCACGGTGGCGCGCATGGCCCGGGTCCAGCCCAGCTTGATGCCGACGGCCCGGACGTCGCTCATCGGGTACTTGCTCCACAGCCCGACGGTGCCCTGCACCGAGTGGTATTTGTACGCCGGCGCCAGCGCCTTCTCGTACACCGGCACCGCCGACGCCTTCAGCTCCTCCAGAGCGAGGACGTCGGCGCCGGACGCGGCCACGTCCCGGGCGGTGCCGGACGGGTCGGGGTTGTCGGCGTTGACGTTGTGCGTGGCCACGGTCAGGTCGCCGCCACTGCCCGTCTTGTCGGTGAGCAGCCCGCCGAAGAGGTTCAGCCAGACGATCGCGGGCAGCAGCACCGCGATCAGCGCGGTCGCCGACTTGCGCACCAGGGCCAGGGCGACCAGCACCGGGACGAGCAGGCCCAGCCAGGGCAGGAAGGTCTCCGTGAGGCTGCCGAGGTTGCCGACGGCGTTGGGGATGTGCGAGTGCAGCAGCATCACCAGGGCCAGGACCACCGCGAGCGCGGCGAGGACGATGCCGCGGCGCCAGATCCGCGGGTCGCCGCGCCAACCGCCGAGGAACCGGTTCAGCAGGCTCCGAAGCCGGGATCCCCGGCGCTCGGGACCCGAGCCGCCGTTGTCCGTCTCCGTCATGTACGCCTGCTGCGCCATACCGTCGCCTCACTACCTGCCGTGCACACCGTCCGCCCCCTGTTCTACGACCCTAGGGGATGATCGGCTCGTTCCTGCCGTCTCGTGACGGCCGTACAGGCACGAGGACGAACAAGTCGGCGTGAGAAGTTCCAGTGACGGCGCCAGGAG
The DNA here is from genome assembly GCF_040608235.1 of Streptomyces sp. NPDC005202. Lineage (NCBI taxonomy): Bacteria > Bacillati > Actinomycetota > Actinomycetes > Kitasatosporales > Streptomycetaceae > Streptomyces > Streptomyces sp. NPDC005202. Next base: position 455,464 of record NZ_JBEXHW010000001.1, on the reverse strand, counting down.
CGTGTTCTGTGACGAAACACGCACATTGACACTACGAACTGACGGGCCGTAGTCCTTCGAGCACCGTGTCGACGATCTGCTCCGACAGACCCTCGGGGAGGTCGGCGTCGGGACGCATCACGGTGCGCAGGAGCATGGGGCCGACGACGATGTCGTTCAGCAGCTCGACGTCGAGGTCGTCGCGGAGCTCGCCGTTCTCCTGTCCCCGGCGCAGGACTTCGACCTGGAGCCGACGGCGCGGCTCGACGACCGTGGCGTGGTACGCGGACCAGATCTTCGGGCTGCTCTTCATCTGGGCGTAGACGTTGTGCAGGATCGCCGACGAGCGGCTCATCAGCCCGCGCTGCCGCAGCTGTTCCACGAGCGCCACGAGGTCGTCGCGCATCGAGGTGCCGGGGAGTTCGGGGTCGGGGGGTTCGGCGGTGCGCAGGACGTCGACGAAGAGCTCCTCCTTGCCGCTCCAGCGGCGGTAGATGGTGGCCTTGCCGACGCCTGCGGTGCGGGCGATGCGCTCGATGGAGAGTTCGGCGAGCGGCACGCCGTCCTCCAGCAGCTTCATCACGCCCTCGACGATGGCGTGCTCCACTGCCTCACTCCGGGGGCGTCCCCTGACGGGGACCTCGGAAGCGGCTCGGCTGTCGGCGACGCTCACTGCGGTCCGTCCTTTCGTCGTACTGGGGAGATTGTCCTGCCCGGCGACCCACCCCCCGACGCCGCCTACTCCACCGCTGCCACCAACTCCGGCTCCTCCTTGCCCTGCTGAGGCGTCGACGCCTTGCCGGGCAGGAACACGGCCACCACGATCGCGCCGAGCACCGCGACCCCGGTCCCGCACAGCGCGGTGACGTGCATCGCGTGCAGGAACGCCTCGTTGGCCGGGTCGACCAGGGCCTTGCCCCGGGGACCGAGCTTCGCGGCGACACCCAGCGTGGCCTCGATGGACTCGCCTGCCGTGTCCCGCAGTCCGGGCGGGAGCAGGCCGAGCTTGCCCTCGATGCCGTTGCGGTACGCCGTCGACAGGACCGAGCCGAGGACGGCGATGCCGAGCGCGCCGCCGACCTGGCGGAAGGTGTTGCTGAGCGCGGAGGCCGAGCCGGCCTTCTCGCGGGGCAGGGCCTGCATGATGACCACGCTGGTCGGCGTCATGATGTGCGCCATGCCGGTGCCCATGAGGAAGAAGACGACCTCCAGGACCCAGATCGGCGTGTCCGCCTCGAAGCCGGCGAAGGCGGCCAGCGTCGCGGCGATGACAACGAGACCGGCCGTGGTGGTGGCCTTGTTGCCGAAGCGGTCGACGAGCAGCCGGGCGCGCGGCGCGAAGATCATCTGGGCGGCGGCCAGCGGCAGCATCAGCAGGCCGGACTGCAGCGGCGAGTAGCCGCGCACGCTCTGGGTGTAGAAGACCGCGAAGAAGGTCACGCCCATCAACGCGAAGAACACCAGCGCGATGGCGCTCATGGCGGCCGAGAACACCTTGTTCTTGAAGTACGTGACGTCCAGGGACGGGTGGTCGCTGCGCTTCTCGAACACGACGAAGGCGGCGAGGACGACCAGTCCCGACGCTATGGTCGCCAGCACGGTCGCGTCCGTGAAGTCGGCGAGCTCGCCGCCCTTGATGATGCCGTAGACGAGCAGGACCAGGCCAACGACGGACAGGACGACACCGACGGGGTCGAGGCGGCCGGGGTGCGGGTCGCGGGAGTCGGGCACCAGCCACACCATCAGCGCGAGCGCGAGGAGCACGATCGGCACGTTGATGAGGAAGACCGAGCCCCACCAGAAGTGGTCCAGGAGCAGACCGCCGGTGATCGGCCCAATGGCGATGGCGAGGCCGACGCCGCCGGCCCAGATGCCGATGGCCTTGGGCTGCTCCTCGCGCTCGAAGACGTTCATGAGGACGGAGAGGGTGGCCGGCATGACGAAGGCGGCACCGAGGGCCATCAGGGCGCGGAAGGCGATGAGCTGGGCGGGCGAGCCGGACTCGGCGGCCAGCGCGGAGCCGACGCCGAAGACGACGAGCCCGCCGAGCAGGACCTTCTTGCGGCCCACTCGGTCGCCGATGAGGCCGGCGGTGAACAGCAGGCCCGCGAAGACAAGCGTGTAGGCGTTGATCGCCCACTCCAGCTCGCTCTGCGTGGCGCCCAGTCCGGTCGGCGCCGGGGTCGAGATCGTCTTGATGGCGACGTTCAGGATCGAGTTGTCGAGCACCACGATCAACAGGCTGAGCATCAGGACGCCGAGGATCGCCCAGCGGCGGCGGTGCACCGCTTCCGGAATCCGGGAGGCAGGAACGTCTGGAGTAGTCATGCCGTAGAGCCTAGGCGTTTTCCGATACGAGACCGTCTCGTATCGGAAATCCTTTACCGAGACCTTGCACAGCCCTGTGGCACATCGGTACAGCCGTGGCGGCGGGATTGATCATGGTGGGCCGGGGCCCCGGCCCACCTCCTCGAAGCAGGGTCGCGGCCACCGGCTCAGACCTGTTCTCGGACCGGTTCTCGGACCGGTTCTCAGACCGGTTCGGCTATACGGGGCTCCTCGTCGAAGGTCAGTTCCGGTGGAGCGGTGCGGAAGCCGCGGGTCAGGTAGGCCAGGTAGCACACGCCGAGTGCGAGCCAGGCGATCCCGAGGGTCAGGGCCTTGCCGTCGAGGTGGGCCAGGAGCCACAGGTCCACCACTACGCCGATCGCGGGGGCGATCACGTGGCCCGGCAGGCCGGGGCGGCCGCCGGCGCGGCGCTCGCGGAAGTAGGTGGCGATGACGGCGACGTTGACGAAGGTGAAGGCGGTGAAGGCGCCGAAGTTGATGAAGGAGGTGGACGTCGCGACATTGAGCCGCAGAGCGATCAGCCCGACCGCGCCGGTGAGGAGGATGTTGAGGGCCGGGGTGCGGTAGCGGGGGTGGATGCGGCCGAACACGCGGCCGGGGAGGACGGAGTCACGCCCCATGGCGTACAGCAGCCGGGAGGTGCTTGCCTGGGCGGCGATGCCGGACGCGAACTGGGCGACAACCAGGCCGGCCAGGAAGACCGAGGAGAACAGGTCGCCGCCGATGACCTTGGCGATCTCGAACGCGGCCGAGCTGGGGTCGTCGAAGGCGCTGCCGGGGTGTGCCAGTTGGGTGGCCCAGGCGACCACCACGAAGATCCCGCCGCCGATCAGCGCGGTCAGCAGGATGGCCCGGGGCATGGTGCGCTTGGGGTCGACGGTCTCCTCGGTGAGGGTGGTGACCGCGTCGAAGCCGAGGAACGAGTACGCCGCGATCGCCGCGCCGGCGGAGATGCCCGGCAGCGTCGTGGCGTGGTCGGCGAACGGTGCGGTGCTCGCCAACGCCCCGGCGCCCCTGAGTTCGAGGACGTGCCGCAGTGACAGCAGGACGAAGGTGCCGATCACCAGTACCTGGAAGACCATGAGCAGGTCGTTGACCCGCTCGGCGGTCTTGATGCCCCGTACGTTCAGGGCGGTGGTCAGGGCGATGAAGCCGATGATCCACACCCAGAACGGGACGCCGGGGAACTGCGCCTGGAGATACGCCCCGCCGATCAGCCAGATGACCATGGGCAGAAAGAAGTAGTCCAGCAGGGTGGCCCAGCCGATCAGGAAGCCCACCCGGGAGTCGACGGCCCGGCGCACGTAGGTGTACGCGGACCCGGCCACCGGGTGGGCGGCGGCCATCTTCCCGTAGCTGTGCGCGGTGAACAGCATGGCGAGCAGGGCCAGCAGATAGGCGGTGGGAACGGCGCCGCCGGTGCTGTCGGCCACGATACCGAAGGTGCCGAGCACGATCAGCGGGGTCATGTAGGCGAGGCCGAACAGGACGACGGATCTGAGCGTGAGCGTACGCGTCAGGGTCTGAGCGGGAGTGTCCATGGCAGGCTCCGGGGGAGGGAACGGGAGCGGGTGGGCGGGCTCAGCCGGTGGCGGGACGCCAGCGGCCGGGGTCGATGCGGCCGCCGTACAGCGGCAGGTCGAGCGGGGGGTCGGCGTCGGTGAACTGGTCCCACATGCGGTTGAGCCCCGCGGTGCCGAACGTGCGGACGCGGGCCACCTCGTCCAGGTCGAGCACGTCGGTCAGGACGGTCACACCGGAGTCGGCGACCTCGGTGCGCACCCGTCCCTCGGGGTCGACGACCAGGCTGCGGCCGGTACCGACGGGACCGGCGGTGTTGACGCTGAGGACGAAGACCTGGTTGACGATGGCGTTGGCGCGGGCGAGGACGAGTTCCTGGGCGCGGTCCGCGGTGGTGGTCATGACCGGGTTGACGATCACCTCGGCGCCCATCCAGGCCAGGTGGCGCGCCACCTCCGGAAACCAGGCGTCGTAGCAGATCGAGAGGCCGATGCGGCCCGCCTCCGGCAGATCCAGCACGACGAAGCGGTCCCCGGGGTCGTACGGCTCGTGCGGCCGCCAGGGGAAGATCTTGCGGTACGAGGCGGCGAGCCGGCCGTCGGGGGAGTAGACCGGCGCCGTGTTGAACAGCTCGCCGCCGTCGCCGCGTTCGCACACGCTCCCCGGCACCAGCCAGACGCCGAGGTCTCCGGCCAGCTCGGCGAGCTGGCGGGACCGCGGGCCGTCCAGCGGCTCGGCGGCATCCCGAAGCTGCTTGTCCGCCGCCGGGGAGGCGTCGACACCGCACAGGTGCAGCTCCGGGTAGACCACGAGGCGCGTCTGCGGGAAGCGCGCCAGCAGCTGCTCAACCTCCTCGGCGAAACCGGACAGGGGTGCTGTGGCAGGGCGGGGAGGTGCCTGCACGAGGGCGATGGGCAAGGGGCGGGACATGGCGAGGAAATTAGCTCAAGATGAGCCGGTAAACAATAAGCTCATTATGAGTTGTTATCTGGGGTCGCTACATTGACGGCATGCCTGGCTTCCCGGATGGACCCGACGCACAGGGAGCCGATGTGGCCGCCCGGTCCCTCAACGCCCCCCAGCTCAACGGCATCCGCCGGCTCACGGCGCTGGACACGGTGCGCGCCCGCATCGCGCTCGCGGTCGACCTGGGACTGCTCGCCCCGGGAGAAAGGCTTCCGTCGACCGACCAGATCGCCGCGGCGCTCGACGTCGGGGAGATCACCGTCCGCCGCGCTCTGTCCTCGCTGTGCCAGGACGGCGTCCTGGAGCGCCGCCGGGGCCGCAACGGCGGCACACTCGTCGCCGAGCAGCCGACCACGGGGGCGGTGCGCGCGATGGACGCCTATCGCGCGCAGGACGCCGAGGTGCACGCACTGATCGACCAGCGGCTCGTCCTGGAGTGCGGTCTCGCCCACCTGGCGGCCCGCAACGCCGACGAGGCCGCCGTGGCCCGGCTGCAGCAGCTGGCCGATGCGATGGACCAGGCGCCGACCTGGGCGGAGTTCCACGGCTGCGACGAGCGTTTCCACCTCGCCGTCGCAGCCGCCACCGGTGTCACCAGGGCCGCCGAGCCCTACGGCAGGGTGCTCCGCAAGCTGTACCGCTACTACCTGCCCTATCCGGTGGAAGCTCTCCGGCAGTCCAACCGTGAGCACCATGCTCTGGTCGACGCCCTGCGCAACGGCGACGGCGCGGCGGCGGCGGACATCGCGCGACAGCACGTGGAAACGCTCCGCCACACCATGTTCGTCGGTCTGCTTGCGGCGGCCGACGGCCGGCAAGACCCAGGGGGACGGGCTCAGCCGGTGTCGCGGGGGTGAGCCGCGTCGCGTCGCGCCCCCTCATCTAGCCGCGCGTGGCACGAGGTGCCACCATGGAGGGGATCCGGGGACGCCGTAAGGGCGCCTCGAGATGACGAAGGAGCCGTTGCAATGACGCAGCTTTCGGCTGCCCAGACGAAGCCCTCCGACGGCAGCAAGGCGCTGTACGGAGGCAAGGGCACGCGCCGCATCACCGTCCGCGACATCGCCGCCGCCAAGGAGCGCGGCGAGAAGTGGCCCATGCTCACCGCCTACGACGCGATGACCGCGTCCGTCTTCGACGAGGCCGGCATCCCGGTGCTCCTGGTCGGCGACTCGGCGGGCAACTGCCACCTCGGGTACGAGACGACCGTGCCCGTCACACTCGACGAGATGACCATGCTGTCCGCCGCGGTGGTACGCGGTACGAGCCGCGCCCTCGTCGTCGGCGACCTGCCCTTCGGCTCGTACCAGGAGGGCCCGGTGCAGGCGCTGCGCTCGGCGACCCGGCTGGTGAAGGAGGCGGGCGTCGGCGCCGTGAAGCTGGAGGGCGGCGAGCGCTCGCACCGGCAGATCGAGCTGCTGGTGGAGTCCGGCATCCCGGTCATGGCCCACATCGGCCTGACCCCGCAGTCCGTCAACGCCATGGGCTACCGCGTGCAGGGGCGCGGCGAGGAGGCGGCCGCGCAGCTGCTGCGCGACGCGAAGGCCGTGCAGGACGCGGGCGCGTTCGCGGTCGTGCTGGAGCTGGTTCCCGCCGAGCTGGCGGCCGAGGTGACGCGGGTGCTGCACATTCCCACGGTCGGCATCGGGGCCGGGCCGGAGACGGACGCGCAGGTGCTGGTGTGGACCGACATGCTGGGGCTGACGAGCGGCCGGGTGCCGAAGTTCGTGAAGAAGTACGCGAATCTGCGTGAGGTCATGGGCAACGCCGCGAAGGCGTTCGCCGACGACGTCGTGGGCGGAACGTTCCCGTTGGAAGAGCACTCCGTCCACTGAGCGATTCACTGCCGCTGAGCCATCGCCGCACCACGGACAGCCCGCCGATCTTCCCCCGTCGGCGGGCTGTCCCCCTTTTTGCGCCCCGCGCCTGAACCGGCGCCGCTCTCGCGGACGTGGTTGCTCGCCGTCGGGGTTCCTCAATTGATGGTTGGGTCGGGGGTTTTGTCGGTGCTTCGGTGGCTTGTCGGGGGGCCGTCGGTGCTGTCGGCGGCTTGTCGGTGGTTTGTCGGTCGGGGCTGACACCGTCGTCGGCATGACGCGAATCGACAACAACCCCAGTGGCGCGAACAGCGCCGTGACCGTGCGGGGGCTGGTCAAGCCGCTTCGGCCTTGCGGGCTTCTTGGCCTTGCGGCTGGCTTGGTGGATGGCGTGCACCCGCCGGGACCGAGAGGTCACAACCGTGAGGGTTGCAGAAGGGATGGTCCTCTAATGAGCGCCGTCACCATCACCACCGACGTCCCGCACGACACCCGTATCCCGCTGCGCGGCCATCTCCGCCACACCGGGGCCCTCATCAGACGCAACCTGCTGTGGATCCGCCAGGACCCGGAGTCGATGTTCGACGCGCTGCTGATGCCGATCGTCTTCACCCTGCTGTTCGTGTACGTCTTCGGCGGCTCGATCGGGCAGGCCCTCGGCGGCGGGCAGCACGCCTACGTGCAGTACGTCATCCCCGGCCTGCTGGCCATGACGAGCATGACGATGTCCCAGGGCGTCGGCACCGGCTTCAACCAGGACTTCAACAGCGGTGTCATGGACCGCTTCCGGTCCCTGCCGATCGGGCGCGGCTCGGTGCTGTTCGCCAAGATCTCGGTCGAGCTGGCGCGGATGCTGTTCGCGACGGCCGTCCTGATGGTCGTCGCCGTCCTGGTCGGATTCGACATCACCAACTGGCCCGGCCTGTTCGCGACCGTGGGCCTCTCGGCGGTGTTCGCGTCGTCGATCATGTGGGTGTTCCTCGCCCTCGGCGTGGTCATGAAGAACGCGCAGTCCGTGCAGGCGATGGGCTTCCTGGTGCTGATGCCGCTGCAGTTCGGCTCGTCGATCTTCGCGCCGACGAAGTCGATGCCGGGCTGGCTGCGGGCCTTCACCGACTACAACCCGCTGTCCTCCCTCGCTGACGCGGCCCGCGGGCTGATGACGCACGGACCGGTCGCGCACGACGTGTGGGTGACCCTCGGCTGGTCGGTGGCCATCACGGCGGTGATGGCGCCGGTGGCGATCCGCATGCCCCCGGGTCTTCGACGGGAGCGAGTTCGGCCAGCCACACCCCGTCCCGCGCCGCATGCCGCACGGCATCGGCGGCCTCGAGGGACAGCCGCGTCTTCCCGGCCCCGCCGGGCCCGAGCAACGTCACCAGCCGGGCCGTCGCGAGGTCCCCGCGGATCGCTTCGATGTCGTCCTCACGACCGACGAAGGAGGTGAGCCGGGCGCGGATGTTGAAGGCTTCGAAGGTGCGCGAGGCCGGCCCGGTCTCCGCGTACACCTGGTGCAGGAGATGGATCGCGCGGACGCGGCCCGTGGTCATGGGCCACTCGCCGCCGTGGCGCTCGACGCGCAGCATCCTGCCGTACTGCTCCGCCTCTTGCCGCCGTCGTCCACCTCGTCGCCTTCGCCCGGCGCGTCTTCGGGGTCCAGGGGAGCCAGTGGCCAGCCCACCTCCTCCCCCACCGAGAACGGCCTGCCGCAGCACTCCATCTGCCAGCCTTCGTAGAACACCCGCCACAGTCCCATGCCCCCACCTTCCCCGGAACCGTCGGCCCACCGCGAGACGTTTTCCCCGTACGCCCGGTACGGTCGGGCTCGCCAACCGCCCGTCCACCCCTGCGTACAGGAGTCCTCCCCGATGACCACCGCCACCACCCGCCGCAGCGACCGGCGCATCAGCCCCGTCTTCGTCGGGATACTCACCGTCACCGCGGTCACGGGCTGGGCCACCTGGACCGGGTTCGCCCAGCAGCCGGGCGTGGCGGTGTTCCTGTTCGTGACGGCGGCCTGGATCGTCTCCCTGTGCCTGCACGAGTATGCGCACGCGCGCACCGCCCTGCACAGCGGCGACATCTCGGTCGGCGCGAAGGGCTACCTCACGCTGAACCCACTGAAGTACACGCACGCCCTGCTGAGCATCGTGCTCCCGGTGGTCTTCGTGATCCTGGGCGGGATCGGCCTGCCCGGCGGGGCGGTGTTCATCGAGCGCGGCCGCATCCGGGGCCGCTGGCGGCACAGCCTGATCTCGGCGGCGGGCCCGCTGACGAACGTGCTGTTCGCTGCGGTGTGCACGGCCCCGTTCTGGCTGCACGCGCTGGACGGGGTGCCCCGCGACTTCCGGTTCGCCCTGGCCTTCCTGGCCCTGCTCCAGGTCACGGCGGCGATCCTGAACTTCCTGCCGGTTCCGGGGCTGGACGGCTACGGCGTGATCGAGCCCTGGCTGTCGTACAACGTCAAGCGCCAGGTGGAGCCCTTCGCCCCCTTCGGCCTGCTGTTCGTCTTCGCGCTGCTGTGGGTCCCGTCGGTCAACAGCACCTTCTTCGACGTGATCGACGCGATCCTGCGCAGCCTGGGGGTGAACGACTTCGACCAGTACTGCGGTCACGAGCTCTACCGCTTCTGGCAGGGCACCAACGAGTTCTGCTCGGTCAGCCCGTGACCGACTTGCCCTGCCGCCCCCGCCCGCGGCGCGCGTAGTACCAGGTCATGTTGGACGACAGGCCCGCCAGCAGGATCCATACGATCCCCAGCCAGCTGCCCTGGACGAAGGAAACGACAGCCGCGGCCACGGAGAGCACGCAGACGACGAGGGCGTAGAGAGCAAGGCGGGGCATGTCGGTCGGCTCCTGTCGGGGGACACTGCTTCGACCACCAGTGTCCCCCATGAGGTCATACGTCCGTGATCCGGAGCCCCGCATGCGCCTTGTAGCGGCGGTTCACGGAGATCAGGTTCGCCACCAGCGACTCCACCTGGTGGGCGTTGCGCAGCCGGCCGGCGTAGATGCCGCGCATGCCGGGGATGCGGCCCGCCAGGGCCTGGACGATCTCCACGTCGGCGCGCTGCTCACCGAGGACCATGACGTCGGTGTCGATCTGCTCGATCTCCGGGTCCTGGAGCAGCACGGCGGACAGGTGGTGGAAGGCGGCGGTCACCCGCGAGTCCGGCAGCAGCGCGGCGGCCTGCTCGGCGGCGCTGCCCTCCTCTGGCTTGAGGGCGTAGACGCCCTTCTTGTCGAAGCCGAGCGGGTTGACGCAGTCCACGACGAGCTTGCCCGCCAGTTCCTCGCGCAGCGATTCGAGGGTCTTGCCGTGGCCCTCCCAGGGCACGGCGACGATCACCACGTCGCTGCGGCGCGCGGTCTCGGCGTTGTCGGCGCCCTCGACACCGTGCCCGATCTCCTCGGCCGCCGCCTGTGCGCGCTCGGCGGCCCGGGAGCCGATGATCACCTTCTGGCCGGCGCGGGCGAGCCGGTAGGCGAGGCCCTTGCCCTGCGGACCGGTCCCGCCGAGCACGCCGACGACGAGCCCGGAGACGTCGGGGAGGTCCCAGGGGTCCTTGGCGGGGGCCTTCTGTGCACTGTCGGTAGAGGTCATGGGCCGACTCTACGTCCGCGGCTCCTCCCCCAGCGGCTCAGGTGAGGTCCGTCACGGGCACCCGCCGGAAGGTGATCGTCTCGTAGGCGCCGAAGTCGCCTGTCTCGTAGAGGAGTCCCACGGTGTCGGCGTCGATCCGGACCAGGTCGGAGTACGCGGCGGGCAGGCCGTCGACCGGGTACGCCGGGCGCCAGGTGGTGCCGCCGTCGGTGGACGTGCGGAGGGTCATCAGGGCGCGGAAGGCGGGGTCGGCGGGTCCGGAGTACAGGAGCAGGTCCGGGTCGCGGAGCTGCAGGACGCTCGCCTGGCAGACGGGGGCGGTCAGGGCCGCCTGCGGGCGGAAGGGCTTCACCAGGGTGCGGCCGCCGTCGTGGGAGTGGGCGTCGGCACGGTTGCCGGGGGACAGGGAGGGCGGGCGGGGATCCGAGTGGTCGTTGCGGGTGTTGAAGTAGACGCGGCCGTCGGGGAGTTCGGCGGCGGTGGTCTCGTTGACGTTGATGTAGCCGTCGGTGTTCTCGTCGACGTAGCCGAGGTACCAGGTCTCGCCCCGGTCGTCGCTGAGCAGGCAGTGGCCGCCGTTGTACTTGGCCTCCGTGCCGGTGTCGGTGCCGATGGGCGGCAGAGTGTGGTTGCCGGGGACGACGACCCGGCCGGTGCTCAACTGGAGGGCGTGGCCGGGCGTGGTGGCGTACCAGCGCCAGCCCGGCCGCTTCACCTGCTCGGTGATCTCTCTCGGGCCCGACCAGGTGACGCCGTCGTCGTCGCTGTGCTGCACCCAGACGCGGCGCCCGTCCGCCTCCTCGACCTTGCCACGCAGGATGGCGTCCTCGGTGGCGGTCGCGGCGGAGCGGACGTGGACGAGCAGGATGCGGCCGGTGTCGAGGACGACGGGGGCGGGGTTGCCGGCGAGGTCGGCGCCGTTCGTCGCGACGGCCTGCAGCGGGCCCCAGGTGCGGCCGCCGTCCGTGGAGCGCTTCAGGACGATGTCGATGTTGCCGTGGTCCCGCGCGGAATCCACCCGGCCCTCGCAGAAGGCGAGCAGGGTGCCTTCGCGGGTGGCGACGACTGCGGGGATGCGGAAGCCGGCGTATCCCTCGTGGCCTGCGCGGAAGGGGACGGTGGCTGCTGTCATGAGCTGCTCCTTGTGTTGCTCCTTGTGCGGCCGGTGACTTCGCCCCTTCCCCATGACGGGCGAATTCGGGGTGAACCCTGCGTCACGAGTGGCCGGTTGCGGCAGGATGCGCTCGTATGGATGCCGTACGGGTCGCATTGCTGCGCGAAGTGCTCGCCGGGACCGAGTGGTTGGGGGCCACGCGGCGGTTCGCGGGGGTGTTGCGGGGGTCCGTGGTGTCGCACGGGGGCGGGCTGCTGCTCGTGGGCACGCCTCAGCACGAGCCGTGGCACCTGGCGGCGCATCTGGTGGACGAGGCCGCCTGGTCGGGCACGCCCCAGCTGGCCCCGACACTCGTACGGCACGGCGCGCAACCCTCGGACCCGGCGCAGCTGGCCGTCGGGCTCGGGCGGATCGAGGCGGCACGGCGGGGCGAGACGCTGCTCGTGGTCTCGCCGGACGGCCCCGGCGCCCCCCTCTGCGAGCGGATCCACGACGCCCGGCGGGCCGGGGCGACGGTGCTGGCCCTCGGCTCCGGCGACCGCGACCTCGCGGCGCTGGCGCACGAGTCGCTGGCCGTGCCGGACGGCTCCGAGCTGGACCTCGACACCGTGCAGCACCTGGTCAGCGCGGCGGCCGGGGAGAACGCGGTGCCGTCTCCCCGGGGGCGCCGGCGTCTGCGGGACCTCCTGTCACGGCTGACGGATCAGCTGACGGCTCCCCCGCCCCCGCGTTGGTAGCGGCACGAAAAGCTGTCCTGTCCGGTCGGGCCGCAGCTCGGCCGGGTCAGCTCGGGCGGCGTCGCCGCGTGGGTGGGAGTGCGCGCGTCCGTGTGGTCGGGCGGCCTGCTGTGCGCGGGCGCGGTGGGGCCGCCGGCCCTGTGTCCGCCGAAGCTGATGACGTACGACGCGTGGTTGAACGAGCACGCCGTGCGGCTGCGCGCACAGCGCGTGGCCGCGGCGCAGGCACCGGCGTGATCACTCGTCCTCGGTGCCGCCGCCCGCCGGCGCGTCGTGCCACCGGGGGTCGTTCTCCCACTGGAGGTTGCGCTCGCGGGCGATGTCCATCGCGTGCTGGGCCTCCTCCCGGGAGGCGTACGGGCCGAACCGGTCCTTGCCCGGACAGTCCGGTCCCTCCTCGACCTTCTTGTGCTCCAGGCAGTAGTACCACTCGCCCGGCTTCCCGGCGGTCCGCTTCTTGAACAGGGCCATGACCAGCTCCTCTCGCCACCGACATGTTCCCCCATCTCCCCTGGATAGACTCGCCGGCATGTCTGGCCAGTCGCTGCTCGTACCGGGGGAGCTGTCCCCCACCCGTTCCGTGCCCGGAAACATCCGCCGCCCCGAGTACGTCGGCAAGCCCGCGCCGAAGCCGTACACCGGGCCGGAGGTGCAGACCCCGGAGACCATCGAGGCGATGCGGATCGCCGGGCGGATCGCCGCGCAGGCGATGGCCGAGGCGGCCAAGCACATCGCGCCGGGCGTCACCACGGACGAGCTGGACCGGGTGGCACACGAGTTCATGTGCGACCACGGCGCCTACCCCTCGACGCTCGGCTACCGTGGCTTCCCCAAGTCCCTGTGCACCTCGATCAACGAGGTGATCTGCCACGGCATCCCCGACTCGACGGTGCTGCGGGACGGCGACATCATCAACCTGGACGTGACGGCGTACATCGGCGGGGTGCACGGCGACAACAACGCCACCTACCTCGTCGGCGACGTCGACGAGGAGAGCCGCCTGCTCGTCGAGCGCACCCGCGAGGCCCTCAACCGGGCGATCAAGGCGGTCCGGCCGGGCCGGCAGATCAACGTCATCGGCCGGGTCATCGAGTCGTACGCCAAGCGCTTCGGCTACGGCGTGGTCCGCGACTTCACCGGTCACGGCATCAACTCGTCGTTCCACTCCGGCCTGATCATCCCGCACTACGACAGCCCGCACGCCACGACGGTCATGCAGCCCGGGATGACCTTCACGATCGAGCCGATGCTGACGCTCGGGACGCACGAGTACGACATCTGGGACGACGGCTGGACGGTCGTCACGAAGGACCGGAAGCGGACGGCCCAGTTCGAGCACACGCTGGTGGTGACGGAGACGGGGGCGGAGATCCTGACGCTGCCGTAACGGCACCCGTCCACACGAAAGAGCCCGCTCCGTGGACGGAGCGGGCTCTTTCGTGTGGACCTGATCAGGCTTCGCGTGGGTTTGTCCCGGCATCCGGGGTAAGATTTTACCGACAGGGTGTCGGGAAAATCGTGGAGGTCCCATGCACACGCCAGACACGTCCCGCACGGCATTCTCGACGCTCATCCGCACCGCGTCGCACGAGCAGCACACAGAAGCGAACACCTCGACGTTCATCACCGAGCTGCTCGGCGGCAGGCTCGACGTCAACGCGTACACGCGGTACACCGAGCAGCTGTGGTTCGTGTACGAGGCCCTGGAAGCCGGGGCCGAACGTCTGGCCGGCGACCCGGTGGCCGGTCCCTTCGTTCGGCCCGAGCTGTTCCGGCTGACCGAGCTGGGGCGGGACCTCGCGCACCTGCGCGGCCCTGAGTGGCGGGCGCGCCTCGCCGCGCTGCCCGCGACACGGAGGTACGCGGCGCGTGTGCGGGATTGCGCCGAGCAGTGGCCGGGCGGATACGTCGCCCACCACTACACCCGCTACCTGGGCGACCTCGCCGGCGGCCAGATCATCCGCGATCGGGCGGAGAAGACGTGGGGCTTCGCAAGGAAGGGCGACGGGGTCCGCTTCTACGTCTTCGAGGGGATCGCCAACCCGGCGGCGTTCAAGCGGACGTACCGGACGCTCCTGAACGAGATCCGGGTGGACGACCTGGAGAAGCAGCGGGTCATCGCCGAGTGCAGGCGGGCGTACCAGCTGAACACGGCTGTTTTCCGGGCGCTGAGCGAGGAGTTCCCCCTGTCGGCGTGACCGTCCCCGGGGATCCGCCCACCATCGCCGTCACAGGAAACGTAACCGCTCCATCGCCGCGCGCAGTTCGCCGATCCAGCGTCGGTACGCGGGAACCTTCCACAGCATGTCCAGTGCGACCGTCTGTCCCAGTCGGTCGAAGTCCCGCTCGGCGTCGCGCCGCCCTCCCAGCGCCGCTTTCAGCATGGCCTTCGGGTCGGCGACCTTCTCCACCTCGTACGGCACTTCCCACGCGGCATCGCTCATGGGTGACGCTTCCCTCACTCGAAGTCGGGGAGGTCGTGGACGTTGCGAACCGCGGTATCGGCCTGCAACGGTTCCGGAGGGTCCGCGTACGTCACCCGCGCCTCGACTCTGACGTGGCAGTACCCCGCGTTGCCGTGCACCAGGACATGGGCCGCGATCCGCATGGTCCCGGCCGGATCCCCGTCCGGCCCCCGCCGGAACAGCTCCTTCGGGCCCCGCGGCGAGCGTGGTCGACCAGCGTCTGCCCCGTCGGCTCCCGGATCAGCTGTCCGAGCAGATCCACGGCCTCCAGCAGATTGGACTTGCCGGAGGCGTTGGCCCCGACCAGAACGGTGAACGGCGGCAGGTCGAGGGCGAAGCCGTCGAACGACTTGTAGCCGTCGATCTCGATCCGCGTGATCATGCCGCCTCTCTCCCCGCTTCCTCATGTGCACTGCGCCACATTATCCAGCGCACTCCCCGACCCGTACGGCCAGCGGTTCCGCGGCGTGCACGCGCAGCGCCGGGCCCTCGTCCAACGCCAGCACCACCGCAGGGCCGCCCGTCGCATACTGATCGCTGCGGACACCGAGGACGGTCCGCCACTCGCCCCACACCCGCACGTGCTGCCCGGGCCGCACCATGACCGCCGCCACCTCCCGCACTGCGGGCCCGGCCACGATGTCCGGGGCCTTCAGTTCCGCGAACACCGTCTTCCCATCCCTCCGTCGCGTTCCTCCATGCCCCAGCGGTGGGCCCAGCGCCGCCACGAGCAGCAGCCCGCGCCCGCGCGTCTCGTCCGCGCCGGGCTCCCGCACCTCGGGCCTGCCGCCTCCCGCGTCGCTCACTTCCAACCGCAGCAGCCCGTCCGCCACGGACCGTGCGATCCGTACGCCCACCTGCCGCCCTCTCGGCACCGGCACGCGCAGCGCGTTGGTCATAGCTCCGAAAGCACCAGTTCGGCGTTTTCGGCGACGTCTGGCATAAGAGCAGCTACAGCGGCGGGCAGGGCGACTGCCTCGAAATCGCTTGCGTCGTCTCCGCTCTCGCCCCCGTCCGCGACAGCAAGAACCCCACCGGCCCGGTAATCTCTTTCAGCCGGGAAGCCTGGCGTGCCTTCATCGCGCACGTCAGCTGAGCCGGGCCGCACACGGCACGTGCCATCGGAGAGGTCTCAGCGCTCCAGGAGCACCCGTCCGCCGACCTCCACCCACCCCTCCGGCTGCGGTGCCGTCAGGATCTGGGAGCCCGTTCCCTGGGTGATGTTGAGGGCGCGGCCCAGTTGGTCGGTGAGCAGCAGGGCCGCCGCGCCGGTCGCCTCGTCCTCCTCGATGCCGTCGTCGCGGCCGGGGAAGGCCCGGGCGCGCACGCGGCCCGCCGCCTCGTCCTCCCACGCCCAGGCGTAGATCCACTCCCCTGGCGGCGGCACCGCCAGGCCGTCGACCTCGGCGGCCGTCGCGTACTGCCGCAGCGTGCGCGGCGGGGCCCACTCCGCGCGCGCCTCGATCCAGCTGAACTCGCCGTCGAGGCGGGCGCCCACCACTCCGGCGGGCGTGACCAGTTCCGGCACGTCGAGGAGCCAGGCCGTGCCGACGCAGGGGTGGCCGGCGAAGGGCAGGCGCAGGGTGGGGGTGTAGATGTCGATGACGCCGCGCTCGGGGTCGTCGACGAACACGGTCTCGCTGAAGCCGAGCTTCGCCGCGAACGCCTGCCGGTCGCTTTGCCCGGGGATCGCCGAGCCGTCGCGGACGACGCCGAGCTCGTTGCCGTAGCCGCCGTTCGGCCCGCAGAAGACGCGCAGCACGTCGTAGTCAGTCACTTGGGCATTGAAACATCACGCGGGCGGCGAACGCGCTGAGGGGCACCCACGCTTTTGACCTTCCCTTGACCATCTCTTGGGGTCTGCTTTTGGCCACCTTAATCAAGCCGTGTCTGTGATCTTTCCGTGGGAGCTGAATCACGGATCTGACGGGTATAGGTGAGGTAAGGCTCAGGTAAGTTAGGTCAGCCTCACCACACCGCACGGGGTCTCCCCGCGCGGTGTCGTCCGTCGTCCTCTTGGAGCCTGCATGCGAGCCGTCCGACTCTCCGTCGTCACCGCCGCCGCCACCGCGGCCGCTCTGACCGCCGTGACAGCCTGCACCGCAAAGAGCGACGCCAAGGACGGCGCCGCGATTCAGGTGACCGCAGCCGACACGAAGTGCGACACCTCCACCACGTCCGTCCCGGCCGGCCAAATCTCGCTGAAGATCGAGAACAAGGGCTCCAAGGCGACCGAGGTCGAGATCCTCTTCCCGGACGACCGGATCGTCTCCGAGAAGGAGAACATCGGCCCGGGGACCAGGTACACCCTGACCGCCGAGGTGAAGGCGGGTTCGTACGAGATCGCCTGCCGCCCGGGCATGAAGGGCCACGGTGTGCGGCAGAAGCTCACGGTCACCGGCGGCTCGGTCGCCAAGCGGGACCCGAAGCTGGACAAGGCGGTCGCCGACTACCGCGCCTACGCCCAGCAGCAGGCCGACGAGACCCTGCCCCGCGTCGAGACCTTCGTGAAGGCGGTCAAGGACGGCGACCTGGAGGCCGCCAAGAAGGCGTACGCGATCTCCCGCCTCGGCTGGGAGCGCACCGAGCCGGTCGCCGAGTCCTTCGGCGACATCGACCCGAAGGTCGACGTCCGCGAGGACGGCCTGGAGAGCGGCCAGAAGTGGACCGGCTGGCACCGCCTGGAGAAGGCGCTGTGGCAGGACAAGAAGATCGGCGCCGAGGAGAAGACCCTCGCCGACCAGCTGGTCACCGACCTGAAGGACTGGCAGAAGCGCGTCGGCAGGGCCGAGATCACCCCGACCTCCATGGCCAACGGCGCCAAGGAACTTCTCGACGAGGTCGCCACCGGCAAGGTCACCGGCGAGGAGGACCGCTACGCCCACACCGACCTCGTCGACTTCAAGGGCAACGTCGAGGGCGCGCAGAAGGCGTACGAGCTGCTCAAGCCGGTCGCGCAGAAGAACGACCCGGCGCTGACCAAGGAGCTGGACAAGCAGTTCACGGCGCTCGACGCGCTCCTCGACAAGTACCGCACGGACCAGACGTCCTACGACTTCGTCTCCTACGACAAGGTCGGCAAGGACCAGCGCAAGGAGCTCTCGGACGCGGTGAACGCACTCGCCGAGCCGCTGTCCAAGCTCGCCGCCGCCGTCGTGAAGTAGTCGTGAGGCAAGGGACCCCAATGACGGACACCCAGGAAGCCACGGCCGGGGCCACCCCGGCGAAGGCGCCCTCCCGGCGCGCCCTGATCGGCTGGGGCGGTGCCGGGCTCGCGCTCGGCGCCGCCGCGGCCGGCGGTGCGGTCGCGATGACCCGCGCCGGCCACGACGTGGACCCGGCCGGCGCCGAGGCGGGCGCCGCGGTCGAGTTCCACGGCACGCACCAGGCGGGCATCGCCACGCCGGTGCAGGACCGGCTGCACTTCGCCGCGTTCGACGTGAAGACCGACGACCGCGCCGAGTTCGTGCAGATGCTGAAGGACTGGACGGCGGCCGCCCGGCGGATGACGGCCGGGAAGCCGGTCGGCGAGGGCGCGTACGGCGGTCTCGCCGAGGCGCCCCCGGACGACACCGGCGAGGCGCTGGGGCTCAAGCCGTCGCGGCTGACGCTCACCATCGGCTTCGGTCCGTCGCTGTTCGAGAAGTTCGGACTGAAGGACAGGCGGCCCGCGGCGCTCGTCGACCTGCCCCGGTTCCCCGGCGACAACCTCGACAACTCCCGCACCGGCGGCGACCTGTGCATCCAGGCCTGCGCGGACGACCCGCAGGTCGCCGTGCACGCCATCCGCAACCTGGCCCGCATCGGCTTCGGCAAGGTCGCCGTCCGCTGGTCCCAGCTCGGCTTCGGCAAGACCTCGTCGACGACACCGGACGCCCAAACGCCCCGCAACCTCTTCGGGTTCAAGGACGGCACCCGCAACATCGCCGGACACGAGAGCGATCGCCTGAAGAAGTTCGTGTGGGTCGGCGAGGAGGACGGGCCGGAGTGGATGACCGGTGGGTCGTACCTCGTCGCCCGGCGCATCCGCATGAACATCGAGACCTGGGACCGGACCTCGCTGCAGGAGCAGGAGGACGTCTTCGGCCGCGACAAGGGCGAGGGCGCACCCGTCGGCAAGGCCAAGGAGCACGACGAGCCGTTCCTGAAGGCGATGAAGCCCGACGCGCACGTCCGGCTCGCACACCCCGACTCCAACAACGGGATCACGATCCTGCGCCGCGGCTACTCCTTCACCGACGGCACCGACGGCCTCGGCCGCCTGGACGCGGGCCTGTTCTTCCTGGCCTACCAGCGCGACCCGCGCAAGGGGTTCATCCCGCTGCAGCGCAGGCTGGCGGCGCACGACGCGCTCAACGAGTACATCCAGCACGTGGGTTCGGCGGTCTTCGCGATCCCGCCCGGCGTTCGCGACACGCACGACTGGTGGGGCCGCACCCTGCTGTCCGAGGAGGCGTAGCCCGTGTTCTCCAACTACCTGATCGGCCTGCGCGAAGGGCTGGAAGCCAGCCTCGTCGTCTGCATCCTGATCGCCTATCTGGTCAAGACCGGCCGGCGCGACGCCCTGAAGCCGATCTGGACCGGCATCGGCATCGCGGTCGCCATCGCCATGGGGTTCGGCTCCGTCCTCGAATTCGGCTCCCAGGAGCTGACGTTCCAGGCGCAGGAGGCACTCGGCGGCACCCTGTCGGTCCTCGCGGTCGGCCTGGTGACGTGGATGGTGTTCTGGATGCGGCGCACCGCCCGCCACCTGAAGTCCGAGCTGCACGGCAAGCTGGACGCCGCCCTGCAGATGGGCACGGGCGCGCTGGTCGCCACCGCCTTCCTGGCCGTCGGCCGCGAGGGCCTGGAGACCGCCCTGTTCGTGTGGGCGTCGGTGCACGCGGCGTCCGACGGCACCCCGCGCCCGCTGATCGGCGTGGCCCTGGGTCTGGCGACGGCGGTCTTCCTGGGCTGGCTGTTCTACCGAGGCGCGTTGAAGATCAACCTCGCGAAGTTCTTCACCTGGACCGGCGGCATGCTGGTCGTCGTCGCGGCGGGCGTGCTGGCGTACGGCTTCCATGACCTCCAGGAGGCCGACTGGCTTCCGGGCCTGACGAACGTGGCCTTCGACATCAGCGCCACCATCCCGCCGGACAGCTGGTACGGCACCCTGCTCAAGGGCGTCTTCAACTTCCAGCCCGACCCCACCGTCCTCCAGCTCACGGTGTGGCTGCTGTACCTGATCCCGACACTCGCGATCTTCTTCGCCCCGGTGGGCTTCGCCGCCGGGAGGAAACGGCAGCAGCCGACACCACCGCCGGTTCACAACAAGGCGGCCCAGTAGGGGAACCCGGCACTCGCCCGTCTTCCCGCCCCGGTAGGGTTCGCCTCCGGGAAGGGGAAGGTGAAGGTAGCTGATGAGCAGGGTTCGCGGCCCTCGGAGGCTGCGCAGGCTTGAGCGGAAGGCGCTGATAGCGGCCTCGGTGACCGCTTTGTCGTTGACGGCGAGCGGGTGCGTGGTGGTGCACGGGGAGCGCGAGGTGCTCCCGGCCACCACCCGCGCGGAGGCCGCGAAGGCACTCCAGCAGTTCACAGCCGCGTACAACAAGGCCGACAAGGCGTACGACAGTTCCCTGGACGCGGACTACGTCACCGGCGCGCTCGGTGCCATCGACGCCGCGCGGCTGAAGGCCGGCCACACCAACCATCCGGGCGGCAATCCCGCGCACACACCGCTGAAGCTTTCGGACGCGAAGTTCACGATCCCCAAGAAGGCGGGCTGGCCGCGCTGGTTCCTCGCCGACGCGCGCGGCAACAAGGGCGGTGACGCGCGCTGGCTGCTGGTGTTCACCCGCAACAGCCTCGCCGAGCGGTGGCAGGTGGCCTACCTGACGCTCGTGGCCCCCGGCGACGTCCCCGAGTTCCGGAAGGACAAGGACGGCTGGGCCGAGGCCGTGCCCGCGAACTCCACCGACGCCGCCGTCCCGCCCCGGGACCTGAGCCAGGAGTACGCGACCTACCTGAAGAACGGCGGAAGCACCTTCGCGGCGGGTGCCCACACCACCGGCTGGCGCAAGCTGCGCGCCAAGGACGCCAGCAAGCCGGGCCTGGCCACGCAGTACATCGACGAGCCGCTGACGAACGGCGACTACGCCCCGCTGGCGCTGCGCACCGCGGACGGGGGTGCGCTGGTGTTCTTCACCACGCACCACTACGAGAAGCAGACGGCCGCCCAGGGCACCTCCGTGCCCACCCCGAACAAGGACGTGCAGGCCCTGACCACCGGCGAGATCAAGCAGTCCCTGACGATGGAGTTCGTCTCCAACGAGGTGGCCCTCGACCCCCGGAAGGGCTCGGGCGGGCAGCGCGTGTCGATGCTGGGCCGGATCCAGGGACTGACGGCGGCGCGGGGCGAGTAGCGCCCGCGCCGGTTCACCGGCTTCAGCGGCTTCAGCAGTTTCAGTGGCGCAGGGGCCAGGCAGCGCCCACGTGGCCGGGCTCCTCGCCGGCGTAGCGGGCGCACGCGTCGGTGAGGGCCTCCAGCAGGCTCAGCGGGTCGGGCAGCGCGTACTCCGGGCCGCGCACCCAGCGCACCGTCCGGTCGTCGTCGCCGGGCAGCCGGGCCGGCGGTACGAGGACGTACGAGCCACGGCAGTGCCAGCGCAGTCCCGGGTGCTCGTCCATCGTCTCCGGGTGGCAGTCCAGCTCGCACGGCCACCACTCGTCCTCGTCCTCGGGGGTGCCGCGGGTGAGGGTGAAGAAGAGCATGCGGCCGTCGTCGCTCTCGGCGACCGGGCCGACCTCGACGCCGGAGGCGAGCAGCCGCTCCAGGGCCTCGCGTCCGGCCTCCAGGGGCACGTCGAGGACGTCGTGCACCATGCCGGTCGCGGTGATGAAATTGGCCTGGGGCTGGTGCCGGGCCCAGCGCTCTATCTGCGCGCGGTCGGTCGTGGACTGCGTCTGCCACGCGAACGACACCGGGTGCCGGGCGGGCGTGGGGCAGCCGATGCGGTCACAGGAACAGCGGTAGCCGGCAGCCGGGTGTGCGGCGGGCGCGAGGGGCAGTCCCGCGGCGGCAGCGGCGAGCAGCAGGGCCTCACGACCGCCGTCTCCGGCGGCCTCCTTCGGGCGGCGTCCGCGCAGCCACTGGGAGAGTTTGCCCTGCCGGCCGGTGCGGCCGCCGAACTCCGCGCTCATCTATCCCCTCGCCTCGCTGGTGTGGACAGCATGCCCTATGGTCCCACCATCCTGCGCTCCGGGGGGCCGGGGCCCACATCCGGGGTAGGTGGGACGAGACGTACCGCGCACCTGGATCGAGGGCGATCACCCTCTTTGTCGGTATTTCGCTGGGATTTCGCCGGGATTTCGCCGGGACTCATCGGCCCGTCGGGCCCGGCTCCTCACCGCGGGGCAAGGCCGTGCAGGGCGTAGTCCACGAGGGTGTCGGTGTACTCGTACGAGATCGGCGCCGTGCGCTGCAGCCAGCGCTGGGCGAGCGGGGAGACAAAGAGCTCCAGGGCGATGCGCGGATCGACGTCGGGCCGCACGGCACCGGCGTCCTGCCCGGCACGCAGCCGACGGACGTACAGCTCCAGCTGCGGCTCGAGCAGCTTGGTCACGAACTCCCGGCCGAGCTGCTCGTTGACCACGCCCTCGGCGGTCAGGGCGCGCGCCGGGGCCTCGAACCGGGGGTCGAACAGTTCGTCGACGGTGGCGCGCAGCACGGCCTTGAGGTCGGAGGCCAGGTCGCCGGTGTCGGGGATCTCGTACGGTTCCTGCCCCGCCTGCTCCCCGAGGTCGAGGAACGCGTCCAGCAGCACGTCCGCCTTCGACGACCACCACCGGTAGATCGTCTGCTTCCCGACCCCGGCCCGCGCGGCGATCCCCTCAATCGTGGTCTTCGGATACCCGACCTCCCCGACGAGCGCGAGGGCGGCGTCGTAGATCGCGCGACGGGACTTCTCACTCCGGCGGGTGGCGTCGGGGGCGGGCTTCTTGACCATGGGTCGACCGTAGCAGGGGGGTGAGACGGGGCGTCTCGTGGCAGGCGGGGCGGCAACGCACGGTAGTCAACCCGTTCGCCACACGCGCGGCGGCCCGGCGCGTCGCACCATGGGCTCCAAGCACCCCTGCGGTACACGAGGAGCCCACCTTGGCCCTTTCCCGCAGCGCCACACCCCGGCGCTATCTGATGTGCCCACCCGTACACTTCGACGTCACGTACTCGATCAACCCCTGGATGGACCCCGGCAAGCCGGTCGACGCCTCGCTGGCCATCGCCCAGTGGGAACAGTCGACGCCTCGCTGGCCATCGCCCAGTGGGAACAGCTGCGCGACCTGTACCGCGCGCTCGGCCACACCGTCGAGGAGCTCGCGCCCGAGCCGGGCCTGCCGGACATGGTGTTCACGGCGAACGGCGCCACGGTGGTCGACGGCAGGGTGTTCGGCGCCCGCTTCGCGCACCCTGAGCGGGAGTGCCCGAGGCCGAGGCACACCTGAGTTGGTTCGCGGCGCACGGCTTCGCACACCTGCACCTGCCCGTCCACATCAACGAGGGCGAGGGCGACTTCGCCGTGACCGCCTCCTGCCTCCTGGCGGCCCACGGCTTCCGGACCAACCCGCTCTCGCACGGCGAGGCGCAGGAGTTCTTCGGCCGGCCGGTGATCGGGCTGGAGCTGGTCGATCCCCGCTTCTACCACCTGGACCTGGCGCTCACGGTCCTCGACGACGCGGCGGACGAGGTGGCGTACTACCCGGCCGCCTTCTTCCCCGGCAGCCTTGAGGTGCTGCGCCGGCTGTTCCCCGACGCGCTGGTCGCCGGCGACGACGACGCGGCCGCGCTCGGCCTGAACGCCGTCTCCGACGGCCTGCACGTGGTACTGCCGCAGGCGGCGACCGGGCTCTTCGGCCCGCTGCGTGAGCGGGGCTTCGAGCCGATCGGCGCGGACCTGAGCGAGCTGCACAAGGGCGGCGGCAGCGTGAAGTGCTGCTCGCAGGAGCTACGCGTGTGAGCCGTGGGGCGGCCAGGCGTCGCCCCAGTCCGCGTCGCGGGCCGCCTTGTACAGGTCGCCGTGGCGTTTGGTGACCGTCCGCCGGCGCAGCTGCTCGTCGGCCTCGCACAGGTCGAGGAGCACCTGCCCCTTACGGATCTGCGGGCGCCGGACCACGCGGGCGGGGGCGGGCGTCACGGGGAAGCGGGCGGCGGCGACGTAGCTGAACTTCTCGTCCTCGTACGCCAGGGAGCCGCCCTTGACCTGCCGGTGCAGGGAGGAACGGCTCACCCGGGCCGAGAAGTGGCACCAGTCCGTGCCGGGCACGATGGGGCAGGCGGCGCTGTGCGGGCAGGGAGCGGCGACGTGGAAGCCGGCGCCAATCAGACGGTCGCGGGCCTCGATGACGCGGGCGTAGCCGTCGGGGGTGCCGGGCTCGACGACCACGACGGCCCGGGCGGCGGCCGCGGCGGCGTCGACGACGGAGGCACGGTCGGCCTCGGTCAGCTCGCCCAGGACGTAGGAGACGGTGACGAGGTCGGTGTCGTCGAGGGTGAGCGCCGCGCCGATCCGGGTGCGCTGCCAGCGGGCGTCCCGCAGCGCCGGGTTGGCGGCGGCGATCTCCCGGCCGAGGGCGAGCGCGGGCTCGGCCCAGTCGAGCACCGTCACCGGCCGGATCCCGTCCCAGGTGGCGCTGACGGCCCAGGTCGCGGCGCCCGTCCCGCCGCCGACGTCCACATGACTGGCGGGCACCCACGCGGGCGCGGCCTGCACGAACGCCTCCAGCGCCGACCGCACCGCCTCGAAGGTCGTCGGCATCCGGTACGCGGCATAGGCGGCCACGTCCGCGCGGTCCCGCAGGATGGGCGCGTCGGTCGGGGTGCTCCCCCGGTAGTTGGCGATCAGCCGCTTCACGGCGCCGGCGGCCTGCCGGGGCGGCAGCCCGTCCAGCAGACCGGCGAGGGCGGTACGGAGGGTCTCGGCCGGGGACAGGGGGGCGTTCACCGTGCGATTCTCTCAGGTCCGCCAGGTCCCGCGGACCACCGGGCAGCGGGGCCCGCCAGGTCCCGCGGACCACCGGACGGCGGGGCCCGCCAGGTCCCGCGGACCACCGGACGGCGGGGCCCGCCAGGTCCCGCGGACCACCGGGCAGCGGAGCCCGCCAGGTCCCGCGGACCACCGGACGGCGGGGCCCGCCAGGTCCCGCGGACCACCGGGCAGCGGAGCCCGCCAGGTCCCGCGGACCACCGGACCG
>NZ_JBEXHW010000001.1:252371-430590 GCF_040608235.1 Streptomyces sp. NPDC005202 | reverse complement strand
GACCGGCCGGGTCCCTCAACCCCCCGAACCACCAGACCAGCCAGACCCCACAACCCCCCGAACCACCAGACCAGCCAGACCCCACAACCCCCCGAACCACCAGACCAGCCAGACCCCACAACCCCCCGAACCACCAGACCAGCCAGACCCCACAACCCCCCGAACCACCAGACCGGCCGGGAAGTCAGCTCCCCCGCACCGCCCTCGCCAGCCGGGTCGCCGCTCTCGCCCTCGGGCGGTTGTCCGGGGGGCGGCGGCGGGGGTGGACCGTGTTGGCGAGCAGGACCAGGTAGGTGTCCGTCGCCGGGTCCAGGACCAGGGACGTGCCCGTGAAGCCCGTGTGGCCGGCGGCGCCCCGGCCCGCCAGCTCCCCCATGAACCACGGCTGGTCCACGGCGAAGCCGAGCCCGGGCGGGGTCAGCAGGAGCTCCACGAAGTCGGGGCCGAGGATGCGGGCGGGGCCGTAGGAGCCGCCCGCCAGCAGGGTGCGGCAGAAGACCGCCAGGTCCCGCGCGGTCGAGAACAGGCCCGCGTGACCGGCCACGCCGCCCAGCGCCCAGGCGTTCTCGTCGTGGACCTCGCCGCGCAGCATGCCCCGGTCCGCCTTGGCCCACGGCCGCCGCTGGTCCTCCGTCGCCGCCGCGCCCGGGCAAGGGCCGAAGCGGGTGGACGTCATGCCCAGCGGGCGGGTGATGCCGTCGTGGACGAGGGCGTCGAGGCGGCGGCCGGTGATGCGTTCCAGGACGTGTTGCAGCAGGAGCAGGTTCAGGTCCGAGTAGGTGTACGTGCCGGGGACCCCCACCGGCGGCTCCGCGCGCAGCATCGCCAGCCGCGTCGCGTCGTCGGGGCAGTCGTACAGCGGGAGTTCCGGGCGCAGCCCGGAGGTGTGGGTGAGCAACTGCCGTACGGTGATGCCGTGCTCGGCGGCCGCGCGGAACTCCGGCAGGTACGCGCCCACGCGCGCGTCGATGCCGAGCGTGCCCCGCTCGATCTGCTGCACCGCGGCGACCGCCGTGAACAGCTTGGTGAGGGAGGCGAGGTCGAAGGGCGTGTCGACGGTCATCGGCACCCGCGCCCGGGGCGGCAGTTCGGCGCCGCGATCCGTCTTCGGGTCGTAGGCCGCGTACCGCACGGCCCAGCCCGCCGCCTCGGCCACGGCGATCACCGGGCCGCGCCCGGCGGCGACGACGGCGCCCGCCGCCCACGGGCGCTGCCCGGTGGTGAGGTCGTGGACCTCGCGGACGAGGTGGCGGAGTTCCCCGGGGTCGAGTCCGGCCTTCTCCGGTGTGTCGCTGCGCAGTCTCGGTGCGCTCAGCTCTCCTCCCCCAAGCTCTCGGCTGCGCTCGAACAGGGGGTACCCCCACCCTCCGCGCCCGCGCATCCGTTCCAGGGACGGCACATTCCCATGAAGCAGGCCAGTGCCACCAGTGCCGCGGCCAGTTGGACGAGGGCCATGGGGACGGCGGTGTGCTCCCCGGCGATCCCGACGAGCGGGGAGGCGATCGCGCCGATGAGGAAGGAGGACGTGCCGAGCAGGGCGGACGCGGAGCCGGCGGCGTGCCGGGTGCGCATCAGGGCGAGGGCCTGGGTGTTGGGCAGGGTGATGCCCATCGCGGACATCAGGACGAGCAGCGCGGCGGCCACGGGGGCGAGTCCCACGTCACCGAGGACGCCGGTGGACATCAGCAGCAGGGCGGTCGCGGCCAGGATGACCACCGTCAGGCCGACGGCCAGCACCCGGTCCAGACGGACCCGGCCGACCAGCACCTTGCCGTTGATCTGGCCGACGACGACCAGCCCGACCGAGTTGAGCCCGAACAGCAGGCTGAACGTCTGCGGGGAGGCGCCGTAGATCTCCTGGATGACGAACGGCGAGGCCGATATGTAGGCGAACAGCGCGGCGAAGGCGAAGCCGCCCGTGAGCATGTAGCCGGAGAAGGTGCGGTCGGCGAGCAGTCGGCGCATCGAGCGCAGCGCCTCGCCGACTCCGCCGCCGTGCCTCCTCGAAGCTCTCGACTCCGCTCGAGCAGGGGGGACCCCCGTGGCGGGCGGGAGGGTCTCGGGGAGCCTCGTCCGGACGAGTACGGCGAGCAGGACGCCGACGCCCGTGAGGACCACGAAAACGCCCCGCCAGTCCGTCACGCGCAGGATCTGGCCGCCGATCAGCGGCGCCACGATCGGGGCGACCCCGGAGATCAGCATCAGCGTCGAGAAGAAGCGGGCCATGGCCACGCCGTCGTACAGGTCCCGGACGACGGCCCGCGCGATCACGATCCCGGCCGCACCCGCCAGGCCCTGCGCCAGCCGGAAGGCGACGAGCAGCTCGACGGTGGGCGCGAGGGCGCACAGCGCGGTGGCGAGAAGGTAGACGGCCAGCCCGACGAGCAGCGGGCGCCTGCGGCCCCACCGGTCGCTCATCGGCCCCACGACCAGCTGTCCGAGCGCCATGCCGGCCAGGCAGGCGGTGAGCGTGAGCTGGACGGTCGCGGCGGGCGCGTGCAGCGAGCGGGTCACCTCCGGGAGCGAGGGGAGGTACATGTCCATCGCCAGTGGGGGTGTGGCGGTCAGGCCGCCGAGGATCAGGGTGACCAGGAGGCCCGTGCGGCGGACTGCCCGGGCCGGTGGATCGGCGGATCCCGTCTCCGGTACGGCCGCCTGCGACGCGTGCGGTGTCGACGCCCCACCCTCGGGCATGTGTCCCTCCCTCTCCGACTGATCCGCCACCTATGCTCTCAGCTCGTACACGCTGCCGAGCGTCGCATGAGCGAGGGTGGGGTCCGGGATGACGGAGCAGAGGGTGCGCTGGGGGATCCTGGCGACCGGTGGGATCGCGGCCGCTTTCACGGCGGACCTCGTGGACCTGCCGGACGCGGAGGTCGTGGCGGTGGCCTCGCGGACCGAGGAGTCGGCGCAGGCGTTCGCGGAGCGGTTCGGGATCCCGCGCGCCTACGGCTCCTGGGAGGCGCTCGCGCAGGACGCGGACATCGATGTCGTGTACGTCGCCACCCCGCACTCGGCACACCGGGCGGCCGCCGGTCTGTGCCTGGAGGCCGGGCGGGACGTGCTGTGTGAGAAGCCGTTCACGCTGAACGCGCGGGAGGCCGGGGAGCTGGTCACGCTGGCCCGGGAGCGCGGGCGCTTCCTGATGGAGGCCATGTGGATGTACTGCAATCCGCTGGTACGGCGGCTCAAGGCGCTGGTCGACGACGGGGCGATCGGCGAAGTGCGCACCGTGCAGGCCGACTTCGGGCTCGCCGGTCCCTTCCCGCCCTCGCACCGGCTGCGGGACCCGCACCTGGGCGGCGGGGCGCTGCTCGACCTCGGCGTGTACCCGGTGTCGTTCGCGCAGCTGCTGCTCGGCGAGCCATCGGACGTCATGGCCAGGGCGGTGCTCTCCGCGGAGGGCGTCGACCTCCAGACCGGGGCCCTGCTCTCCTGGGACGGCGGCGCCCTGGCCTCGGTGCACTGCTCCATCACCGGCGGCACGGCGACCTCCGCCTCGGTCACCGGCTCCCAGGGCCGTATCGACGTGCCGTACGGCTTCTTCCACCCGGACCGCTTCGTCCTGCACCGCGACGGCCGCGATCCCGAGGAGTTCGCCGCCGACCCGGCCGACGGACCGCGCACCAGCCTCAGGCACGAGGCGCTGGAGGTCATGCGCGCCCTGCGCGCCAGCGAGACCGAGTCCCCGCTCGTGCCGCTGGACGGCACCCTCGCCGTGATGCGGACGCTGGACGCGATACGGGAGCGGATCGGGGTGCGCTATCCGGGAGAGGCGACGGAGCCGGACCCCGGAGAGGCGACGGAGCCGGCCCTCGTCTGAGCACCGTCCTCCGATGAGCACCGTCCTCTGAGCACCGTCCTCCGATGAAGCGCCCTCACCCGAAGAGCATCCGTATGGCGGACAGCTGATTCCGCATGACGGACCGCCCTCGTACGCTCCGGTGCCATGACTGACAGGCAATCGAAGATCGCCGTGGTGACGGGCGCGGGCTCCGGCATCGGGCGGGCCGTCGCCGTGGAGCTGCTGCGCGCGGGCTGGTCCGTGGCGCTGGCGGGGCGGCACACCGAGACGCTCGGGGAGACGGCGGCGCTCGTGCCGGAGGCCGCCTCCCTCGCCGTACGCACCGACGTCTCGCGACCGGAGGACGTGACGGCCCTGTTCACCGCCGTGCGCGACCGCTTCGGGCGGGTCGACCTGCTCTTCAACAACGCGGGGACGTTCGGGCCCGGCGGGGTACCCGTGGAGGACCTGCCCTACGAGGCGTGGCGGCACGTCGTGGACACCAACCTCAACGGGGCGTTCCTGTGCGCACAGGCGGCGTACCGGCAGATGAAGGAGCAGGACCCGCAGGGCGGCCGGATCATCAACAACGGCTCGATCTCTGCGCACACGCCCCGGCCGCATTCGGCGCCCTACACGGCCACCAAGCACGCATTGACGGGCCTGACCAAGTCCCTGTCGCTGGACGGGCGGCCGTACCGCATCGCGGTCGGGCAGATCGACATCGGCAACGCGGCCACCGACATGACGGCCCGTATGCAGACGGGTGCCCTGCAGGCCAACGGGGAGGTCGCACCCGAGCCCGTGATGGACGTCGCCGATGTGGCCCGCACGGTGCGGCACATGGCGGAGCTGCCGCTGGAGGCGAACGTGCAGTTCGCGACGGTGCTGGCGACGACGATGCCCTACGTGGGGCGGGGCTGAGCGCGGCCCCGCACAGGCGTCAACGATGCAACCTACACAAGCGGAATGAAACCCTCCGCGCCATATGGGCCGGTAGCGGGCTTATGCTCATCATCTCTTCCACCAGAGCTTCACACTTGGAGCAGTGAGCTTCCGCAGACCACACCCAGGGGGGAGGCGGCAGCCGTTCCACACCACCAGTTGGGGGGACCTCGCGCGAAACCGCGGGGTGCGCACCGGTGCGTGGAACGGCTGCCGCACACGTCGGCCGGGCGCTCAACGCCGGTGGCGGCCCCCGGAGTCGGCTCCGGCCGCCGCCCTGCGCCGGCGCAGCGCGAACACCCCGCCCGCGAGCAGCGCGGCCGTCCCCGCCGCCCCTTCCAGCAGCCGCCAGGTCGACGGGCCGGCCGCCGCCGCTCCCGGCGCCCCGGCGGCGGCCCGGGCGGTCCTCCGCGCGGGCGTGGGGCTCGCGCTCGCCCCGCCCTCGCTCAACGGCTCGACC
The DNA here is from genome assembly GCF_040608235.1 of Streptomyces sp. NPDC005202. NCBI lineage: Bacteria > Bacillati > Actinomycetota > Actinomycetes > Kitasatosporales > Streptomycetaceae > Streptomyces > Streptomyces sp. NPDC005202. Next base: position 425,401 of record NZ_JBEXHW010000001.1, on the reverse strand, counting down.
AGTGTGCCCACCGCCTGCGCCGAACTGCCGTGCGCGAAACCCCAGTCGAGCAGCGCGGCGGTCTCCTCGTAGACGGCGTTGCCGCCGCTGCCCGGGTGCATCACCGTGACGAGCAGCGTGCGGCCGCCGCGGGTGGCGGCGCCGGTGAAGGTGTTGCCGGCGTTGGTGGTGTAGCCGTTCTTCACCCCGATCAGGCCCTCGTACGTCCGCACACCCCAGGCGCCGGTCAGCAGGCGATCGGTGTTCTGGATCTGCAAGGTCTTCCTCCCGCCCGCCGGGAAGTCGGCGGTCCTCGTGGCGCAGTAGGAACGGAAGTCGGCGTCCTTCAGCCCGTGCCGGGCGAACAGCGTCAGGTCGTACGCCGAGGACAGCTGGCCCCTGTGGTCGAAGCCGTCGGGGCTGACCACGTGCGTGTCCAGGGCCTGCAGGTCCTCGGCCTTCGCCTGCATCTCGGCCACCGTCTTCTCGATGCCGCCGTTCATGTGGGCGAGCACGTGCACCGCGTCGTTGCCCGAGCGCAGGAACACGCCCTGCCACAACTGCTCGACGGTGTAGGTGATCCCCGGCCTGATGCCGACGAGACTGGAGCCCGCCGGGACCCCGGCCAGGTCGGCGTCGGTGACCGTGTGCCGCTCGGTGCGGTCGAACTTCTTCAGCACCGTGTCCGCGAACAGCATCTTCAGCGTGGAGGCGGGCGCGAGGCGCTGGTGCGCGCGGTAGGCGGCGAGCACCTCCCCCGTCTCGCAGTCGGCGACGAGCCAGGAGCGGGCGGTGAGCTTCTTGGGCAGGCCGGTGGCGCCGCGCACCTGGACCCCGTCGCGGGCCAGCCGCTCACCGCCGATCGAGGCGGTCGCAGCCGAGGCCGGGGCGGCCGCGGCGGACAGCGGGGCGGCCACGGTGAGGGCGAGCAGGGAACGCCGGGGCAGCCGGGCGGCCCCACGGGAAGACCGAGACGAATCACGCACGGTCGGGACCGTACAGAGTGAGCCTGTGCCCGCGCACAGAGGGTCCTCAAAGCATGCTCAAAGGATCATCAAAGACGGACCGGGCCGGTGCGCCGGTTCAGGCCTGCCCGGTCTCGAAGCGGGAGATCCGGCCGTCGTCCTCGACGGTGAAGCTCCATCGGGTGCGCATCTCGCCCCAGGTGTCGTTGCTGTAGCGGGCGAGGAGGGAGCGGCCGCCGTTGGACTCGTTGTCGACCTTCATGTGGCCGTGCATGGAGAAGATCTCCTGCTCGATCCACTCGGCGAGGTCGCGGTCGGAGCCGTCGTCCGCCATGGTCGCGCCGGGCGCGAGGAGCTGCATGAAGCCCTCGCGGTCGTGGGCGTTGACGGCGGTGACGAAGGCGCGGACGGCCGGGTCGCTGAGTTTGGCGGTCTGAATCGTCATGTCGGCCAGCGTCACACCGAACCCGGCACCCCGCCACCCGAACGGCGCCCCGGACGGGCCCTCGGGCTGTCGGTGGTGCGACGGTGGAAACGCGAAGGGGACGAGTTTCCGCTGTCTGCCTGGGGAGTCACCGTGACCTGTTACGACCGACGTGATCTCGGCCTGCTGCTGCTCCGACTGGGCACCGGCGGCGTGCTGGCTGCGCACGGCGCGCAGAAGCTGTTCGGCTGGTTCGGCGGGGGCGGCATCGAGGGGACCGGCCAGTTCATGGAATCCGTCGGCTACGGGCCGGGGAAGGCGAGCGCGATGGCGGCGGGCCTGGCGGAGGCGGGCGGCGGCCTGCTGCTGGCGCTGGGCCTGGCGACCCCCGCGGCCGGTGCGGCGGCGGCCGGAGCGATGGCGGGCGCAGCGGCGGTGCACGCGCCCAACGGGTTCTTCGCGCAGAACGGGGGCTACGAGTACGCGGCCTCCCTGGGTCTGACGTCCGCCGGTCTCGCGATCACGGGCCCCGGCCGCCTCTCCCTCGACCACGCCCTCGGCCACGCGGTCAACCGCGGCTGGATGGTCCCGGCCGCCTTCGCAACGGTGGCCGCGGCGACGGCGCTGGCCGTCGGCGCGCGCACGATGCGGATGCGGAAGGAGCAGGAGGGGGAGCAGGAGGCGCTGTTCGAGGAGTAGGCGGTGTCCGAGGCGTAGGCGCTGTTCGAGGAGTAGGCGGCGTCCGGGGCGTAGGCGGCGTCCGGGGCGTAGACGCCGCCCGGGGCGTAGGCGGCGTCCGGGGGCCGCCTCCATGGCAGGCTGCGTGCCCATGAGCGATCAGGACACGCCCACGACGGCTGTGCCGGCACCCGCGGACCTGTGGGATTCCATCGACGACCTGTGGGGCTGGCTGGACGCCAACCGCTCACACGACGGCCGCGAAGGCCTGCTGCTGCGCATGCTGAAACTCTCCGAGGAGGTCGGCGAGGTCGCCGAGGCGGTGATCGGGGCGACCGGCCAGAACCCGCGCAAGGGCACCACCCACACCTGGGAGGACGTCGAGGCGGAGTTGTGCGACGTCGTGATCACGGCGCTGGTGGCCCTGCGCACGTTGACGCCCGACACCCGCGAGGTCTTCACCCGCCACCTGGCCCGCGTCACGGAACGCTCGCTCGCAACGAGCGGGGCCGCTCGAAACACCAGCGAGGCCATGTGAAAGCAGACGGGTCGGACTGTACGCCGGGTTTCCTGAAGCACCTTTGCTCGGGCGGTGGCCATCGCGGGCGTTGCCATCCGAGCGCGAGCCCCGGCCACCGCTGCGGCGGGGGTGGACGGTCAGGGCCGCCAGATGGTTCAGCCGTTTTCGGCTGAATCGCTGGATGAGCGCGTGGTGGTGTCGTTCACCGCGCCACCGTCGTGGTCTTCATTATCGAGGGCGGGCCAAGCGCCGTCCGTGTCCGCGATCAGGTGACCGGTCGCCATACCCACCCGGTGTCTTGCTTGTCCGGGTTTCTCCGTGATTTTTGACGCCTCGTCAAAACATAATCATGACTCAAAACCAAGCCCTGACCAGCCCAGTCGCGTTGATACGGTGGTTTCGCCACTGAACGAAGGGGGGTGATTCAGATGGACAACATTCAGGAGATCGATCTCAACGCCCTTGAGATCTCGGACCTGATTGCCGACGCTGGTAAGGACGACGAGACGCTGTCGCAGGTGATGGCAGCTTCTTGCACGACCAGCGGCTGTGCATGCAGCTCTTCGTCCTCTTCCTCGTCCTGATTTCAGCGATGAGGCTTGCTGCTGCCGGGTGCACGCGTCTTCTCACCGAGGTCGCGGTCCCGGCAGCAGCTTTTTTCCGGGAAGATCCGCACCGGATGGGTGCGGCATGGCGTCGGGAGAATTTGCGCGTGAATCTGTTTGTGACGATTCCCCTGGACAAAGGTGGGGCGTCGGTGTCGCAGGGCATTCGAGGTGTCGTCACGGACCTGTTCGCGTCCGCGCCGTCCCCCTGGAGCGGCGATTACTTCTTTGTGCGGACCTGGGACCGGGAGACCGGCCGCGACTGCTTCCAGATCAGCCTCGAATCGGAGGGCGCCGGCGCGCGCGACGCACGTGATCTCGTCCACCAAGTGGCGACGGCCCGCGGATTCAACCCGGCCATCGAGGAAATCCCGTTCACGAAGATCCCCTCGCCGCTGTGGAACTCCGGTTTCGGTGGCGCCGAGTTCGAGGCGGTCTCCAAAAAGCTCTATCGGGCCGTGGCGCCGATCCTGGTCGAGTTCGCGGCGGCGCTGAACGGTGACGCGACCCAGTCCTACCTCCTCGCCCTGCGCCTGATGGTCGCGCACGCAGGAGCGACGTTGCTGGAATCCGAACAGCGGGACCTGCCGTCCCACAGCTTCGACGAGCTGCTCTCCCTGCGGCTGCTGAGCTATCGCTCGCACTACGAGGGCGTCTTCGCGCGGGTGAGCGATCCCGAATCCTTCGAGCGTCGGTACGCCGCGTACTACGACGACCTCGGAGCCCGTGCCCGAGAATTCATCGGCTCCTGCCTGGCGTCGCCGCTGCCTGCTGCCGACGACGCGTTGATCCGCTCCTGGGCGGACGTGATCCGTGCGAACTTCGCCGAGGTGCGCGAGTACTTCCAAGCCGGCCTGATCGTCGACCAGGGCCTCACTCTGGAGGATCTCAACAAAAGCCGGGAGGTGCCGTTGCAGCCGACGCGCTTCCACTCGTTCATGTCGGAGGCGCTGGAACAACTCCTGCACCGGAACCCGGACTTCCTGGCCTTCCGCCTCCAGACCAGCCTGCTGTACAGCTGCCTGCACACGCTCGGATTCAGCCTGGTGGAGCGGTATCTGTTCTGCTACATCCTGGCGCGCGCCAACGAGGACGTCTCGGGGAAGTCCACGCAGGAGCTCCAGCGAGGACTCGGCTCGCTCGCGAGGCTGCTCGCGAGCTGAACGACGCTCACTCGACGTGCATCGGCATCGGTTCTCGGGGTCCGGCGTCCGGGGTCCGGTCGGTCGGCCGGGTCGGCCAGCAGCATCGAGGGCCGGCGTCGGGTTGATGCGGCCGCGCACAGCTGATCATGCGCCGTTGCGCGCGGCCGGAGGGTCATGCACGTCGCCGCCGAGATCTCCGAGCGGCTCCTCAGCCGTCGGAGAGGTTCCGGTGGGCCCGCTCGTGCAGCGCGATCCCGGCGGAGACGGAGACGTTGAGCGACTCGGCCGCGGGGTTGATGGGAATCGACACCGTGCCGGCCGAGATGCCTTCGAAGTCGCTCGACGTGCCGGTCTTCTCGCTGCCGAACAGGAGCGCGAGCCGCTCGTCGACGCTGCGGAGGTCGCCGACGGTGAGATCCCCGTCGGCGTCGAAGGCCATGAGCCGCATGCCGCTGTCCCGGAAGTAGTCGATCGCCTCCGCCCGCGAGGCGAGCACGATCGGGAGCGAGAACACGTACCCCCGGCTCGCCCTGACCAGGCGCCGATCCGCGATGCTCACAAGATCACTGTCCACGAGCACGATGCCCCCGGCTCCGAGCGCGAAGGACGTCCGCACGATGGCGCCGATGTTGCCGACGATCTTCACCCCGTCGAGGACGATGAGGTCGCCGGTCGTGCCGGCCAGATCGTCGAAACCGCACGGCTTCGGGACCCGGGCGATACCGAACGTCTTGGGTCTCTTGTCGGTCTTGAACACCTGATTGACGATCGAGGACTCGATCAGGCGGACCGGAATGTTCTGCTGCTGACAGGCGGCGAGCAGTTCACTCGGCATGGGACTGGTCTCGATCCCGTAGACCTCGATGAAGTCCAGCCCCGCGCGAATGCATTGCAGGAGAGGCTCCGTGTCCTCGATCAGCGCCGTCCGGACAACGGATCTCGAATGCTTCGTGACGTCGATGATCCTTTGTACGGCAGGATCGGATCTCCCGGTGATAACGTCAAGGCTGGTCATGACGGGAATTTAGCATGCGCATTATCGGCTCTTCGTGCCTGGCGGGGGTGCACGGGCGACCCGCCCGTGGGCGGGGTGAGCGGGGCGCAGGGGCCGAGGCCTTCGGGGGTGAAGCTACCATGCTCCGCGTCCCGCACGGCCTCGGCCCTCGGCGTGATCGATCCCGGGTGACTCACCCACAAACGCTCACGAGGGCTTCAGCTCGGCCAGCGAGCGTCGCATCACGTGGGCCACGAAAGCCTCGCCGGCCGGAATAATGCCCAACCGGTTGTTGGTGGTGTGAAGGTAGTTCGCCAGACAGCCGGCGTACGTGGTGTCCCCGAGCCGGAGCTGCGCGAGATCGCCGTCCGTCGCTTCGCCGTGAGCGGAGTGCGCGGAGGCCAGCGCGTTCGCGTAGATGTCGTGGAACGCGTCAGTCCTGCCCTCGAGCCAGACCGACCTGCAGAGGTTCGTCACGCTCTCGCGCGTCCTGTCGTAGAGGCTCGGCCACATGTCGTCGTATCCCGGCGGTACGTAGCGACGCCACCAGGCCTCGTACCTGCCGAGGAATTCCCGGCTCTCCTCGACCCCCAGACCCGAGCCCCTGAGCGACATGGCCATGATCCTCATGGCCTCCCCGATCGGCGCCTTGAGCTCGCGGTCCGCCTGGGCGGAAAGGAGATCGAGCACCGCGACGGAGGTCTCGCAGAAGACGCGCTCGGCGATGTCGACGCCCACGGTCCCGCCGTACTTCCGGTACTCGGGAACGTAGTCGGCCGGTTCGATGGTGCCGGCCGGCCTGATCTCCGCCGGTTGTTCACCTTCGAGGTCGGCGAGCTCGGACTGGAGGGAGACCTCGTACGCGTACTCGTCCGACAGCTCTGTCGTGAGCTGCGGGACTGCGGAGGCCAGTGATGTCCTGACCGCCTCGAGGGTGGCCTCCAAGGCGCCGTCGATCCTGAGCCGGATGTGCGGACCGCCCTGCCAGTACCGGAGGAAGAAGAAACGGTCCCGCCCGCCGGTATCCCGCACCAGCGGACCGATCACGTCGCACAGGAATCCGGTCTGCAGGGAATGCGGCAGGTAGATATGGAATGCGCGCCAGCCGCCCTGGGCGGGTCCGTTACGCATTGTCTCTGTAGAGCTCAACGAAAAACTCCTCCGCGGCTGCCGGTCCCGTACCCTCGTCGTACTCGTCGACGGCCGGCAGACACTCTCGAATCGACACGTATATGTCGTCCCGTGACAGTGCGGACTTCGCGAAGCTCCGCACGAGGTAGGGATTCCGGAAGTCCACGTACATCGGCTTGTGGACACTCGCCTTGTGCAGGTGCTCGAAGTCGGACCAGTTTCGCGGGAGTCCCTTGGTCCGGCCGGCCAACGCGTTGTACTCCGCCAGCGTCTGGCAGAGCACGAAGGCGTGCCGCGGCAGGCCGCGGTTCCGGCGCCACTCGTCGAACTCGATCAGAGCCTGGTACGAATCCTTGCTCACCTCGGACAGCATGGGCATGTCCTTCGCCGGCACGGTCCACGACTGCCTGTCGACGACGACGTCACCGACCACGAGGCGAGGCGACGAGTTCGGATACGAACTGGGATCCAGTGCGTCCCGGATGTCGTTCAACGGATGCCAGGGGTACCGAGTCGTCGGGCTCAGTGCCTCCAGCAACTGGTACAGCACGGGAACCCCGACCGGGATCAGGAAATTCATGGGCATCAGGTCGAGGGCTTCCTCGGCCTCGGGGTCCCACAGAGCCAAGGTCCGGTTGGCGTGGTCGACACGGATGTGCAGGTCACCGAGGCCGTACGCCTTCTGTTCCCCCGCCGCGGGCCACGACCCGGGATAGTTCAGCACCTTGTCCGTCAGAGGCGGGTGCAGATTGAAGTTGAACCCAAGAACCGCGTTGAGGTCCACCTGCTGGGGAAAGGCGCGCCGGAGGTGCTCCCGGAGGGTTGATCGCAGCGTCCACCCGTCGACGCCGGACCCCTCGATGAACTTGCTGAACCTCGAGAAGTAGACGCCGTACCCGGTGAGCACACCGTTCACCACGATCGTGGGCGACGGTGTGCTGCGGGCGAACTGGATGCGGAAGGTGATGGACTCGGGATCCACGCAGTCCGTCACGGCCGCGCACGCGTCGGCGACCGCGCCCGGCTCCAGGCGCAGGACCCCGTCCTCTTCCACGATCTGCTCACCGATCTCGCGCAGCGCCTGAGCACGCTGTGTCGCGAAGGCCTCCGCGAGGGCGGATCCCCGGCCCGCGAGCACACTGTCCTGCTCGGCTTCCGACAGCCGGGTGAACCGGTCGAAGAACTCCAGGAACGGCAGGGTCTCGCGCTCGCCGAAGTGCGCGACGGCGAACGAGTACAGGCCCAGTCGCTTCACCTGCCCGTAGTCGAGCATGGACGAGAACCGCCACATGCTCTCCAGTGCGGGGATGTTCTCGGAGACGGAATCCAGGCTCCAGGTGGCGGGCGGCGCCTGTGTCCAGGCGTCCTCGTACACGGGCGAACGGACGATCGCCTCCGGCGGCGGGCCGACCGCGCAGACCTCCGAGATCGCGGAGATGGCCCGGTCCCCGGCGAGCAGCAGGGACTGGCGTTCCGGAACCGAGGCGTCCGGGAATCTCGTCTCCAGCTCCCTCAGTGTGGCGAGGTGACCCGCCAGGACGGACGTGGCCTCGGTCGTCCCGGAGCCGATGAACTCGGCCAACTGCTGCGCATACGCGGGGTCCTGCTCGTCGATGCCCGGACGGAAGGACAGCAGACCGGTACGCAGGAGCGCGTTCAGGATCTTTCTGCTGACGGCGTCGTCACCGGTGAGCCCGGTCAGGCCCTGGAGCACAGCCGGCACGGGTGCCGAGCCATCCGCCAGTACGGCCAGGACACGGTCGACGGTCGCGTCACGCTTGATCCGCACGACCGCTTCCGAGCCGCCGTACCCGCCCGCGCGCCCGTCGGACCTGATCCCGATGAACTGGATCGAGGTCGCGTCCGATCGCAGCGACGAGTTCAGGAGCAGGATGCCGAGGTCCAGGCCGCCGGGGACTCGCTGCAGTCCTCCGACCAGCCAGTTCAGCAGGACGCGGTTCAGCGTCGTCTCGGAGTGTGTGTCGCTGCCGCCCGTCGGGCCGCCGGCCCCGGCGATGTCGGGCGGGAAGGCGCCGACCTCGGTGAACCGACCGAACGGCGACGGCTTCAGGGCCGCTCGATAGGCGAAATTGACCAGCGAGGACTCCCAGGTCCGCACCTTGCTCGGTTTGGCGGACGCGCTCTCGCCGGAGACGTACCGGAGCAGGCTCTGGTACAGCTGATCACCCGAGAGCTGGATGCTTTTTGCCATGGCATCGTGGTGGAACAGCCGACGGAAGCCGGCCCGCGCCGACTCCTTCTCGGCCTCGAACGACGACCGCGACTCGCTTTCGCAGCTCCGTGCCCGCTGGACGAGTTCGTACCACGTTTTCACCTGCGACAGCGTGCCGCCGTCCAGATGCGGCTGAAGCGTCTCGATCCGGCGCAGTGCGCGGTCGGCCCTCTGGTTGTAGATGTCGCGCCGCAGCTGAACGATCTCGGCGCGCACCGACTCGTCCGCGCCCGGCACGAGCCCGGCGAGCAGATCCGACAACTTGCCTGCGCAGTGCTCGCTCTCGGCCCTGAGTTCGTGGAGCTCGTCGATCTTCGCCCAGGTACGCTCGAACTGCAGGTCGCCGAGCTCGGCGACGGGCAGTCTGCCGCGCCGGTAGACGACGTAGGGACTGATCTTCACGTTCATCGAGCGGTACCCCCCGATCGCACGAGCACGGACTCCTTTCCTGGCATTTCACGAATGTGGCGTGCCACCGGTGCGGTGACAACTGGCGGCCGGGCACGGCCTAGGGGAACGGGTGCGGCGGAACGTCCACCGGTGACTGCCCGGGCGACAACTGGGAGACGCAGGGCAGGGAATCGCAGTGGAGCCGAGGGAGCCCCTCCATTCTTCGGGTGTCGTGCCCGAAAGTCATCGGCAGGAATCCGGGGACGAAGGCGCGTGTGCAGACCAGTTCGCGCCACCGCAGCTCCGGGGTGGTGACATCGGCCGCGTACACGTCCGAGCCCACCGCCTCGATCCTCCCCCGCACGTAATCGAGGTCCTCCCGGAGCGTGGAGAACACCGGACCCGACTTCGACACCTCGGTGAGGCTGATGTCGGGACGGTCTCGCGTCGTCAGGAAGTCGAACCACTCCCTGGACGTGGGCAGGGCCCCGACCAGGCTGTGGTCCGACATCGTCCGCACCGAACGGAAATCCGCTGCCAACCGCTCGCCGTGCTCGCGATTCCCCTCGAAGGAATGCGTGATGGCGGACAGAATGGCGGAGACCTCGAGAATCGCCGACTCGGCCGCCGACCTGGGGTACAGACTCGCGCCGGCCGACACGAACGTGCAGGGACCCGACGTCGAGTCGCGTTGGGCCAACGCGACCACGACGGGGATCCCGGTGTCCAGAGCCGCCCAGTAGAGCCGAATGCGGAATCCCGTGACGATTTCTACGCGCTCCACCAGGTCCTGGATCTCGCGGTCGGCCGGCCCCAGCGTGAGCTCGGGAAGAAGGAGTCTGCGGTACCAGGTCAGCAGGAAGGCATCCCGCTCGACGATTTCGAGAATGCCGTGCAGCGTCGCTTCCTCGGGACTCTGTCCCAGCGCGAAACCGTTCGAGGTGTCGTAGAACAACGGTTTCCGCGATGTGGGCCTGCGCACCCAGGAGAGCGCCATTTCGGGAAGGTATCGAGCCCGACCGTCGCCGAGCGGGGTGACCTCGACCCAGCGTATCTGCTCGTCCACGCCCAAGGGCGCGTAGGGAAAGTCCTCCTGCGCGTACTGCGCGTCGAAGTGATAGCCGAGAGTGCGGGGATCGATGGCGCGCGCCCCCAGTTCGGCGAGCGATGCCTCGACGATTCCGTCGGTTGCCCGGAAGTGAAAACCGGTATAGCGTTCCAGGCCCTCGAGAACCGCCGTGACCCTGCTCTTCGTGAAGTTCAGGGTCCTCCCGATGCCCGGTTCCAGATCACCGCTGTTGAGCGGTACACCGATCTGGGCCGCGGGAACCGGACCGTCCAGGTCGAGGAGTGGTTCCCGGAACAGCGAATGCGCGCCCACGTAGTCGGACGTAAGGGTCGACGGTAACGCGCGCCGGCTCCGCAGGGCTCCGTCGGCCTTCCTGAGGAGCGCGGGCTCGGAGTCGAACCTGGCCGCGGTCGTGGTCCTGCCCGGGGCGCACACCGGGCACCCCGATCGCGGCGGTACGTGGCCGTACTGCACGGCACAACTTGTACGGTCGATCGTCGCGAGCGTGCCCGCGGGATACCGGTCCTGCATGAGCGAGGCCGTGACCCGGGCGACGACGACCTGCAGCGCGGGCCCGGTCTGCTGCCACAGTGATGCGCGGCCCGGGCCCTGCGCCCTGTCATCGCCGGGCGGTGCGTGACGCGGGACCTGCTGTCTGGTGAGAAACCCGGACAGGCACTCAGGGCATCCGTTGTCGCCGCTGTAGTCGTATGCCAGCACGTATATCTTGCTGCGCCAGAACAGAATGGCCACGCACTTGCCCGACGCGTCCCTCGGATCCGCAGGTCCGTGCAGCCGCACCGGATTCGTCAGCTGCCCGAAAAGAACTTCCGCCGGGCGCGGCGTGCCGTTGTCGGCCAGGAGGCCCGACAGAAGGTTCTCGGTGGGCATCTCGTGCGGCTGTCTCTCGTCTCCCGCCCGGCCCCGGTCTCGCGTCGTCCTCACGTCACGCCACTTCCACGAGCTGAACTTTGTTCCGCATGAAGGGAATTGTGTGGGGGACAGGCTCGATGCGGTCCGGCAACGAGACATGCTTCCACACTTCCCGCCAGGTCCGGAAGTGCGGATTGAGGTGGACCAGAACGCTGCCGTCGTTGACCAGTCCGAGCAGCGCCATGGAGACGGCTTCCCCGTAACACGCACCCAGGCCGTGGGTGACCGCGCCCTCGGCCCCCAGGCCGGCTGCGCGGTAGAGGCCGTTCGGCAGTCGCGCGCCGACCCACCGCAGCACACCACGACGTCCGCTGCGAGCGATACTGCGATCGATGTACCGGCTCATTCGACCGCACTCGTCGTCACCCAGGTCTTCGTCCGACATCGGGTCCAGATCACCTTCGCCGACGGGTTCGCGCAACGAAGTCCTCAGCAGCGCGCGGTAGATCGCCTCGTCCACGTTCCATCCGGCGCCCAGGTTGCGCGACACCGGGCCCTCGTGCGACGGGTCCGCGATCAGTTCGACGGCGTTGAGGGCGGCCTGGTAGAAGGCCTCCCTCGAGGACAGCGTGTCGGCGCGCACCTCCCGGACGTGGGAACAACCGGAGATGTCGGTGAGGACGGTGGCCCGGGCGCTCCCGAACGGGACCTGGGGCAGGTCGCCTCCGTCGAGGTCGAGGAAGGGTCCGACCAGCCGGTCCGTCCAGCCGGCCAAGGTGGCGATGATGCGGTCGTTGTCGTCGTGCAGTCGCTCGTCGTCGTGCGGGCTCGCGATGTTCCTCCGGACCAGCGGCTCATGCGCGTCCTCGAGCGGGTCGCCGTGATCGTCGGGCACGCTCGCCCGGTGACAGCGACACCCCGAGTCGTGCCACACCGGATGCGGCTTGACCGCGGGCAGGCCCGCATCGATGGACAGCGCGGTGCCCGCCGCGGAGTGATCGGCCAGTCCCGCGCACCGCACGTAGATCGAGTGCACCAGGACGGCCGCTCTCAGCTCGGCCGCCGTCCCCGGCGGCGCGTCCTCGGGCGCGCCCTCGGCAGGGGCCGCCCACGTCCGGCCGTACCTGCGCAGGCAGTCCCAGCAGCCGGTGGAGTCGGCGTCGGACCAGACGATCCAGTCCAGCGAGCCGATCCCGCCCGCTATGCCGTGCGGCACGCCCCGCTCGAGCAGGGTGTCCTGGATCCGGACGGTGCGCTCGTGCGGCAGGCCGTCCGCATCGACGAGGACCACTACGTCGTCCCGCCATCGACGCCCGGGTTCCGCCCCGTCCGGCACCGACCAGGAGGTGTCTCCGGCCACGGGGTGGTACTCGGTCCGCAGCCCGTTCAGCGGTGATGCGTCGAGAGCGCGGCGCAGGTGCTCGAGCCAGTCGGGACGGCCGAGCAGGACGAGCGTGGTGCCGAGCACGGCGTCCAACGCGCGCGCCGGCTCGTTCGTCAGCTGGGAGAAGTACGGGATCAGCCACGCCGACGCGGGGCCCTTCTCGGCCACATACCGGCTCATCGGCCCGTCCAGGCGAACGGCGCAGCCGCGGGCCACGAGTGTGTCGAGCAGGCGCGACACCACAGGACGCGATGCGGCCGCGTACTGGTTCACGAGGTCCTGGACCGGGCGATTCCCGTCCAGCATGCTCAGCAGCGTCGAGACCAGATCGAACGCCGCGGCGCCCTTCACCGTGAAGGACGCGACGCCGTTGCCGATCCAGACCCCCTCCACCGTCCGCAGCACCGACACGTCGGGACGCGCGACGACGAATCCCGCGGGCGAGTCACCCCCGGTGGTACCGGTCGCTTGCTGCATCGTGAACACTGCACCCCCGTACGGGATTTGACCCGTAGTCAGTCCGTTCAGGAAAAATCACCCATACGTCCAGCCGCGCGACAACGGAAGTCCGGGCCGCCGCGACGGGGCCGCCGCTAACGCACTGGATGGGCGTAGGTCGAGGAGATCAGCGGATGCCTGGTGACACCGTCGCTCTGGACCAGGTTCCGTACCGCCGGCGCGATGAACCCGCCGAAGAGCGTGCCGACGAACCCATGGGACTGGAACGTCAGATGGAAGTCGTAGATCGCCATCGCGGCGCGCGTGACGCACAGGCGATAGCCGTGCGACCCGGCCCACGAGTCCGCCCGGTCGAGGCCGCCGTAGACGGTGACGATCCCACCCGCGGTCGCGAACTCGCGCTGCACACCGAGGTTTTCGACGTCGCCGAGAGCCGACATCGGCGCGATGAACGAGGACTCCTGCGCCGTGACGCGGTAGATGCCGGGCTCGAGCCCCTCGCTCCTGAAAGCGAAGACGAACGCTTCGAGCGGACCGGCGGCGTCGTCCAGACCCCAGTCCGCGGAATCGCGCCGCAGGGCTCCCCGGAGCAGGTGGATGATCACCTCCGTGCGCACCGGGTCGTCCGAGTACTGCAGCGACGACCGCCGCTGCAGCAGGGTCTCGAGCAGGTCGTTACCCGGGCCGAGGACCTCCTCGTCCAGGTCGACGGGGACGGGTGTCGCATGCTCGAACGGGATGGGCGCTCTGCGGGCCGCGAGCCCGTCGCCCGTACTCGTGCGGGAGCCGAAGCTCTTCAGCACGGGAAGCATTGTCGAGAGGTCGGATCTCACGGTTCACCCCAGTCCCATGACGGCCGCGACAGGTTCTTCGTCCGGCGATATGCCGAGGTGCTCGCTCAAGGAGTCGTCGTCCCAGTCCTTGTCGAGCGAGAAGTCCAGGGCCACGTGTTCGGCGACCTCGCGGGCACTGGTCAGCGCGCACCCCGCGTCGAGCAGCGCGAGGCGGAGCCCGAACGTGCCGTACTTGCGGACCACCTTCTTGAGGTTGCCGGTGACGACGAGAAGCAGTCGTCGGTCACCCGGCGGGACACTCGTCGACAGCTGCGCCAGCGCGTGATCCCGCTCGTTGTAGGCGTAGACGCCCACCGGCAGCACGCTCTCGTCCCGCGACACCAGGTAGGCCGTGGCCGAACCGATGTTCCCCGCCGCCGCGGTCCACCGTTTCACCCACCCGTCGGACGACTGGTCACGGATGCCGAACGCGACCTTGAGCAGCAGGCCCACGTCGTCCAGACCGATGGCCGCCCGGCGCTCCGACGCGGCTCGCCGGTGCGCACCAGCCAGCCTCGACACGTCCGGATCCGGCAACGGCACCTGCGGACAGCTCGGCCATTCCCGGAATTCGGACTGCAGCCGGATGTTCGACGACTGGTAGTGGGCCAGGTGCCCCTTGGGATCCAGGAACCGGCGTGGGGGAATCGCGACCGCCGCCTCGTACGCGGAGCAGGCAGGCGGTGAGGACGCCTCCGGGCCCTCGCTGAAGGAGCAGGTGGGACATCCGGCACGCGTGGCACTCGCCCGGTACTTCGTCGACAGGGTGGTCAGGTCGATCACGCTCGCATCGAGCGGCAGATGGGTCATCGTCGCCCGTGAGACGAGCGCGACGACATGGTGGGCGACGAGGCCCGCGACGAGGTCGTGCGCGCGCTCCGGCGGGTTCCCCGACAGCTTGCCTTCGCCCGATGTCCCGCACTGCAGGCAGGGGGTGAACGACGGATCCACGTACGGGCCCACGACCAACGACGTCGCGTCGGCCCGCACCCGCAGGAGCGGCCGGTTCTCCGCCCAGCACCTGTGCTGCAGCCCGGCGAGTTCCGGCTGCGACTCGCTGGTCTCGAAGAAGACGACGAGCTCGTTTTCCGCGGTCCGCCGCCCATCGGCGTCGACGACCACGTCGCACACGCCCCCGAAGGCGCGCGTCGCGGCCTCCACCAGCAGGCGGTCCCCGGTCAGGCGGACGGCGGAGCGGGCGAGTCTTGCGGCGCTGTCCGTCCAGGACCGGTTCGCTCCGGTGGAGTTGCCGAGACGCGACAGGAAGCAGGCGAACTCCGGCGGGACCGACTTGTCGTCGTCGCCGGGCACGCCCTCCTCCAGGACCCCCGACGCCCAGAGCAGGGCCACGGATTTGTAGACGGCAGCCTCGTCGAGTCCCACCGCGTCGGCAAGTTCCGCATGCGTCGCGGTGCCGTCGCACGCGGCGACCAGCCGAACCAGACTCTCGCGCGCGAACCCCCCCGTGAACACCTGCGGCCGGTCCGAGCCGTCGAGCATGACCGAGTCGCCGACCTGGCGCAGTCGGACGCCGCGACGCACGGCCGGACGGACGGGCACGGCGATCTGCAGGTCGCGGCGTGCGGCCCGGCCGATCGTCTCCGCCTTCACCTCGGAAACCAACAGTGCACTCCTTACGGGATCGTTGGCGCTTACGGGAGCCCTGCCACCGCTCCGGCACCGCTCGTCGGGCGGTCACGGAATCGGACGCCGCAGCGCGGGCAACGGTCCACGGCCACTGTCTCGGCCGTCGCCAGGGTCCCGGCCACCAGGTCGAACGTCCGCACCGTGGCCCCGAGCCCCTGAGGGCCGGTGCGGAGCTCGTCCACGGCCAGGGCGAGCAGCCCGTGGGCGATCGCGAGGTGTTGCGGGCCGAAGCCCTCGTCCAGTCCCCGGGTCGCCCGACCGACGTCGTACGGCTGCGCGGGGTCCCTGTGCTGCTCGATGCGTGCCAGGTAGCACGAGTAGCAGGCCGTCGCGCCCGGGATCACGGCTGGACCACAGATGATCCTCGTCGGGAGCAGTTCGACCCCCACCGACGGAATGTTCCGTTCGAAACCGATCCTGTCGAGCGCGTCGCGCAGCGCCTCGTCCCGCCCCGCGTGCAGGGCCACCAGCATGCCCGCGCGGGGCAGCTCGGCATCGCCCGGGACCGTGGTCATCGTCACCCGGCTCGACTCCGGGATTCCGTACGCCTCGGCGTACTGCTCCCCGAACGCATCACGAACCAGGTACAGGCATTCCACCGGTGCTTCCGGTGCCATGTGATCCGCCCCCTCCACTGATCCACTCACCCCGCGCTACGCAAACGGCTGCGGATCGGGATTGAGTGACTCTTCGTCATAGCTCTCGAAACCCATGGCCCGTGGCGCGGCGTAGAGCCTGGCCGTGGCGAGGTAGCGCTCGCTGTGTATGAAGGACAGGGGCACGGCTTCCGGGACCAGCACCTTGACGGCGTGCATGCCCACCTGCCGCGCCTCGTCCGTGGTGATGTCGACCGCCAGGACCTCGGCACCCCGGGCGGCCAGCCTGGAGACCGCGCCCTCCAGGGGATCCGCGTCCGCAGGCAGGCGGGGCAGCTCCTCGAGACGGCGTACTTCTCCTTCCCCCTCCAGCAGGTGCCCGAAGGCGCCGCGGCGCTCGATCGAGGCGTTCCACGCGGCGCCGCCGATCACGCTGACGGTCCCGTCGTCGGGTCGCTGCACCGGGTTGTGGGTCACGTACTCGCGTAGCGCGATGCGCAGGGAGGCGAGCTCGCGGTAGATCTTGCCGACCGCCCGGTGCGGATCCAGGTCGCAGGTCGCGCACACGATCTGCGCGAGCGCGTCGTCACTGCCCGCGAGCTGCACGGCGTAGATCACGGGGATTCCGAAGTCCGTCGTGGCGTCGAACAGCCGGACCTCGAGGTGACGCGACGTCCCGGTCGCGTAATAGGCACGCGCGAGTGGTTCGAGGAGTTCCGGATCGACCTGCAATCGCGGTAGACGCAGTCTCTGCAACCAGGCCAGCGCGAGCGAGTCCCGTTCGACGACCTCCAGGAGCCCGCCGAGGACGGCGCTGCGGATGTCGGAGTGGACCGCGGCCCCGGTGGTGACGCCCCGGGTGAAGAGTTCGGATCGCGACTGGGGCCGCATGTGCAGGTACACCGCGATGGCCGGCACCAGGACGGTGCGCCGTCGGGTGAGGGACCAGGCCCGGACCCATCGGATCGGGATGCTCGGGTCGTACGGTTCCAGACCGTTGTCGCTGCGACTGAGCTCGCGCGCGGAGCACTGCGGCCATCGAGTGGGCGAGACGAACTCGTCGGAGAGGGTGTCCTCGGCAGCGACGACGATGTCGTCGTCATTCCACGAGCACGTCGAGTACCGCTCCAGGGCTTCGGCGATCGATATCAGTCTCGCCCGCTCGCCGGTGAGGGCACTGCCGACACCGTTGACGTTTCCCATGTCGGCGTCGTGATTCCAGGCCCGCAGATTGTCCAGCACTTTCGAGGGGTCGCCCAGGCTGGACACGTGGATGGCGAAGTCGGGCTCACCGTCGCCGGTAGGCAGGGAGGCGGTGCGGGATACGAGGCCGTACGGGGATACCAGGGACTGAATTCGCCGTAAATCGGGCGGATTGGACTCGAGGTCCCCCCGTGAATACATTCACCCCTCCGGTCCTTCTCGCGTCTGCTCGCGAAACGATACCTCACCCCACACGAGGTAAAAGGAGTTGACATCCGCCGGAGATACGTCTACCGGTCGGCCCGGATTCAAGCCCCACAGATTGTTCAACTTGAGACAATGGGCTCTGCCGCGCGGAAATACGGAGCGGCAGACGAGTCGGGCTGTACGCCGGGTATATCTGACGCACCCTTCTGACCTGCGCTTATGCGAGTCGTATCGGCTGTGACCTGCTAGGACGGGTTGCAGAGGCGATCGGAGGCAGTCAGAGGAAACCGCTCTGATTCGCCCCGGGTTCGACCCGAGCTGCTCGGAGCCAGTCAGAGGCAATCGCCCTCTGTTTGGCCCCGAATCGGCCGAGGTCGGGGCGGTGTCGAACGGGTCAGCACTCCTCTGGCGGCACTCCGAGTCGTTCTCGGTCGAGCCGCGATGGGGACGCCTGCCTCTGATGCGGGGCCAGGCATACGAAGGCCTCCAGGACGGCAATCCTGGAGGCTTCGCTGGCACCGATTGGAGGTCGGTTCCGGACACCACCCGTGGTTTTAGCGGGCCTGGATGGCGTCCACGTCCTTGCGAGACGACCTCACAGTGCCACACCACACCCATCAGACGGACTCACCCCGACGTCCAATTCACCCGAGCGAGCGACTGGGTCTTCACAGGCTGCTTCCGGCCGCCGCTGACCTTGTCCTACTCGGAGACCTCACCGGCCGTTATGCGACGGGCAGCTACAGCAGGCTCGGCTCCGACGGCCGGACCGTGGTCTCGCGCGAGAACCGTCGCAGCGCGGCCGAGCACGGGCACCGGATCACCGCGGCCATCGCCTGCCACGTCGCCCGCGCCGGCGGAACCGTCGATGAGCTGACCCGGCTGCTGCTCCACCCCGACCATGAGGGTGGTCGGCACGCCCGGCACATCGCGGTGCGCTCCGGGCAGTCGCGTGCCCTGGACTACATCCGCAGGGTGTGGGCCAGCGCCTCGGTCGCGGTCGCCAGCACGCGGATCCTGGGGTCGCGCCAGCAGACGTACGAGGTTCTCGCCGCGCTGAGGGACCGGATCGAGACGACGCCCTGGCGTGGGGAGCGGGAGCGGACCGCGCTGCGGGTGCTGCGGGCGCATCTGAACTTCGCCGAGATCGCGGGCGGCCCCCTGCGTCACGCCAGTGAGCGGCAGACCGCTGAGGAGGCCGGGATCTCCCGGACGACGCTGCGGGTCGTGTACGAGACCGTTCTCAAGCCGCGTGGCTGGCTGCGCCGCCTGCGGGTCGGCCATGGCCGGGAGGGCTCGACCTGGTACCTCGGCGACGGCAGCGCCGACCATCACGACGTCCCCGCTCGGCTGTCTCGTTTCCGGACCACTCAGTACCCCCCCGACCCGGCACTTGAGGAGTGGCCCACCCCTGAGACGGGGGCGGCGGCCGACATCGACTCCACCGTCATCGGCCGTCTAATGGGCCACGACGCCTTCGCCCACCGCGGCCTCGGCAGCTCTGCACTCATGATCATCGGCGCGCTACACGTTTGCCCAGCACAGACGGTCGGTGAGCTCGTCGGCTCGGCATCGGTGTCCCGGGCCACCGCCTATCGGACCTTGCGCCGCCTGGCCGCCCACGACCTTGTAAACCACAGCGGGGAAACCTGGACCCTAGCGCCCCGCGCGCTGGAGGGCTTCGGCGCCAGCCTGTCCCAGACCGTACCCGGCCCGACCGGCCACCCGGCACAAGGCTGGGACGCCGTCGCCCGGCAATGCGACACCGCGGGCGTCTCGGCCCGGCGCAAGGCGCTGCACGCGGCCGAGCGCGCGGGGTATCGGGAGGCACTGGACCGGCTGGTTGAGCACCGCAGCAAGGCCGTGGTGATCGTCCGAGACGGCCGCCAGGTCCTCGTACCGGCACCCCGCCCAGATGAGATCCCCTCTGCGTGGCATGCGCCCGGTGGGTGCGTCCTCGACCCGGTCACCGGTCGCGCCGCTCCTGACTGGCGGATCGCCACCGATGGGCGACTGCTCCTCATCACCCCGGCTGATCAGCGCAGTTACGACGAGCTGGCCGCCGCCCATACCGAAGCCCTCAGCGAATGGGAGTCCGTCGCATGAACCCAGAACCCCCGGTCGCATCCGATGCGAGCGAGGCCGTGACGCCCGAGTCCCTGCGCAAGCAGTACGAGTCCGGGCCACGGTCGACGAACTCGTCGCCGCCAGTGGGCTGTCGTACGGCACGGTCCTCAACCGGCTGCACGACGCCGGGACCGAGATGCGCACGTCGTGGCAGACCCGCCGCATGCGCCAGGATCCGCAAGCGCGCCTGCGTCTCGCGGCCCGTCTGCGCACCCTGTACGAGCAGCACGGCGCGACGCTCACCGAGCTCGCCGCGGCCGCGGGAGAGACGAGGCGTGCTGCCCGACGCCTGCTGATCGAGGCCGGCGGCACCGTGCGCACGACACAGCAGACGCTGCGGATGCGTGCTACAGCGCGGGCCGCCGAGCGGCAGAAGCTCGCGCTGTCCCTGCGGGCACGATACGAGGCCGGAGCCACGGTCCCGGACCTCGCCCAGGAGTGCAGCTACTCCGTCGCCACCGTCTACCGGCTCCTGCACCAAGCAGGCACCTGCATGCGGCCCCAGCACAACCACGGCCCGGTCCGCGACCCGAGGAAGCGGCCATGAGCGCCCCCGTTCTCGCAGGTATCCCCCGAGGCACCGCTCGGCTCAACGACCCGCCCATCCACCATCCCGGCTTCGGTTGCACGGCAAGGGCACCCCCGCTCGCCTGCAGGCAGCCAGGCCCACAAGCAAGCGTCGACGCCGTCGACAGCCCCCGCCAAGTCAACGCATCTTTCCAGTTTCAGGAGATCAAGCACACGTGAATGAGAACACCCGTCACAAGACCCTGGCTGCGGCCACAGTCCGCGCCTGGGACGCCTTCGTGATCGTTGTCGGCATGCTCAAGGGCGGCACCGGCAAGACCACCTCCGCCTGGTTCATCGCCCTCTACTACGCCGCCGTCCTCGGCGTCCCGACGCTGCTGCTGGATGCCGACGCGACCAGCCAGTCCGCCTACGACTGGTTCAAGGTCGCCCAAGCCGAGGGCTTCGAGATCCCCGAGAACCTGGTGGTCGAGCGGTACCCGTTCGACGACATCGCCGAGTACAGACGTGCCAAGCGCGCCGAGTTCGGAGCGATCGTGGTCGACGCCGGCGGCGGCAGCGCCCGCATCTTCCACGAGGCTGTTACCGAGGCGAATCTGCTGCTCGTGCCGGTCGCCCCCACCAAGATCGAGCGCCGCAAGCTCGTGGCCACCTTCGACGAGGCCGAGCGCGCCGCCGCCCGCAACGAGCACGGTGTCACCGCCCACGTCGTGATGGTCAAGGCCGACGACCGCACCAGCCTGCCCCGCAACGCGAAAGACAAGCTGTTGGAGCTTGCCAAGGGCGAGGGCATCGGCCCGGACCGCGACGAGCCGTTCCCGCTCGCCGAGACCGTCATCCACTCCTGGGTGCACTACATGGAGGCCTTCGGCGAGATCCCGACCGAGCGGAGCGAGTACGCCGAGCTGATGAAGGAGCTCACGGCATGAGCGAGCGTATGAAGCCCCCCAACCGCCGCACCGGCCGCACCCTCGGCGGCGGGGCCAAGAAGGCGACCCCGCCGCCCCCTCCCCCGACCTCCGAGCTCACCCCCGAGCAATACGCCGCCGAACAGGCCACCGCCCAGAGCGAAGGCCATCCCACTGCCAGCGAGCCGCATGTTCAGCCCGCTCCTCCCGCCGTTCCCGCCGAGACATCGGCACAGGGCCAGGCCGAGGCGGTGCTGGAAGTGGCGGAGGCCGCTACCCAGCCGCCTGTTGAGGTCAGGCCGAGTCGCCCCGTGCCCGAGCCGGCCGCCAGTCAGCCGGTTCGCCCGGCCGTCGTCGCCCCCGAAACGGAGAAATCCGCTGGGGAACCAATGGAGCGGCAGGTGCCGCCTGTGGCCCCCGCTCCCGAGTCTGCAGCACCTGCGCTCCAGCCCACGCAGCCGCCCGAACCTGTTGCACAGCATGGCCCGTCCCGCGTCACGTCCGCAGCCTTTGGTGCGGCCCCGGCCGCCGAGGTGGCCATTCGCTCGGCAGTTCCTCCGGTCGCAGGCGGTACCGCGTTCCCGGTGAGGACCGAGGGTCCGGGGGCTCACCAGGAACAGGACGTCCGATCGCAGGAGACGCCCAGCGAGGCAACGCCGTACGCACACGGTCCCGGCCGTCCCAAGGACATTCCCGAGGTCGCCGTCGTTCTCAACCAGCGCATCATCACGCGCGAGAGCCTCGACTCGTCGATCCCCACCGCGCTGAAGCTCAAGAAGCGGATCAAACGCTTCGCGCTCGACAACGAACTCGATCACCTGCCCATCGGCGACATCGTCTCGGTCGCGCTGGACGAGTGGCTCACCGCCCGCGGCTTCTGACGCGGCGTGCATCTCCCAGGGTGTCCGCGAACGCTTCTCCCGTTCGCGGACACCCGTCCCCCCGACTATTCCACTAGTCCACTAGGCGGCTAGCCAGTCGACTAGTGGGCCGGACTGGAGCACCCCATGCCCGATCTCTCGCGCCACGCCCGTCAGCTGCGTGAAATGGCTGACGCCCTCGACGCGTAATCCGACCTGACCGACGACCCGTTGGCGCCTCATCCGGACACATTGGAGGTCATCAATGGCCGCCATACCAATCGTGGGCAGATCAACTACGCCGTCCCCGACGCATTGCAACTCCAGCGGCGCATCCGCCGCTACCACGCGGACCACGGCGTTCAGCACGGCGACATCGTCGCGCTCGCTCTCGACGCCTTCCTGCGCGCCAAGGGCTACCCACCCGACGTCAAACCAACCGCGCCAGAAGCCTCGTGAGCGGAACGGACGAACGCATGGCCCGGACCGCAGTGCTTGTGAGCCGCAGCAGCAGCCGCGACACACGTGATTATGCAGCGGCGGGCCACCGCCGCTTTGCGTATCCGGACCCACACTCCGGCCCCGCAGCCAGGGCACAGCCGGCTTCGCGTGCCTGAATTTGCCCACTGGTCACTCGGCGGCCCATTCCGCGGCCCTCTGCATACATAAAGCGTGAAATTCGAACAGATCGACTACCACACACATTGCGCCACCGACCGATCAGAACAAGACGCTCGATCACCAATTGACGACAAAGAGCGACGGACATCACCCTTTAAATCGGACCAAACGCCACGCTTCGCACTCAGGAAGCCCTTGCTAGGGCTGTCTCGATTGGGTAACTTTTCAACCAGGGAGAACCGGGGGGTAGCCATCAATCGGGATCAGCCTGAAACAGGCAGTACACAATTTACTCACGACCCCGTGGAACACGCACTGCTGCAAGCGCGGAATCTAATCGATTCCGCCGTTCTTGAATTCCGTTCTCTTCCCGCGCCGCGTTTCGTGGAGTTGTCCGCCGACCAGCGGCAGGAGGCGCCCGGTGCCACCCTGACGGACCTGGTGGCCCAGGCCCGGCGCACCGTGCTGATCTCGCTGTCCGGCCGGAGCGGGCAGTTGGCGGCCGTACGCACCGTGCTGGGCGACCTCAGGGCCCGGGCCAAGACCGGTCCAGGCCGGATTACCGTCCGCGTGCTCGGGTCCGCCTCGGCACTGCGGGAGGTGCCAGCCTGGGCGGGGGCGGCCGACCTGGCGGAACTGCGGGTGACCAGCCACCCGCTCGCCGAGTCCTTGGTGGCGGACGTCGCGGAGGCGCTGATCCATGCGCCGGGCGACAGCACGGGTGGCCTGCTGGTTCGCGACCGGGCCACGGTCCGCGTGCTGGCCTCGCTGTTCATGGGGGCCTGGGACGCCTCGCTGCCCTGGCCGGATTATCAGATGCTGGACGCCTGTCTCGCCACCGACACCGCGCGTGGAGTCCTGGCCCGGTTGTATGCCGGCTCCACGGACGCGGTCGCAGCCCGTGAACTGGGCCTGTCCCTGCGCACGTACCGCCGGCACGTCGCCAGAATCCTGGCGTCTCTGGGAGCCAGTTCCCGTTTTTCCGGTGGTACCCGAGCAGGCGAATTACAGTTTTTTGACATGCATAGAAAGGAATAAACGTGTTGCCGACCACGAAAATTCTGGAGCAGGATCTGCTCAAGGTCCGGGGTCTGGTGGAATCATTGGCCGCACAAAGGCGTAGCCAGACGGTGAACGATTCACCCGTCACCCAGCTCTCCATAAGCCGAGAAGCCCTGGGCGAAGCGGCCGAAAACCTCATGTCCCAGGCTTCGGAATCCCTCTGTCTGATAATCGGCGAACGCTCCGAGACGACCACCGCCGTCGTTGCCGCCTTTCGCCGGATCGTGCCGATGCTGGCCGCAGACGTCACCGTACGGGCGCTCGTCCCACCGGTCACCCGGACCCGGTGCGCGCTCAACGCACTGTTTCCGGAAGAGGCCGAGGTGCGGCTCGCCGCGCTCTCGGGGCTCACCGCAGTCGTCTCCGACACGCAGTCGACACTGGTGTCGAACGCCCCAGGCGACCCGGCACTCATACGCAGCACGTCCGTGGCGACGAACCTGCGCGCGCTCTTCGACACCATCTGGCCGACCGCGACGGTACTGGACCCGCATCTGCGCTTCAGGGAACATGCCCAGGCCGAGGAATTGCGCCGCGTCCTCGGCTGTCTCCAGGAAGGGCTCATCGACGACGTCGCGGCCCGCAAGCTCTCCATGTCCGTGCGCACCTACCGGCGCTACGTCGCCGACGTCATGGCACTGCTGGGCACCAGCTCCCGGTTCCAGGCCGGCGCCCGGGCGATCGAGACGGGCCTGCTGCCACGGCGGTCGACGCGCGTAGCGGACAGGCCCGCCCCGGCGGACATCGTCAACCGCGTATCTCCAGCGTGCAGCACTTGACGCTGCCGCCGCCCTTGAGCAGCTCGGACAGGTCGAGGCCGATGGGCTCCAAACCCCGCTGCCGGAGCTGACAGCTCAGCTGCTGGGCGGCCTCGGGAAGCACCACGTGCAGGCCGTCGCTGACGGCGTTGAGACCGAAGACCGCGGCGTCCTCGGGCCCGACCAGCACGGCGTCCGGGAACAGCCGGCGCAGTACCTCCCGGCTGCCCGGGGCGAACGCCTCAGGGTTGTACATGATCTCGTCGCCGTCCAGCACGGTCAGCGCGGTGTCGAGATGGTAGTAACGCGGGTCGGTCAGCTCCAGTCCGATGACCGGGCGGCCGAAGAACTCCTGCGCCTCCTGGTGGCCTTCGGCGGTGCTGCGGAAGCCGCGGCCGGCCAGGATCCAGCTGTCGGTGACGAGGAAGTCGCCTTCGCCCTCGTTGACATGCTCGGGGTCGTGGGTCTCGGTGAAGCCGCGGGACCGGAACCACTCCAGATAGGCCGGGCCCTCGGCGGCGCGCTCCGCGTTGCGGAACCGGGCGCCGAGGACCTTGCCGTCCACCACGGTGGCGCCGTTGGCCGCGTAGACCATGTCGGGCAGACCCGGCAGCGGGTCGATCAGGTCGACGGTGTGGCCGAGTTCGCGGTACAGGGCGTACAGCCGCTCCCACTGGGCGACGGCCAGCTCGGCGTCGACCGGCTTGGTGGGATCCATCCAGGGGTTGATGGAGTACGTCACCTCGAAGTGAACGGGTCGGCACATGAGGTAACGGCGGGGACGGAAGGTGCGCTCAGGGATGGCGGGCGCGGTCATGGACGTCATGTCTCTCCAGATTCGGGGTGAGCAGGACTGACCCGGGGTGCGCGGCACGGTGGTGCTGGGCACCCCCGGCGCGAGCGGGAAGGGGGCCGGGACGCGGCGCCCGCGGGTCAGCGAGCCGTGGCCAGCAGCTCCTCCATGTGCGGGAACCGGGACGCGATCGGGTCGCCGGTGAAGGCCTCGTCCCAGTCGGTCTCGGCGACGTAGATGTGCAGGGCGGCGAAGTCGGGCGTCTCCCCCATGTCGAACCAGTGCCGTACGCCAGCGGGCGTGCACACCAGGTCGCCCGGCTCGGCGATCAGCACGTGGACGGTGTCGTCGTCGGCCAGCCGCAGATAGAAGCCGCACCGGCCCTGGGCGAAGAACCAGACCTCGTCCGAGCGGTGGGTGTGCTCGTTGAAGTAGCGGTCACGGGAAGCGCGGGCCTCGGTGGCCCACCGCGGGTCGGAGTCGTCCGGTGCCATCCGGACCACCTCGACATGTCCCAGGCCGGTCTCGGCGGAGAATCGGTCCGCCTCCGTCCGGTACAGGCCGAGCACGTCGTCGTCGCCGAAGCCGGCCGCCAGGTCCTTGAGGGTCCACCGCTCGAACCGGGCGCCGTGCGCTCCGAGTTGGGCCGCGATGCGGTCGGGGTCCTGGGTGGTAAGCAGCGGCTTCGCCTCGCCCGTGGCGGGCAGAACCTGGAGCAGTGTCATGGTAGTCGCCTTTCGATGGTGCGGACGTACGACACGGCGCCCGGTCAGTGGCCGGGCTCGAAGTGCAGCTGGCTGAGGAAGCAGTCCCGGGGCTGGTTGACGGCGAAGGTGACGCATTCCGCGAGGGACTGCGCGGTCAGGGTGTCCTTCGGGGTACGCGAGGCGCCCTCCCAGGCGGGCGACAGCGGGTCGATGTTGTCGAAGTCCGGCGGGAACAGGGAGATGACGCGGATGCCCTCCGCACGCAGCCGCTTGGACAGGATGCCGGTAAACGCGGCCTGTCCGCCCTTGGCCGCGTAGAACGCCTCGTGGCCCGCGCAGCCGGTGTAGTTTGGCGTCGCGGCCGCCGACACCAGGGTGACGATGTCTGGCCGCTGCGAAGCGCGCAGTAGCGGCAGGAAGTGCTTGACCATCAGGACGGTGCCTCCGGCGGACGCGGTGGTGGCGAGGATGTCGGCATCGTCCGCGATGGTCAGGTCCTCGCTCTCCAGCCAGTTGGCCCCGTTGTTGAGGAGTACGTCGACGGCGCCGGCCTTCTCCCGGACGCCGTCCGCGAAGGCGCGTACGGACTCCGGATCGGTGATATCGCAGGCAAAGGCGTGCACCCGGTCGCTGCCGAAGTCACGGATCTCCTGCTCGGTGCGGCGGGCGCCCTCCAGGTTGCGCGCGGAGAGGAACACCTCGGCGCCCTGCCGGGCGAAGATGATGGCCAGGGTGCGCCCGAAGTCCCGGGCGGCACCGGTGATGACGACGCGGAGGTTCTCCATTGCAGTGGTGCCTTTCAGGTCGCGAGCGGCAGTCCGCTCGTGCGGAGGATGGCCTGCACGGGGCGGCGGTGGCCCCGGATCAGCCGCGGTGCGGGGAACTGTCGGGGAGGGCCGCCGGCGCACGGGGTTCCCGGTCTGCCGAGGAGGAAGGCGCGTACACCGCGGGCACGACCGGCGTGCTGCGGATGTGGACGCAAGTGAAGCCGCGTTGCCGGAACAGGGGGGCGAGTCGGCGCCCGGAGGAGTAGGCGTCAACGGTGGCGACCCTGCGGCATGCTCTGGGTTCTCCCGTCGATTACTTGGAGGGGCATGCTCGTCGGCCGAGGAGGTGGGAGGTCACCGGCCGAGGGGCCGCCGGGCGTCGGCGGTGACGGAAAAGAGGCCCTCCCGATTGCGGTTCTGGCAGAACTCGACGTCGGCGAGCAGGATGTCCTCGTCCTGGTGCCTCAACAGGATGGCGCCCGCGCCGCCTTCACCGGTGGTCGGGATGATCGTCTCGCCCGGAGTTGGCAGGAAGATGTCACCGGCGTAGGAGCGCAACGCCCGGATCTCGTCCAGCCCTTCGATGCGGACCAGTCGGCCGCCTTCGCGAGCAACGAAGGCGTAGTCGGCGACGAAGCCCGGCTCGGTCGGCCGCCCGGCCAGTGCCCGGGAGCCGCCGGCGAGCGCGGCCGCCTGGTCGGGCAGGCCGAGCAGGGAGCAGAGATGCGGCAGGGGGTGGCCCGCAGTCCGGGCCGCGAACTTGACCACTTTCATGGTCCCGTCAGCGCCCGTGACCGCCTCGAACGTGACGGGTCCCGAAGCCAGGCCGACGCCCTTCACCACGGGCGACAGCCGGTGCGCCAGTTCGCGCTCTCGCGGCGAGCCGGGCGCGAGGTTCACCACGCTGGTGAGCAGTGACCTGGGGCCTTCCTCCAGCGAGAAGCACCGCCAGACGTCGGTGAGGTGGAGCACGCCGTCGAGGACGACACCGTTGACGAAGCACGGTGTGCCGGGCACATGGTCGTGGGCGACGATCCGGCCGCCCCAGTCCCACAGCCGCCGGATCTCGGGTTCCGGCGGCGCGGCTCCGGGCCGGACCAGCACGGCGGAGCCGGTGTCGTCGGAGATCTCCGGCCGCAGGACGACCGTACGGTCCCGGCGGGCCGCCAGGTGGGCGGTCAGCTCCGCCGGGCCGTCGAGGACGTGCAGGTCGAAGGCGAGTTCCGGGTCGGCGGCCGCAACGGCTTCGTGCTGACGCAGCTTGCTGGCCCACGGGTTGGCCACCACGGTGCCGGCTTCAGACACGGTCGTCTCCTTCGGGTTGGTCCGGTGGGGGTGCGGATCGCCTGCCGAGCCTGCGACCGGGCTTACGGCCAAGGAACGGTCAGAGAAGCCCCGTTGGGCTCCTTCGGCACCTGGTGCAGCAGATAGTCGGCCGCCACCTGTGCCCAGGCTTCGGGGCCCGGGTACTCGGTGTGCTCGTCCGGCAGACAGGTGGCGAGCATGGCGGTGTCCACGCCGCCGCCCGGGTCGACGGCGACGGCGGTGACGCCCGGCAGCAGTTGTTCGGCCTCCTGGGCGATGGCCCGGGTGAAGCCCTCGACGGCGAACTTGCTCGCGGTGTAGGCGGCCAGCCTGCCGCGCGGGTTGCGGCCCCAGCCCGAGGAGACGGCTACGAAGGTGCCGTCGGTCGCCATGCGGGGCAGGAAAGCGCGGGCCAGGGTGTAGACGCCGACGACGTTGACGTCGAGGGTGGTGCGGAAGTCGGCCGGGCTGGTTTCCCACACCGGGGTCTGGGGGCTGATGTACCCGGCGTTGGCGACGACCAGGGCGGGCGCGCCGAGTTGCCGTACGGTCTGCTCGGCCCACTGCTCTACGGCGTCGGCGTCGGTGACATTAGTGACGGTGATCAGGTGGCCCTCGCCGAGGTCGGCGCGGAGCCTGTCCAGGGCCTCGCGGTCGCGCCCGCAGCCGGCGACAGGGTGGCCCAGTGCGGCGAAGCGCCGGGCCAGGGCGGCGCCGAGGCCCCGGCTCACGCCGGAGATGATGACAGGCGTGGTGGTGTTGATGGAACCCATGGTGTTCTTTCAGACGGTTTGTTCGAAGTGGAACGCCTTGATGAAGCAGTCCCGTGGCTGGTCGATGGCGAACATGACGCACTCCACGAGAGAGTGGGCGGTGAGCTTGTCGCCCGCCCTGCGGGGCGCCGTGTCCCAGTCCGGGCCCAGTGGGTCCGGGTTGCTGAAGTCGGGCGGGTACAGCGAGATGACGCGCACGCCGTGCGGCCGCAGTTGGGGGGAGAGCAGGTCGGCGAGGCCGGCCTGTCCGTGCTTGGCCGCGTAGAACGCGGCGTGGGCCTGGGTACGGTGGTTGCCGGTGAGCCCGGCCGACGAGATCAGGTTGACCACGTCGGGCCGGTCGGACTTCAGCAGCAGCGGCAGCAGGTGCTTGGTGACGAGGACGGTGCCGGTCACGGTCGAGGCGACCGTGGCGGCGATGTCCTCGTCGTCGGCGGAGGAGAGGTCCTCGCCGGGCAGCCAGCGGGCCCCGTTGTTGACCAGCACGTCGATGTGGTCGGTCACCGTGGCGATCTCGTCGGCAAAGGCGCGGACCGACGCCGGGTCCGCCAGGTCGCAGCGCAGGGCGTGGACCCTGTCGGACCCCAGGCCGCGGATCTCGTCGGCCACGTGCTCGGCCGCCGCCAGGTCCCGGGCGGAGAGCAGAACTTCGTCGCCCCGGCGGGCGAAGAAGAGAGCGAGCGTCCGGCCGAAGTCCCGGCCGGCTCCGGTAATGACCACGCGCTGGCCGCGGGGCTCACGGCCGGCGGGTTTGGCCTCGTTGCCGTTCTGAGGTGTCACTGTGGGGTTTCCCGTGTTCGTAGTCGGTTCAGGGTGTGCAGGGCTCGAGTCAGTGCCCCGGAGGACCCTCGTACGCCCCGGTGCCGATCAGCAAGCCGTCGGGGTCCAATCCGGCCGCGACGAGGGAGCTTTGGCCGTCCGCCCCGTCGAGCACCTGAGCGGGCGGGAAGAATCCGTGTCCGGTGACGAGCACGAAGCCCATGCCGACCGCCTGGGCGGCGAGGAGGTCCTGCCGCGAGTCGCCGAGCAGGACCGCCTCGCCGGGGGCGGCGCCCACGGCGGCGAGCGCCGTGGACAGCCGCCGCGCCTTGGGCTCCTCGCCGCCGAGCACGGCCCGGAACTCGCCGGCCAGCCCGTGTCCGTCCAGGACCCGTTCCGCCTCGGCGGTCAGGGTGCCGGTGGCCACGTACAGCGGCAGGCCGCGCCCGGACAGGCCGCGGACCAGCCGGTCGGCGTCGGGGCACAGCGGCGCCTTGGGGTAGCGCTCGGCGAGCAGCTCGGCATAACCGCCCGCGTAGCGCTGGTAGAACGTCTCGAATCCCTCCCCCGTGGCCTGTTCTCCGCCCAGGTGGTCCTGGTGGAAGGCGAGGAAGTGCTCACGGCGGGAGCGGCCGAAGGTCCGGCGGAACTCATGGACGTAGGGGTCCACGAGTTCCGGTCCGAACTCCGCCAGCGCCTCGCGTACGCACTCCACCTTCAGCTCGTTGGAGTCCACGAGCACACCGTCGAGGTCGAACACGACGAGACGGTGGGTGGTTAGCGCGTGTTCGAGGCGCGTGCCGGCATGGTCAGACAGCGGCATGGCGGAGCGCGTCCTCCAGCGACGCCGCGGCGAACGACGTCTTGCGGTTCTGGGCGAGGAAGTCCAGGGCGCGCAGTTTGACCTCGAGGTCCCGCTCCAGGCTCTCCTCCAGACGCTGGACGTAGGTCGGGTGGATCCGGCGCATGCCCGCGATGGCGTAGAGCGCGCTGGCGCCCCAGTGGTACTTGTGCATGAGCGGTTCGAAGCGCCGGGCCACCAGGTCCAGCATCGGCTGCAGCGCCCGCTGGTCCGTGCCGAGCGCCGCCAGAAGCTGTTCGGTCCTGGTGTTGCCGGCGCCCCGGCCCATGCCAAGGACGGTGGCGTCCAGCCAGGTGGCGCCCGCCTGGGCGGCGGCAAGGGTGTTGTGCAGCGCGAAGCCCTGGTTGTCGTGGCCGTGCAGGCCCACGGGGGCGGCCTGGCCGGCCCTGAACCCCTCGACCAGTTCGGTGATCCGGGGGGCGTGCAGGGAGCCCAGGGAGTCGGCGACGTACAGCGACTCCAGCGGGCCCAGGCCGGCCACCAGGCGGACCAGGTCCGCCACTTCGGCGGGGGTCGCCAGGTCCACCTGCATCAGGTTCAGGCAGACCCCGAAGCCGGCCTCGCGCAGGGAGTCGACGGCTTCGGCGACGCCAGCCGTCCCGCTGTGGTGGACGGCCACACGGACCAGGTCGACCGGCAGCGGCCCGTCGGCCAGCAGCCTGCGCAGCCGCGGGCCGGCCTCGGCCGCCGGGACCTCGGCCAGCGCGGTCGCGTCCACCATGACGGCGAAGCGCAGCCGGTGGCCGTCGGGCAGGGCGTCGCGCAGCGCGGGCGTGACACCCGACGGGAAGCTGCCGTACGGACCCCGGTCGCTCGGGGTGAACTGGGTGTAGCCCAGCTCGACCACGTCCACGCCGGTCGCCACGCAGGCCTTGAGGTACTCCTCGACGAGGGTGTCCTCGAACTCCCAGTTCGTGTAGTAACCGCCGTCCCGCAGCGTGCAGTCCAGGACGGTGACGTCCTGGCGGGCCACCGTGCTCACTTGTCCTCCAGGTCCGGAAGGGTGTTGGTGAAGTCGACGTGGTGGATGCGGCGCATCGGCGCCCAGTTGAGGCGGCCGTCGTTGCCCGGGTGCCGGACCAGGAGGCTGCCCTCGCCGTCGTGCATCATGTCGTCCCACTCCTGGACCCGGGGGTGCAGGTCGTTGGCGCGCAGGAAGTCGTGCACGGGCTCGAAGTGGTCCTCGGCCTCGACGTACATGAAGAGCGTGAGCGGGTCGATGTAGAAGATCTGCAGCTTGCGGACGCCGATGGTCTCCAGGGCGCCGCCCGCTCCGACGACCTCGGGCCACACCTCCCGGTGGAGCGCGATGTACTTCTCCGCAGCGGCCTCGTCCCGGAGGCGGATGGTGAAGGCGTGGTTCTTCATGGAGCGAGCTCCTTCGCAAGGGTGAGCAGGTGCCGGTACGTGCGGTGGACCTCGGTCCAGGACTCGTCGTCAAGGACGTGGCGGCTCGGACCGCGGACATGGGTGGTCTTGATCAGGCCACGTTCTTTCAGAAAGCGCTTGGCAATCGACAGGTAGTAGTCGGTGCTGTTCATCATGTGGCACATGAGGTACGACAGCGGGTAGCCGATCCGTTCGGCCTTCTCCCGCTCGCCGGCCTCCAGCAGCCGCCACAGGGTCACCACGATCTCGGCGATCTCCGTGGCGGGGATCGTTCCGGCCAGGCCCCGGCTGTGACAGTCGAGGAGCATCATGCCGCCGTCGCCCTCGAAGATGCGGGCCCGTCCGCCGCTGGCGTCGCGCAGCTCGCTGACCCTGGGCGGCGAGGGCTGGGCCTCGGGCTTGAACAGCACCCGGTCGGGGCCGTACCGCTCCAGCATCCGGACCTGGGCGGCGATGGTCAGGGGCTGCTTGGCCAGGCTCTTGGCGTGATGGATAATCACGGGGATCCGGACCGACTCCACGACCCGGGTGAAGTACTCCACCATCCCGTTCTCGTCCAGCGGGATCGTGGCCGGGTGCATGACCAGCAGGGCGTCCACCCCGACGGACTCGGCGTGCCGGCTGTACTCGACGGCCGCCTCGGGCGTCTCGGCGCCGGTGCTCATCACGGACGCACCCCGTCCGGCGGCGGCCTTCGCGCTGAGCTCGGCGACGCGCAGCCGCTCGGTGTGCGTCAGCCGCAGCACCTCGGAGACCTGGCCGACCACGAACCCGTCGCAGCCGACGTCGAACATGTGCTCCGTCTGGGCGAGGAAGTCCTCCTCGTCGAGGGCGCCGTCGTCGGTGAACGGCATGATGACGACCGGCAGAACCCCCTTGATCTCCCTGGTCCCGTCGGGCCGTTGCAGACTCATCGGTTCTCTCCGTTCCCGTCGCGCCGCCTCTGCGGCCTCGTCCGGCCGGTCATTCCAGACCGGCCAGCGTTGCGATCTCGGCGGCTGCCCAGGGCGCCATCTTGAATCCGCCCCCGTTGAAGCCGGTGGCCAGCAGCAGCGCAGGGGCGTCCGGGTGCGCCGTGACACGGGCGCGGCCGTCCGGGGCCCAGCACTCCGCGGCGCGCAGCCCGCCGAGGTGGCGGCTGCCGGGGAGCCATCCCCAGCGCCGGGCGCCCGCCGCAGCGGCCAGCCGGGACTGGGCCGCGTCCACCTGCTCCCGGCCGGGTGGCGAGGGCAGCCGGTGGTGCGTGGGGTGTCCGACGTAGACTCCGCCGGAGCCCGGGTCGGGCCGGCCGTTGACGTCGAACTCCTCGTCGGTGTAGGCGGGTTGGTCGGGCACCGGCGCCTCGGGTTGGTACAGCTCGACCTGTACGGCCTGAGCCCACAGGTCGTGTGCCAGGCCCCAAGAGGTCAACAGGTGCGCGGTGGCGGCGCCGGTGGCCAGTACCACCCGGTCGGCACGGACCGCTCCGGCGCTCGTACACACCCCGGTGATCCGGCCGTCGCCCGAGCGCATGAGGCTGTGCACGGCGATTCCTTCGAGGACCGTGCCGCCCCGGCGCTGGCCGGCGCGCAGGAAGCCGCGGGTCACCTCGGCCGGGTCCAGCCAGCCGGACTCCGGCTCCCACACCGCCCCGCGGCCGGCCGGCCCGGCCAGCAGGTGGCCGAAGTGCTTGGTCACCTCCTCGGCCTCCAGCCAGGTCACGGGCAACTGAGCACCGAGCCGGGCCGCCTCCGCTCGTGCGCCGGACGTGCGGTCCGGGGCCGGCAGGTACAGGAACCCGCTGGTGTGGAAGGCGGCCGGTTCCCCGGTGTGTTCGGCGAAGCGGCGGAAGTACCGCCAGCCGGCCGCCGCCCGGTCGGAGAGGACCGGGTCGTCGTGGTGGCAGCGGACGATGCCACCGCTCCAGGCCGTCGTACCCAGCCCGACACGGTCCCGCTCGACCAGGGTCACGCGGGCGCCGCGGGCGGCCAGTTCGTGGAAGACGGCCGTACCGACCACTCCAGCGCCGACCACGACCACATCCGCCCCGTGGACAGGGTCAGTCATGCCTCGCACCTTCCAGGGCGAGCGGTTCGTCGTCGCTGTACACCGCCGCCTCCCGGTGCTCCAGCACGGAGCGGAGGATCTCGCCGGAGCGGACCGCGACCATCGACAGCAGCGAGGACGTGATGCCGTGCGTGTGCTCGGTGCCGCCCTGGACGTAGATCCCGGCGTTCTCAAGGCCGTCCACGGTCAGCCGGTAGTCGCGGCCGACGCGCAGCCGTCCGGCGGCGTCCCGGGCGCAGTACGGAGCCAGGCCGCCGAGCAGCGGCAGCGGGTCTTGCTCGTCGTAGCCGGTGGCGAAGACGGCCGCGTCGGCGGCGACCTCCTCCTCCGTGCCGGTGGCCTGCGAGCGGACGCGGACGGTGACGCCGGCGCCCTCGTCCCGTATGTCGGTGACCTCGCTGACGCCCCGTACGTGCAGGCGGGTGCGGCCGCGCACCTTCTCCTGGTACGCCCGCCGGTACAGCTCCTCGATCAGATCGAGGTCCACGACCGCGTAGTTGGTGTTGCGGTGGTAAGTCATCAACTGGTTCTTGGCGGCCTCGTCGGCGTCGTAGTAGACGTCAACGGCCTCGGGGTCGAAGACCCGGTTGGCGTACGGGCTGTCGTCGGCCGGGCTGTAGCCGTAGCGGGCGAAGACCGCCTCTACGTCGGCCTGCGGATAGGTGCGGTGCAGGTACTCGGCCGCCTCGGCGGCGCTCTGTCCGGCGCCGACCACCACGAACCGGCGGACGTCCGCGGTCCGCCCGGCGAGCCGGGTCAGCAGCTCGCTGCTGTGCCAGACGTTCGCGCCGGCTTTCACCCCGTCGGGCATCCGGGGCCGCAGGCCACAGGCGACGACCACATTGCGCGCACGGTGCACGGTGCTGCCGCCGGGGCCCGGGACGACCACCTCTAGCAGGTCGTCGACCGCGCGGACCTCGGTCACCTCGCTGGAGTAGGAGACCAGGTGGTCGACCCCGGCCGCCGCCCACTCGAGGTAGTCGTGGAACTCCTCGCGAGTGGGGTAAAGGATCTTGTGGTTGATGAAGTCCACCAGCCTGCCGCGTGCGTGCAGGTAGGGGACGAACCCGAAGCGGCTGGTCGGGTTGCGCAGAGTGGCCAGATCCTTCAGGAACGACACCTGCATGGTGGCGCCGTCGATGAGCATCCCCCGGTGCCAGCCGAAGCTGGGCTGCCGTTCCAGGAAGAGTGCGGTGACCGCCTGGTCGCGTGGAGCGCTCTCATTGTGCTCCTCAAGGGCGATGGCCAGGGCCAGATTGGCCGGCCCGAAACCGATTCCCACAACGTCGTAAACCGGCGAGAAATTGTCGCGCGGATTCCCCATCAAGACATTTCCCTTCCCGTCGGGCCGTTGGTTCGATATACCATTGCCCGAGGCGAGTCAGAAGCTATCCCGGATCCCGGCCGAGTAGCGGACAGGTGGCGGAGCGTGGCAGCGAGCTGCCATCCGACACGCGTCACACCCTGCCAACTGGTCAAATATGACCGACTATTTCATCCTTCGTCGGTGACACCTTCCTGCAAGGTCACCTGAGTCCGCTGGCTCAACGCCTAGGTTGCCACGCACAGTTGACCGGGACAGGAAAAGGCGTGGAAATGTCCCCGGCCTACTGGTCGAGCGATCCTTTACGGGATATGGATAATTCATGATCACCAAATTTCGGATACATGAAGGCGCCGCTGTCAGCGAGTTCGGCATGGCGTGCCAGCGGATCATTCCCTGGCAAGCACAGGAGGATCAGGAGGAACCGCCCTTCGGCGGCATGGCCTGCTTCTTGCCGGCCGGCGCCTCCTCGGACCCCGACTGCCACGACCAGGACGAGATCATGGTGGTCCTCTCCGGTTCCGGAAGCCTCGACCTCGGCGGCGACAAGGCCGAGTTCACGACCGGAGACGTGATCGTCCTGCCTCGCAACAAGGAGCACGTCGTGCACAATCCGGGATCCGAGACCCTGACCTGGCTCTCGGTCTACTGGCCGCTGCACGAGCCGAAGCGGATCGAGGGTGCGGAGGTGACCGCGTGAGCGCTCCGGTCTGGATCACCGCCACCCCGCCCACCCCCAACGGCGACCTGCACGTCGGTCACATCGCCGGACCCTACGTCGCCGGCGACGTACTGCGCCGCTTCCTCGCCGCCGACGGGGTCGAGGTCCGCTACACCACCGGCCTGGACGACCACCAGAGCTATGTACCGGTGCGCGGTCTGAAGGACGGCGGGCGCACCGGCGAGGAGGTCGCCGACGGCTACGGCGCGTCCATCGTCCGGGTCTGGCAGCAGGCCGAGGTCGGTTTCGACAACGTGGTGCATCCGCGCAAGGAGGACGGCTACCTCGCCTACGTCCAGGACTTCCTGCGCCGCCTCTACGACGCCGGGCACGTCGTCGCCCGTACCCGGCCGCTGCCGTACTGCACCCCGTGCGAGCGCTGGCTGTACGAGGCGTACCTGACGGGCAAGTGCCCGCACTGCGGCTCCTCGTCCAACGGCAACGCCTGCGAGCAGTGCGGCCACCCCAATGACTGCGCCGATCTGGCCGAGCCGCAGTGCACTGTCTGCGGCGCCCCGGCCGAGATACGCGACGCCGCCCGGCTGTACTTTCCGCTGGCACCGCTCGCCGACCGGCTGAAGGCGTTCTGGGCAGAGGTCGACATGCCGCCGCATCTGCGGGTCCTGTGCGACCGGATGCTGGCCGACGGGCTGCCGGAGATCGCGGTGAGTCACCCCGGCGAGTGGGGCGTGCCAGTGACCGTGCCCGGCTTCGAGGACCAGCGGGCCTATGTGTGGTTCGAGATGGCGCCGGGCTATCTGTGGGAACTGCCCGCACAGGAGCGGGAGAAGGGCAACTGGCCCGCCCCCGTGCAGTTCTTCGGCTTCGACAACGGCTACTTCCACGCGGTGCTGTTCCCCGCCCTGTACGCCGCCCTGCACCCCGAAGCCGCCCTGGCGCGGGCCTTCGTGGTCAACGAGTTCTACCAGCTGGAGGGGCTGAAGTTCTCCACCAGCCGGCGGCACGCCGTCTGGGCCCACGAGGCGCTCGCCGAGGCCGGCTCCGACATCCTGCGCCACCATGTGCTCGCCGACCGGCCCAACGGACGCCAGACCAGCTTCACCCGCGCCGACCTGGCACGCACCCAGGAACTGCTGACCGTCCAGTGGAACGGCTGGCTGGAGCGGCTGTTCGCGGCGGTCGCCCGCGACAGCGACGGCCGGGTCCCCGAGGAGCGGCCCGAGGGACCCGCCTGGCAGCGGCTGCGGGCCCGGATGGAGCGCACCGTGGCGGAACTGCGCGAGGCCTACAGCGTCGAGGGCTTCGACACGCGCCGTATCGTCGCCCTCCTCGACGAGGTCGTCGTCGGCGTGAACGACTTCTGGTACGTCCACGAGCACGAGCGGGACCGCTCGCCCTCCGCCCACCGTGCCGCCCTGACCGCCCAACTGGCCGTCGCCGGCGCCCTGTCAGCGTGGGCCGCGCCCGTCATGCCGGCCGGCGCGGCACGGCTCGCCACGCTGCTGGGCGAGGACGCGGACCGCGCGGTCGACGCCGCCGCGCTGACCCCGCCCCCGGCGGGCCGGCCGCTGACCGTGCCCGACCGTCCGGTCTTCGGTGACTGAGGTCATGACACGACAGGATGACACCGAAGTGCGACTCGCCGTCGTCGGACCCTTCAGCGGCCCGCGGGCGGCCTGGGGCGAGCTGCTCACCCGGGCCGCCGCCGACCACAGCGATCCGGGCGTCGTCTGGGAGTTTCACGACGACCGGGGCGACGCCGACGCGGCCGAACGCGTCGCGCGTGCCCTTACGGCGGAACCCGAGCCCGTCGTGCGAGCCGTCATCGGGCACTTCAACAGCCTGGGCGCCGCACGGGCCCTGCCGCACTACCGGCAGGCCGGTCTCCCGGTGCTGCTGCCGCTGGCCACCGACCCGGACCTGCTCGCCTCCGGCGGCGGCGGAGCGCTGCGCTGGTGCCCGCACGACCTGGGTCAGTCCGCTGCGATCCGCCGGGCCGCCCAGGACCTCGGCATCGGCACCCTGGCCGTCGTCGACGACGGCAGCCCCTACGGGCGCCGGCTCGCCGAGCGATTCGTCGCCCTGTCCCCGGACCCGGCCGCGGCGGGCCAGGCTCTCGTTGTCTGCGGCACCCACCACGGCGCAGCCGACATCGCCCGGCGCCTGCGCGCGGACGGGCACGACGGACCGCTGTTCTTCACCGACGACTGCGCCGTACCCGAATTCGCCGATCTGCTCAGCGACGTGGCGTATTCCGCCCGGGTCGTACGGCTGCGCGGCGGCCCGCACCTCCAGGTCGAGGCGGCCTTCGCGGCGCTCGTACGAGCCCTGCACTCGGACCCGGCCGCCACCGGTGACCGGCTCCTCGCGGCCGTCCGCGCGGTCGCCCGCTTCTCCTTCGACGCTGACGGCGATCCCGTCGACGCGGACGACGACGCCGGCTGGGAGGTCGTCCCGGCCACCCTGCTCTCGGCCTCAGCAGCACCACGCCCGACGGGCACCCCGGTCACCGGCTACGACGTCGTGGTCGTCGGCGCCGGTGCGGTGGGCGCCGCCACTGCGGCGGAACTGGCCGCGGCGGGCCTCACCGTGGCGGTCGCCGACCTCGGTCCCGACGCCGGGTCGGCCACCCGCGCCTCCGGGGGCCTGGTCCGGGCGTACGAACCGGTGCCCGTCGTACGCGCCCTGGCTGTGCGCAGCCACCAGTTGCTGTGGGGCACCGCCTCCCCGCCCCGGTCGGCCGGCTTCCGCCGCACCGGCTCGGTGGTGCTGCTGGGCCCCGACGACGTCGCCGAGGCCGAACGCGGCATCAGCGAGTTGTCCGCGGCCGGTATCAAGGCGGACCTGCTCAC
Organism: Streptomyces sp. NPDC005202; assembly: GCF_040608235.1. NCBI lineage: Bacteria > Bacillati > Actinomycetota > Actinomycetes > Kitasatosporales > Streptomycetaceae > Streptomyces > Streptomyces sp. NPDC005202. Next base: position 386,943 of record NZ_JBEXHW010000001.1, on the reverse strand, counting down.
GCCCCGCGAACTGACCGCACGCTGGCCCGACGTGACGGCGGACGGCGTCGCCGCCGCGGTGTGGGAACCGGGCGGCGGCTACGCCGACCCGGCCAGCACTGCCGCGCTGTATCTCGCCCGGGCCCTGCGGCACGGGGCCGTCCTGCTGCCCCCAGGACCGGTGCACGCCCTGGAGCCGCACCGGCGCGGGGTGCGTGTGTGCACCCCGGCGGGCGCGCTGACCGCCCGCTGTGCCGTGGTGACGGCGGGCGGCGGGACCCCGGCGCTGCTCGGCGACCGGCTGCCGCCCCGCCCCGGCAGCCCGGCCCCGCGCACCAAACGCATCCGATACGCCTTCTTCCGCGGACCCGGCCGGCCACTGCCCGCGGTCAGCGACCTGACCTGCGGCATCTGGGGCCGCCCGCAGCTGGACGGGCCGTTCGCCGGCGGCCAGCTGACCGGCCGACCGGTCGAGGAGTGGGACGTGTCGGCCAACGACGGCGACGCCCTCACCGACGAGCAGATCGCCCACATTCGCGCCGGGGTCGTCCACCGCTGGCCCTGGGTCTCCCGAGTGCCTTACCTGAGCGGGCGGTTCGGGGCAGACCTGTACCATCCAGACGGGCCGTTCCTGGGCCTTCTTCCCGGTGAGCCCCCGGTCGTGGTGGCCGCGTGCTGGTCTGGAGCCGGTTTCAAGACGGCGCCGGGTGCCGCCGAAGAGGCGGCGGCCGCCGTGCGGTGCCTGCTGCAGTGGCAGGGCGCCACGCCGTGACCGCTCCGCCCCCAGCACACAGCGAAGGTGACACCTTGAGCACTTCCCCGCGCCAGCCCCTCGGCGCCGAACTCCCGGTCACGGACCGGACGCGTCTGCGCCGCATGAAGGAGAAAGGCCGCACCGCCCGCGCGGACCTGGACGCCGTCCTCGCCGCCGGGTTCGTCTGCCACCTCGGCGTCGTCGTCGACGGTACCCCCGTGGTCGTACCCACCGTGTACGGCGCCGCCGCGGACACCCTCTACTTCCACGGCTCCGTCGCCGCGCGCAGCCTGACCTCGGCCCCAGGCCAGACCGTCTGCGTGACCGTCACCCACGTCGACGGGATCGTGCTGGCCCGCTCGCTCTTCGAGCACAGCATCAACTACCGCAGCGCCATGATCTACGGCGTCCCACGCCCGGTCACCGACCCGGAGGAGACCCTGGCCGGGCTGCGCCTGATCACCGAGCAGGCCCAGCCCGGCCAGTGGGACTACGCCCGCCACCCCAGCCGCAAGGAACTGGCCGCGACGACGCTGCTGGCCCTGAGCCTGGAAGAGGCGTCGGTCAAGGTACGCACCGGACCGCCGGACGATGGCGACAGCCCCGACGCCGCACTCGGCCTGTGGGCGGGCGTCATTCCCGTGCACCTCGTACGCGGCACCCCGGTGCCCGACCCCGCGCTCGCACCGGACATCCCGCTGCCCCACCACCTCGACTGACGCCCCCGCCCGGGGTCCGAGACGTAGTACGACGACACACAGAAAGGCGAGACGCCATGTGCGGTCTGAGCGGTTGGGTCTCCTACGGACGGGACCTGCGAAGGGAGCGGGAGCAGGAGACGGTCGCCGCCATGACCGCGACCATGGCCTGCCGCGGCCCGGACGACTCCGGAGTGTGGACCCGGCCGCACGTGGCACTCGGCCACCGCCGGCTCGCCGTCATCGACATCGAGGGCGGCCGCCAGCCGATGTCCTACGACACCGGCGGCGGCGAGGTAGCCCTCGCCTACACGGGCGAGATCTACAACTTCATCGAGCTGCGCGACGAACTGCGCCAGCGCGGCCACACCTTCCGCACCCGCAGCGACACTGAGGTCGTGCTGCACGCCTACCTGGAGTGGGGCGAGGCGCTGGCCGATCGGCTGAACGGCATGTACGCCTTCGTCGTCTGGGACGGCCGCACCGAGCGGCTGCTGCTCGTCCGGGACCGCCTCGGCGTCAAGCCGCTGTACTACTACCCGACCCAGGACGGGGTGCTCTTCGGCTCCGAGCCCAAGGCCATCCTCGCGAACCCCTACGCGGAGAAGGCCGTCGACCTCGACGGGCTGCGGGAGGCGTTCTCCTGGATCCGCACCCCTGGGCACGCCGTGTGGCGCGGCATGCGGGAGGTCCGGCCGGGCACCCTGGTTACCGTCGACCGCGGCGGCGAACGCACCCACACCTACTGGAAGCTGGAGGCCACCGAGCACACCCACGACAGGGCCGCCTCTGTCGCCCGGGTGCGGGAGCTGCTCACCGACATCGTGCGCCGCCAGCTGGTCACCGACGTGCCGCGCTGCACCCTGCTATCCGGCGGCCTCGACTCCAGCGCCATCACCGCGTTCGCCCAGCGGGAACTCGGCGACAGCGAGCAGATCCGCAGCTTCTCCGTCGACTTCGCCCGGCACGAGGAGAACTTCACCGCCGACCCGTTCCGGGCGGACGCCGACGCCCCGTTCGCCAAGGAGACCGCCGCGCACTGCGGCACCGCGCACGAGAACCTCGTGTTCGACGCCCAGAGCATGGCCGATCCAGCCGTACGGCGCGCGGTGGTGGCCGCGAAGGACCTACCGACAGGGTTCGGCGACGCCGACAACTCCCTCTACCTGCTGTTCAAGGCCATCCGCAAACGTTCCACTGTCGCCCTGTCCGGAGAGTCCGCCGACGAGGTGTTCGCCGGCTACAAGTGGCTGCACCAGCCCGAGGCCCAGCAGGCCGGCACGTTCCCCTGGGTCGACCACACGCATGTGACCAGCCCGCACACCGGCACCGGGGTGTACGACAAGGGCCTGCTGGCCGCCCTCGACCTGCCCGGCTACATCCGCCAGCGGTACGCGGAGGCGGTCGCGGAAGCCCCCCGGCTGGCCGGCGAGGACGCGTTCGAGGCGCGGATGCGGCTGGTGTGCTACCTGCACCTGACCCGGTACCTGCGCATCCTGCTGGACCGCAAGGACCGGCTCAGCATGGCCGTGGGCCTGGAGGTCCGGGTGCCGTTCTGCGACCACCGGCTGGTCGAGTACGTCTTCAACACGCCGTGGTCGATGAAGACCTTCGACGGCCGCGAGAAGAGCCTGCTGCGGGCGGCCTCCGCCGATCTGCTGCCGCGTTCGGTGGCGGAGCGCCGCAAGGCCCCATACCCGTCCACCCGCGACCCGTTCTACACGGCCGCGCTCCAGCAGCACGCCAAGGAGGTGCTCGCCGACCGGGGTCACGCCGTGCACACGCTCACCGACCAGGAGTGGGTGCAGCAGACGGTGGCCCGGACCGCCGACGAGGTCGACGGCACGACCCGCACCGGCCTGGAGCGCTGGCTCGACTTGGCGACCTGGCTGGAGATCCACGCCCCCCGGCTGGTCCTGTCGGACTGAGCCCACACAGTCGGCCCGACGCACCGATCGTCGCCGTCCGGGCCGGCGAGATCCGAGACAGGGAGGCGAACGATGAGTCAAGCATCGATCAAGTTCCGCATTCTAGGGCCGGTCGAGTACCACGACGGAGAGAATTGGGTCCCCATCAAGGCCGCCAAGCAGCGCACGCTCATGGCACTACTGCTCCTGAACGCGAACCATCTGGTTCCCGCACAGCAGTTGCACTCGGAGCTGTGGAGCGACGGTCCGTCGAGCCACGTGGGCAGCTTGCTGGCCGGCTGTGTGTGGCGGCTGCGCGCCGCCATCGGTGACTCCGCCGGGGAGACCCTTCTCACCCGGCCCGCCGGGTACCAACTGGCCGTGCCGTCCGGGGGGCTTGACCTTCACGAGTACGAGTCACTCGTCGCCTCCGGCCGCATGCAGCGCGCCTCGGGGAATCTGGTCGAGGCCATGAAGTCCTTCAGCGCCGCGCTCGAACTCTGGCGGGGCTCTCCCCTCGCTGACGTTGCCCTCACCTCCTCGATCATGGCCGAGTCCGCGCGTCTGGAGGAGTCCCGGCTGGCGGTGATGGAGGCGAACTTCGGCGTGCAAATCGCCTTGGGGCAACACGAGGACGTACTGCCCGAACTCAAACTCCTGGTCGCCCAGCATCCGTTGCGGGAACGGCTTCACGAGCACCTGATGATGGCGCTGTACCGGACCGGGCAACAGGCCGAGGCGCTGGGGGCGTACCGGGACCTCCACCACCTGCTCGCCGACGAACTGGGTATCGATCCGAGCCGGCCACTGCGCGAGCTTCAGCAGCGCATCCTGGAAGAGGATCCGCGTCTCAACGACCGGGGCGCCCTACATGGCGCGACGGCATCCGGTCCCATGGAGCCTGCTGTGTCCTCGGAGGCGGCATGGTGTCTGCTCCCGCACCAACCCTCGCTGTTCGTCGGCCGGACGTCCGAACTGGCCACGATCGTCGGGCCCTTGGCGGAGGGGCGCCCGGCGGTCGCGATCCACGGGCTGGCGGGCTCGGGCAAGAGCGCCTTGGCAATCGCGGCTGCGCATGCCGCGGCCGGTAATTTCCCCGGCGGGCAGGTCTATGTGGACATGCGGGGTACCACAGGCAGCTCCGCCCTGCGGCCCGACCAGGCGATGCAGCTTGTTCTGCGTTCGTTCGGAACAGAGCAGGGGAGCGGTGGCGCGGCGGCGCCGCATACGTGGGCCGGTCCGGCCGGGGGCAGGGCTTTGATCGTGCTCGACAACGTCCGCGACTCCGACCAGATCCAGGGATTCCTCTCCGCGCCGCCTGGCTGCTCGCTTCTCATCACGAGCCGATCGCCCATAGGAGGCATGGACGGCCTCAGGCATCTGCGTCTGGGACGGCTGACCGTGTCCGCCTCGATCGACCTGCTCCGGCAGAGCGTTGGCGTACCGCGCATCGACGCGGAACCCGCCTGCGCTTCCGAACTCGCCAGGTCCTGCGATTACTTGCCCTTCGCGCTCCGCCTTGCCGCCGACCGACTCGCGACACGGCCTGACTGGTCGGTCGGGGACTTCGCACGGTATGTGGCCGAGCCGCACCAGCGGCTCGACTTCCTGGCCGGCGGCAACGTCAGCCTGCGCGACTCACTACTGGCGAGTCTCCCCCTTCTGTCCGATGAGTCCGGCGGGACGGCAGTGACAGCGGTGACGGCACTGCGGAGACTGGGCTTCCTAGATCTGACCATCGTCACCGTCGAGGCGCTGGCAGTGCTTCTCGGTACAACGGAGGGTGAGGCGCACAAGATCGCCGAACGGCTTGTCGATGTCGGGCTCATCGAATCGCTCGCGATCGACCGTTACCGCGTTCCGCAGAGTGTCCGGGCCCTGGCGCGAGAGATCACAGGATCGGACCACGAGGCCGCCGAGGCTGTACAGCGCGTTGTCGACCACTACGCCATTGCCGCGTGGGAACAGACGAGGCTGACTCCTGGAGCCTGGTACCGCCGAGAGCGGGAAACGCTCACCGCCCTGGTCACGCGTGACAGGACCGGGACCTTGATCGAATCCCTTGGCAGAATGCGTTCCATGTTGAGCGCGAGCGGATCCCGCTCGGCGCACATGCAGTCTTAACTCTCTTCGACAGCAATGAACTGATGCGTGTCGGTCTGCGTACGCTGCTGGACAAGGGGCCGGACATAGATGTGGTGGGAAAGCTGCCCGGATCTGCGAGATCGGCGACATCATCCGGCGAACCCAGCCCGACGTGGTTTTCGGTGAGACGTCCATCTCCTCGTATGCCGCCAAGGACGGGACCGTGAGCTTGTTCCGCTTTGACGGACACCATCGGTGTGGTGGTCAGGCCGCCATTGCGGCCTCGTAGTCGGCGGGACTGCGGTAACCGAGGCTGCTGTGCAGTCGGTGCAAGTTGTACCAGCTCTCAATCCACTCAAAGATCGCGGTGTGGGCGGCGGACCTGCTCGGCCAGGGCTGGGTGCCGATCAGCTCGTTCTTCAAGGTGGCGAAGAACGACTCGGCCAGCGCGTTGGCGTGATCCGTCGACTGCTTCTGCATCCGACTCTGGAGACGGAGCTCAGGTGCGGGTGACGCACCCCTTCCACCCGCTGTTCGGGCAGGAGCTGGAGTTCATCGAGCGTCGGCAGTGCTGGCGCGGCGACCGGGTGTACTACTTCGACGAGGTGGGCGGCCGGTCGCGGATCCCGGCGGAGTGGACGTCGGTGGCGCCGGTGGACGTCTTCGTGGTGGCTGCCGAGGGGACATGCCCGTTCCGTACCCAGGATCTGGTCGAGCTGGCCGGGCTGGTCGACCGGCTGCGGGGTGTCGGGGAGATGACGCCGTGAGTGTCGCGTGGTTGACCCCGCACAGGCGGTCGCACTGGGGCCCGCTCGGGGGCGCGCGATGGGTGGGCATGTGCGCTGGCCTGCTGCTTTCGCTCCGGATGTGCCCGTATCGGGTCTTGGCTGGTCGGGGTGGTGTCGTAATCCTGGTGACGAGTCCTTCGAGGGGAGGCGGGCATGGCGACCAGCGCCGTGAAGTTGGAGTCGTTGCGGAGTCGCGGACGCTCAACCCGCGTCCCGAGGCGGTTACCGACGAGGTGTTCGCCGCTTCGCAGTTCCTCGACCCGTACGACTTGGTGCAGGTGAAGTACGAGATGGTGCGCCGGGTGCGGGTGGACAAGGTGCCGGTCGCGAAGGCGGCGCGGGCGTTCGGGTTCTGCCGGCAGTCGTTCTATGCGATCGCCGCGGCCCAGCGGGCGGACCTGCCGCTTTGGTGCCGGGCAAGCCGGGGCCGAAGGGGCCGCGCAAGCTGACCGAGCCGGTCATGCGCCACGTCGAGGCCCTGCTGGAGGCGGATCCCGCCCTCGGCGCAAGGGAGTTGGCCCCTGCGGTGGCCGAGGAGTTCGGGCTGCGGGTGCACCCGCGCTCGATCGAGCGTGCGCTGGCCCGGCGCCGGGAGAGCCACAACCAGGAGGCGGATATACCCGCCGCCATCTGAGCCGGCCGACGCGAGAGCTGTGTCCGCTCACTACGAGCGGCTGCGGTCCGCGGTCCTGGGCGGCCGGGGCAGCGGTGGGGAGCACGGCTTCGCGGTCCTGGTGCGTGCGGGGATGGCCGCCTGGAGCCGGGTGGTCACCCAGGTCGCAGCCGCGGCCCGGCCCTCGCCGCCCCTGTCGACCGGGAACTCACCGGGCTCGGAGCTCGTGGACGCGCTGGCCCAACTCGTCCTCGGACGGCTCCAGCCGCCCTCAGCCCGTCATCGTCATCGTCATCGTCATCGTCATCGTCATCGAGTGTGTCGCGGCCGGGGAGGAGGCAGCGCGGTGAACATGGAACCGTCCGGGGCGGGAAAGGTGACCGCCAATCATCTTCGGCGCAGCGCGTACTTGTATGTCCGTCAGTCGTCGTTGAAGCAGGTCGTGAACAACACCGAGTCCACGCAGCGGCAGTACGCGCTGCGTGGCCGTGCGATCGCGTTGGGCTGGGACGCGGGGCAGATCATCGTGATCGACACCGATCAGGGGCAGTCGGGGGCCTCGGCCACCGGCCGGGACGGCTTCCAGCGCCTGGTCTCGGAGGTGTCGATGGGACGGGCCGGCATCGTCCTGGGTTTGGAGGTCTCTCGGCTGGCCCGCAACAACACCGACTGGCACCGGCTGTTGGAGATCTGCGCGCTGACCGGCACGCTCATCCTGGACGAAGACGGCCTCTACGATCCCCGCGCCTTCAACGACCGGCTCGTCCTCGGCCTCAAGGGCACCTTGTCGGAGGCCGAACTCCACCTGCCAAAGCCCGGTTGCGTGGCGGGCAGCTGTCCAAGGCCCGGCGCGGTGAGCTCAAGCAGTCGCTGCCCATCGGTTACATCCATGATCCGTCCGACCGGATTGTGAAGGATCCCGATGCTGCTGTCCGTGCGGCGGTCGAGCGCGTCTTCGCCGTGTTCGCGGCGACCGGCTCGGCCCGCCAGGTGGTCACTGCCTTCGCCCGCGACCACCTGTCCTTCCCCGCCCGCATCCGCACCGGGCCGCACCGCGGCGAGCTGGTGTGGGGGCCGCTCTAGCACTGGCGCGTGCTGTCGCTCTTTCACAATCCCTGCTACGCGGGTGTGTTCGTCTATGGACGTCGCCGCGGAACGCGTACGACCAAGGGCAAGGCGGCTTGGATCCAGGTGCCCCGCGATCAGTGGGACACGATGATCCCCGACCATCACGAGGGCTACCTCTCCCTTGAGCAGTGGGAGGCCAACCAGCGCGCCCTCCCTCGAGGCGAACGCAGCCAGCCGCGGTGAGGACCGCAAGGCCGGCCCGGCCCGCGAGGGCCCGGCCCTGCTGCAGGGGATGGTGATCTGCGGCAAGTGTGGCCGCCGGATGACCGTGGGCTACCGCCAGTTCCACGGCGAGCTCTTCCCCGACTACCGGTGCATGACCCGCGCGATCCAGGACGGCGGGCGCGTCTGCGAACGCCTGCCCGGCAAGGCCATCGACACCGCCGTCGCCGGCCTCCTGCTCGAGACGCTCACCCCGCTCGCCATCGACGCCGCCTTGCAGGTCACCGACCAGCTGGCCGCCCAGGCCGAACAGGCTGACCGGATGCGCGCCAGCCACATCCAACGCGCCCAGCACCGCGCCGATCTCGCCCGCCGCCGATACCTCGCCGTCGACCCGGACAACCGGCTCGTCGCCGACGCCCTGGAAGCCGACTGGAACCAGGCCCTGCGCGAGGTCACCGATGCCAAGGACGCCTACGACCGCACGAAGGCCGAGACCGCCCCGCTTGAGGCCGCCGTCCGCGAACGGCTGGCCACCCTCGCCGCCGACGTCCACGCCCTGTGGGCCGACCCGGCCACCCCGACGCGCGAGCGGAAACGTATCGCCCGCCTGCTGATCACCGACGTCACCCTGACCCGCACCGCCACCGAGACCGTCGCCCAGGTCCGCTTCTCCGCCGGCCAGCACCACCGGCTCGCGATCCCGCTGCCGCTGGTCGGCGGCAAGGCGTGGCAGACCCACCCCGACACCGTCGCCCTCGTCGACGAGCTGCTCGACCACCACACCCACCGCGAGATCGCGGCCATCCTCAACGAGCGCGGACTGACCAGCGGCAAGGGCCTGCCCTTCACCGAACTCCTGGTCCGCGACATCCGCGACAACTACCGCCTCACGCACCGCTTCGACCGCCTGCGGGCCCAGGGCCTGCTCACCCTCGAGGAATACGCCGCCACCGTGGGCACCACCACGCAAACCGTGAAGATCTGGAGGCGGGCCGGCCTGATCGAGGGCGTGCCCTACAACGACAAGAACTGCTACCTCTACCCGCCGCCTCGCCCCGACGCCCCACGGGTCGCCATGGGCGTCAAGCTCACCGACCGCCTCGCCGCCCACCAAGCGGCGGCTTCAACCGCACCATCGTAAAGGAGCGCAGTGTGATGACAACGGTTTGTCCCAGCACTGGCCGGTGCGGCCGACGGACAGCCGGATGCCCAACTTGCCTGCCAGCAGGGCAAATTCATGGCTGGTGTATTGGCAGCCACGGTCGGAATGGAAGACCACCGGCCCTGCCGGGCGGCGCCGTCGGCAGGCGGACCGCAACGCGTCGGCGACCAGCTCGGTGCGCAGGTGGTCGGCGGTGGCCCAGCCGACCACTCGCCGGGAGGCGATGTCGATGACGGTGGCCAGGTAGAGCCAGGCCTCCTGGGTTGGGATGTAGGTGATGTCGCCGCACCAGCGGGCGTCGGTCGCGGTCGGGTCGGGCCGGAAATCGCGCCCGAAGCCCAGGAGTTCTTCGGTGCCTCGTGACCTCCCTCACCCTGGTCGACCCGAGGTACTACCACCTGGACACAGCCCTCGCGGTGCTCTCGGACGACGAGATCATGTACTACCCGGAGGCCTTCACCGAGGGCAGCCGGGCCGTGCTGCGCGAGATGTGCCCCGACGCCATCCTCGCCACCGCCGATGATGCGGCCGTCTTCGGACTCAACGCCCTCGGGGACGGACTCCATGAGCTGTTGCCCGAAGCGGCCCGTGAACTCGCCGATCGCCTGCGGGAGCGGGGCTTCGAGCCGATCGGCGTGGATCTGTCCGAGCTGCTCAAGGACGGCGGCAGCGTCAAGTGCTGCACTCTGGAGCTGCGTGGCTGAGTGACAAGTGGTTGAGTGACAAGGAGAAGGGCCCGCACGGCAACTGCCGTGAGGCCCTTCTCCGTTCGGGGCGGGTCGGGGCTGGAAAGGCCTACCGTGCAGCGGGAGCGGACCGGGTCAGCACCCGTACTTCGCCCACCGGGCGGTCCACGTCCGCCGCGGCCATGACCAGGACATGATCCATGTCGCGCATCATCCGCAGCACGGTCTCCTCCTCGTACACCTCGGTGTTGTACTCGATCTCGGCGAGGATCCCGTCGCTGCCGTCCCAGTAGCTGACGACCATGTCGGCCCGGGCGGCGCGGTTCGGGGCCTGGAGCATGGTCAGGCCTATGTCGCCGAGAGTTATGTCCTGGCCGATCGGCCCGAGGTAGTTGAGGGTCAGCTTGACGTTGGTCAGGCGTGACCGGGTCTCCTCCGGGAGGGCCGCGTGCACGACCGGGAAAGGCACACCCTGGTGGGCTAGCAGGTTCCAGGTCGCGTCCCGTGCCGCGGTGGCCACCTCACGGATCGAAGCCTGATCGTCGACCGTGGCGCGGACTAGGCAGGAGTTGCTGACGAGTCCTACCAGCGCCTGCTCGCTGCGAGTGCTCCGGTTCATGCTGCGGACCCCGATGGTCAACTCGCGTTCCCCACCCCGCGCCAGAACGATCTGCCAGGCGGCCAGCATCACGGAGAACGGAGTGGCACCGAGTTCCTGGGCCAGTGCCGCACGTCCCAAGTCGGCCTGCGCGGTGAACCGGTAGCGCACGGTCGCGCCGGGATCGCCGACCGCCGTGGGCCGGCCGGGCTCGCGGTCGTGGGCCACCGTGGTGACGACGACCCCGTCGAGTGCCGTACGCCACTGGTCGAGGCTTCGTCGCCATCGACCCTGTTCTTCCTCCGAGCGCAGCTTCTCGGCGTAACTGTGGAAACTAGCGGCGTCGTTGGTAAAGACCGGTTTCTCGCCTCGGACCAAGCTCGCGTACGCGGCGGAGAGGTCGTTGAACAGAACCATCATCCCCCAGCCGTCCACCACGATGTGATGGACGGTCAGGATCAGTTCTTCCTGCGCCCCGATCCTGACTAGGGCCAGCCGGGCCATGGGGCCCGCGTCCAGGTGGAACTCCTGTGTGTGGAGTTCCACAGCGGTGCGCAGGAACTCCTGAGCGGCCTGATCAACGTCTGGTACGACCGGCTCGATCAGCCGCGCGGTAACGTCCACGGCCGGTTGGATGACCAGGTCCAACTCGCCGTCGCGCGCCACGAACCGGGAGCGCAGGCTTTCGTGACGATTCGTCACCGTCTGCCAGGCGGCGGCGAGGGCGTCGAAGTCGACATGTCCGGCACACTCCAGTCGCCAGGTAATGTGATACACGGAACTGTCCCTGGCGCTCTGCAACGTATGCCAACGGGCGGCCTGTTGGACCGTCGCCGGGATGACCAGAGGTCTGGTGGTCACACTCGTCTCCTCGGTCACTCAGTGACTTGTACAACTGATCGGGTCGGATAACTAGGGCGAGTCGGGCACGGTGAACTGGTCGGGTCGGACATTGGACGCACGTCAGGCCGCGAACTCGTCGGTCAGCCGCTTGCGGTCCACCTTCCCGACGGTGGTCAGCGGGATCGACTCGCGGTGGTGGTAGCTGCGCGGATGCATATAGCGGGGCAGGGCGGAGACCAGCTTCGTGAATTCGTCCGCCGGGACCTCCTTGCCGGTGTACACGGCGCGCAGTTCGTTCTCGCCATCAGCGGCGGGGACGACGAGGACTATGGCCTCGTCGATCGAGAGGTGACACCGCAGCGCCGACTCGATCTCACCGAGTTCGATCCGGTTTCCGCGGATCTTGACCTGTCCGTCGACCCGTCCGAGGTGGACCAGTTCACCGCCTTCGAGCCGGCACCGGTCGCCGGTGCGGTAGTAGTGCTCCGGCGTGAGCGGCTCCTGGCCGTCGTGGATGCGGCCGCGGCCGTGGTTCGAGTCGGAGTCCGAGCCCGATTCCATGAGGACGAACCGCCCGGCGTTCTCCCTGGGGTCCAGATAGCCGGGGAAACGCTGCGGGCCACGCACACACAGCTCACCGTCGTCGGCGGGCCGCAGGTCCTCGTCCAGCAGGAGCCAGTCCAGATGCGGGTGCGGGAGGCCGATGGGGATGGACCGGTTGGTGGTCTCCGGCCAGTCGGCCCGCTCCCGCGGAACCTCGTACCCGGTGATGACGATCGTGGTCTCCGTCGGGCCGTAGCAGTTGTTCATGACCGCGTTCGGCGCCGCGGCGCACCAAGCCTCAGCCTGGTCGATGCCGAGCCTCTCCCCGCCGAACAGGCCACGCCGTAGCGTGGGCATGCTCCCGGGGGCCAGCGCGCGCAGGCGCTTGGCAAAGGAGATGACGGACGGCACCGACATCCAGTGGGTGAGCCGCTTCGTGTTGACGATCCGCACCGGGGTGAACACGTCACCGTGTTGCGCCACGCAGAGGGTCGAGCCGGACCCCCAGGTGCTGAACATCTCGGACACCGAGCCGTCGAAGGACATCTCGAAGTTCTGCGAGACCCTGCAGCCGGGGCCGAGTTCATAGCGCGGAATGACCTCCGTGAGGAACGCGTTCACGCTGGCGTACGTGGTGGGCACGCCCTTGGGCCTGCCGGTGGTTCCGCTGGTGAAGATGATGTACGCCGTGCCGGTCTCAGGCGGGTGGACCTGGCCCGGGATGTCGTCCGACGGTTCGGGTGCGAGCAGGGGGCGCCACTTCTCGCCCGTCATGTCGAGCAGCTGTACTCCGGCGTTGTGCCGGTACTCCGCCGCGCCGTCACCCGCGGTGTCGTCGAACACCGTGAGATCGAGTCCGCCCTCCTTGGTGATGTCGAGGTTGCGCGACGCCGGGGCCGCGGGGTTCAGCGGCACCGCGGTCGCACCGAGCCGCTGCACCGCCAGATAGGCGACGTAGCTGACCGCAGTGCGCGAGGTGAGCAGGCCCACTCTGTCGGGCCGGCCACCCGCCGCTTCGACGATGCGGGCCGACATCCACTCGGCAGCGGCCCGTAGTTCGGCGTAGGTGAGGGTGACGTCTAGCACCTCAAGGGCCGGGTCGTCCGGATGCGCCTCGGCGGAGGCCCGGAACCAGTCGTAGAGGGTGCGGGTCGTCATGGTGCTTCCCTTTCGGAGGAGACGCTGATCGAGATGTCCAAGGAGTGGGGTACTGCTCGCGCCCGAACGTGCCGCCGTGCCCGTCACCACATGAACTGTCCGCCGTCCACGACGAGCTTTTGTCCCGTCATGTACGCGCTGCTCGGGCTGACGAGGAATTCGAGGGCGTTCGCGATCTCTTCCGGGGCGGCGATCCGCCGCTGCGGTATCTCGTCGAGCATTCCGCGCCGGGCGTCCGGATCGTTCAGGTTGAACCGCTCGACCAGTTCGTCGGTCTCGGTGTTGCCGGGAATCAGGCAGTTGACCCGGACGCGGGGGGCCAGTTCGAGAGCGAGGCACTTGGTCAGATGCAGCAGACCCGCCTTGCTCGCACAGTAGTTGGCGCCGTTGCGGCGGGGACGGATGCCCGTGGTGGCGCCGACGTTGACGATCGTCGCGTCGGTGCCGGAGGCCACCATCACCGGGGCGAGCGCGCGGGTCAGATAGAAGACACCGGAGAGGTTGGTGTCGATGACCCGCCGCCAGTCGTCGTGGCTCATCTTCAGGAACGGACGGTCGACGTTCATCCCGGCGTTGTTGATCAGGACCACCGGCGGCCCGTACTCCGCCACAACCGCCTCCGCCGCTTCGACCACCGAGGCTCCGTCGGACAGATCCACCCGCACGGTGTTCAGCCTGGGGCCCAACTCCCGCACCGCCCTGCGCGCACCATCCTCGTCGGACCGGTACAGCGCGTTCACCTGGAAACCCAGCTTCACCAGACGGCGGCTGAAAGCGAGGCCGATACCGCGGGTTCCGCCGCTGACGACGGCTACCGGAGGCCGAGTCGTCGCTGTCGTCCCTGTTTCAGCTGTCATCGCCCGTCCTGGTTCTGGAACGCGTGAATGGCCTCGGCCAACTGGGGAAGGTGCGCGGGCTCGAACACGTCGTAATGTCCGGCGTCGAGGCGGACGAGGTCCAGGTTCGGCGCGAGTTCCCGCCAGCGCCGTACGGCGGCCTGCCGGTCGCCTTTGTCGTACGGGGAACACACGAGGAGCAGTAGCCTGCCCGGGTAAACCGACTCGGTCGCGTAGTCGGTGAGGGCGGCGGCCTGCGCCGCGAAGGTGCGCACCACACTGCCGACGGACCGCGGATTTGCCTTCGGGCCGAGATCGGCCACCATCTTGTCCCGGATCCACTCGTCCTCGCCCGGCTCGGGCACCCGGGGCAGCGGTGAACTGTCGACGATCACGAGATCCGGCCGGTGTCCGTCCTCGGCGAGCCTGGCGCAGACCTCCCATGCCACGAGGCCGCCGAGTGACCAGCCGGCCACCAACTGCGGCACCGTGGCTGCCCCGTTGACGATGCCGAGTACTGACTCGGCCATCTCCGCGACCGTCGTCTCTGGCTCTTCGCCCGGCATGAGCCCCAAGGGTCGTACGAAGTCCACGGAATGGGTCCTGCCGAGCACCGAGGCCAGCCGCCAATACGGGGTGAGTCCGCCGCTGGCCCCTGGCAGGATCAGGCAGCCGGGGCGGTCCTTGCCCCGTGCCATCGTGATGAGGCGGCCGGGCACAGTCGCGGCCGTCATGCCTGGGCCTCGTCTTCGGCGACGTCAACATCTCGTGCGTGCTGGGCATCTTCGGCCAGGCTCGCCCGTACGAGTGCGGCGAGCGTCGCGATGGTGGGCGACCGGAAGAACTCGGCTACCGGGACCGTCGTGCCGTACTCCTCCTCGATCTCGGCGAGGGCCGTGAAGATGTTCAGGGAGTGGGCTCCGTAATCGATCAAGGACCGGTCGCGGGCGATGCCGTCAGTCTCCAGGATCGACGACCAGATGGCGGCCAGTCCGCGCTCCAGATCGGAGGCGTATTCGACCGTGGTCGTGGCCGCGTTCGTCTTCTGCTCGGCGATATGCCGGTCCGCCAGGGCGGCCAGGGCGTCCCGGTCGGTCTTGCCAGTGCGCGACGTCGGTATCCGGTCGATGTCAAAGGTCCAGGACGGCGACATGTACGACGGCAGTGCTGCGGAGATCCGGGCCTGGAGCTCCCCGTGATCGGGGTCGGCGCCGGGCTCCGCGACGAGGAAGAGGACCAGTTCGCGGTCGGCCCCGAGCCCTCTCGCCACTGCGACGGACTGCCTGACTCCGGCCGCGGTGTTGGCGACCGCCTCGATTTCGCCGAGCTCCACCCGGTAACCGCGGATTTTCGTCTGGCTGTCCCGTCGGCCTAGGAAGATCAGTGTCCCGTCGGCGTTCCGCACCACCTGGTCACCTGTGCGGTACATGCGCGAGGTGCCGTCGCCGGAGAACCGGTCGGGCAGGAAGCTCGCCACGGTCCGTTCTGCGTCGAGATAGCCGTCCGCGGGGCTGACGCCGCCGAGGTAGAGCTCGCCGGGTACGCCGACGGGTGCGAGATGGCCCGTCCCGTCGACCACGTACGCCGCCACACCCGGCAACGGGCGGCCGATCGGTGCGTGGGCGGGCCACCGCGCGTCGTCGCCCCGCATCTCGTGCACCGTGGCGGCGTTGGTCTCGGTGGGACCGTAGAGGTTGACGAGCACACATTCTGGGTGGTCGACGAAGAACCGGCGGATCTCGTCGTCGACGAGGAGCTGCTCACCGGAGACGCAGACGCGCCGCAGGCCGGGAAAGTGGGCCGAGGCACGCCGTGCGGCCTGGACGAACGAGCGGAGGGCCGCCACCGGCAGGAAGACGTGGCTGACCCGTGTCTCCTCGATGCGCCGGATCAGCGCCGGGAAGTCCCGCCGGTCGGCCGGCTCGCGGGAGACGACGGTGCCGCCCGAGGCGAGTGTCGGAATGATCTCCTGGAAAGAGACGTCGAAGCCGAGGGGCGCGTACTGGAGGAAGCGCGTCGTCACATCGTGCTCCATGGCGGAGATCTGCCACGCGGCCAGGTTCAGCAGGGGCCGGTGGCCCATCACCACCCCCTTGGGGACGCCACTCGATCCCGAGGTGAACATCAGGTACACCGCTGAGTCGGCGGAGCCGCCCGAGGCACGGGGCCCGTCGCCGGGGACGGAGAGTTCGGCCAGGCTGGTGGTGCGCGTCCCGGGGAGGTTGAGGCCGTGGCCGACGATTAGGCGGCAACCTGCCTGGTCCGCCATGTGAGCGAGGCGTTCCCACGGCAGGCTCGTGTCCAGCGGCAGATAGGTGGCACCGCAGCGCAGGATCGCGAGCATCGCGATCACGGTGTCGCACAGCCCGTCCAGGGACAGGCCGACGACCTGCCCCGGCGTGACGCCATGCCGGGCCAGTCCGTCGGCGGTTCGCTCGGCGCCGGCCATGAGTTCGCCGTACGTCAGGTTCCGCAGGGGCTCCTCGACGGCGATCGCGTCGGGCGTACGGCGAGCGGCCTGCTCGATCCACTCCGCGAGACTGCAGGCCAAAGCCGGTGCCAGTCGGCCGGCATCCGCCAACTCGGTAGCTGTGTCCGGAATGTCGCCGTCGGTGAACAGATCGGCCAACGGGCGGGTGCCGTCTTCGAGCGTGCGACGCAGTGCCGTGCGCAGCGACGCGAGTAGCGCGTCCGCGACAGCCTCCGGTATCAGATGCCGGTCGTACTCGAGCTCCAGCAACCATCGGCTCTCCACCTTCGTGGCACCGAGCCACAGGTCGAACTTCGCCGTTCCGTTGCCCGGTTCCTGCACCCCGACGACGGCGCCAGTCGATTTCCCGTCGAAGGTGTCCTGCATCGCGAGCATGCAGGAGAACAATGGGTTGCGGTTGCTGGTGCGGTCCTGCCCGACAGCCGCCACGAGCTGGTTGAGCGTGACTGCGACCCTGGCGCGGCAGTAGTCGACGGCTTCCCGGACGGTCTCGGCGATGTGCTCGTCCACCGTGCGCGACCAGTCCACGTCGACCGTGACGGGCAGAGTGTTGACGAAAAATCCGCAGAGGTCGTACGAGCGAACTGTGCGCCTGGCCGACAGGGGACTGCCGATCAGGACCGTGGACACACCGCCGTGCCGGGCGAGTACGGCCCCGTAGACGGCGCTCAGCAGTACGAAGGGCGTGACGGACAGCCGCTTGCACGTCTCCTGGAAGTCGGACGCTTCTCGCTCACTGAGAAGCCACGAAAGGCGTGCACCGGAGAAGTCCGTCTCCTCTGGCCGCCCCGGCCGGGGGTTCAGCACAAGAGGTGGGACGCCACGCAACTGCTCGGCCCATACCTTGACGTGCTCGGCCGTCTCCGGCGAGCCGGAGGCCCGGTTCTGCGCCTCAAGTTCCCGAAGGAAGGCCGATTCGCGTGCCTCGCGCAGCGTTTCGACGTCCTCTGTGGTGAGCTTCGAGGTCAGCGCGGA
This sequence comes from Streptomyces sp. NPDC005202, assembly GCF_040608235.1. Taxonomy (NCBI): domain Bacteria; kingdom Bacillati; phylum Actinomycetota; class Actinomycetes; order Kitasatosporales; family Streptomycetaceae; genus Streptomyces; species Streptomyces sp. NPDC005202. The sequence goes on along the minus strand of NZ_JBEXHW010000001.1, from coordinate 369,534 downwards.
TTCCAAGTCACGGATGATCGGCCCCATCGAGACGCCGTCCCCGACGATGTGATGGCCGCACAGCAGAATGGCGGCCGCGGAGCCGTCAGTGGCGCGTACGTATCCCAATCGATAGGCCGGCCCTGCCGCGAGGTCAAACGGGCGTTGCCCGAGCCGCCTCGCCAATGCCTCGGCAGCTGCGGCGTACTCGCCCGGCGGTACGTCCACCCGCTCGAACGGCACATGTCCCGTCTCCGGCGGAGGGGTGAACCTGGAATGCATCCTCGGCAGGTGGCCGAAGACCTGGCGCAGAGCCGGCTGAACCGTGACCAGTACCGCGAGGGCATGGTCGACGGCATTGCCAGACAGCCGCGGCTCTAGGTCGAACTGCATGATCTGGTTGTAGATCTCGGGGGTCGGCACCCTGCTGTCGACGACGAGCAGCCCCTTCTGGGAATCGGTAATAGGCAGAAGGGCGGGGTCCGTCGTGCTTGAGGCCGCGGTGTTCTTCAGCATGCGGCACCGGCCTCATCTGCATCGTTCGCGACCAGGCTGGTAAGCCAGACCTTAAGGTCCCCGACCGTCCGTACGTCGACCAAGCCCGCAGCGTCGATCTCCGCGTCCGCGCCGGCGGCGACCTCAACAGCAAGGCGCAGGAGCGACAGCGACTCCAGACCGGCCTCATGGATCAATGTGGAGTCGCCGAAATCTCCCGTGGCATATTGCGCGATCATCGAATCAAGGTCTGGCGGTGTGGTCAGCACGTTGTCTCCACCTCATGCCGATGGCTCGTACGCCGAGCGTGGGTCCGCTCGTGCAACAGGTAACGGTGGGCGTGGCCCGCGAAGAGGCTCCGCCGGGCGCTTACGACGCCTGCACGGCGATTCTTCCGAGCCGAGTTGTTCTCTCGATGTGCTGTCGATGCGCCTGTCCTGTGACGTGTGTTGACCGTCACGTACTGTAACGACGACGCTAACTTCGCGTGATGCTACGGACCGCTGCTTTGCTCCCCCTTGCAGGGCTTTCGACACTGGGCTTCGACGCCGGGCGTTTCCCCCCGACGCCGCCAGTCTGCTACCGGGCCTCCTGGCAGCTACCCTGACCGGTCTTCCACCGGCAGGCGACAACGAGCTCACGACTCAAGCTCAGCTGCATCACGAAGACCTCCGAGTCTGCTGGGGGCGCGAACGATCGAGGCTAACGATCAAGACCCAGGACTTCCGCCGTCGACCTGCCCAAGTACCCCCCCCCGGACATGTCACACCAGCCGCGCTCGCCAGCAGAAATCAGGGTGGCGGAGGTTCAATGTAATGAGGAGGAATGCACGGTGTCTTCGGCTGTTTGTCGGGACCAACCTCCACTCGCGGACAAGCCGTTGACGCGAATGGCACCGCGCGAATGGAGGGACGTCCCGACCGTCAGCGGGCTGCGATCCGAGCTTCGACTTCGGTGAGCACCTTCGGCGTGAAGACCCGCAGGAAGGGAACGATGACCACCGCTGTGGCCACGGCGAAGAGGCCGAACGTCACCCGGTACCCCAGCCACTGGGCGAGCGCTCCCGACACCGCGGCACCGACCGGGATGGAGCCCCAGGAGAAGAGCCGGGCGGCGGCGCTGTAGCGGCCCATCAACTCGGCACCCACCAGAGTCTGACTGATGCTGCGGGAGTTGACCGCCCACAGTGTGCCCCCCATGCCGCCGAGGAACGCGGCTGCTCCAATCGCCCAGATGTTGCTGGTCAACGCCGGGACAGCGACCATGGAAGCGGAGAAGAAGATGTTTCCGAACATGACCCACCGCCGGCCGAGGAGCCGGTTGGCGAGGCCGACGCTCATCGTGCCCACGACACCGCCGACGCCCAGCGCCCCCACGAGCATGCCGTAACGGTCCGCGCTCAGGCCCAACTCCTTCGTCGCGATCAGCGGCATGAGGGCGAACCAGGCGGACCAGCAGGTGATGAGCCCGGTGACCGTCAGCGAGAGCATCCGCAGCAGCCGCTGGTTCCACAGGAACCGCAGGCCTTCGCCGATCTGCTGATGGACGGTCAGCTCTGGCTGGCCAGACTGCCGTGAGATCCGGAACCGGCCCACCAGGAAGGGCAGGATGAGGACGGCCAACGCGTATCCGGCGATAGTCGCGCCGAGCGCGATAGAAGCACTCGCGGCGACGAGGATGCCGCCCACGAAGGGCCCGGCGAACTCGTTGCACAGCGTCTCCGCCGCTGTCACCCAGGTGTTGGCGCGCTCGCGACCGGCTGGTGCCACGGCGGCCGGGACCAGCGCCGCGGCGGACGTCAGAGCTATCACCTCCGCGACACCGAGGATCAGCCCGCCCCCGTAGAGCATGGGAAGGCTGACCACGTCAGTCGCCACGGCAGTGAAAAGACTGAGCACCACGGTCATGCGCATGGTGTTGGCCAGCCACAGGAGCTTGCGGCGATCAGACCGGTCGACCAGCACGCCCACGTGCAGCGCGACCAGCAGCCACGGCAGGGTCAGGGTGAGCAGCACACCCGAGACCAGAGCGGGTGAGTCGGTCAGTGACGTGGCGACGAGAGGGAGCGCCACCTTGGTCACGCCGTCGGTCAGGTTGGTCACGGCGGTGAACGACACCAGCACCCAGGTGTTGCGCCTGCTGGGGTCCGCCGGGGGCGACTGCGGGGACAGGCCCGGCGACGAAGTGCTGGGCACCGTAGGTTCTGCCATAGGAGCTCCCCATTCTGAATTCGCCCCGTAACCGAGGCGCACAGCGCGACGTCGGGCGAGTCCTGAACAAGTGACCCCTCCCGATTGATCAGGCGCCAACACCCCGGCGAGTTTAGCCAGTTGGCGACCCGGCGCAACGCGTCGAACAACCGCCCATGCAGGGGCAGAGGTCATGGAAAGCGCTGAATTCCGCGGTGCGCGAGCGCCAGACAGCGGCAGCGAATCGGCAGCACATTGGGAGAACACCACTCCCGGCAACCATCTCCCCTTGGAAGCGGCCACCGCCCCTCCGCTCTCTCATATCGACTGCCGAGGTTCAGGCGAGGAGACCATGCGGGATGGAATCAACGACGGCACTGGCAACCGGGTCGTCATCAAGGTCGGAACTTCGTCCCTGATCACTCGGGGAAAGGTGGACCCCGTCAAGCTCGACACCCTCTGCGCGACGGTGTCGAAGGGAATCGAGGCCGGTTTGGCGCCGGTGCTCGTCACCTCAGGGGCCATCGCACTGGGCCGGACCAAGCACAGCACTTTGACACAGGACACAACGGAGGCCGCACAGACTGCGGCGGCGCTCGGTCAGGGAGTGCTGTACTCCGCACTCCATGCCCGATTTGCCGCGTACAGCCTTGAAACAGGGCAGATCCTGCTGACGCCGCACGATCTCGTCGCGCCGGAACGCGGAGGGGGGGTCCGCCGCACGCTCGACCTGATGCGGTCGCTGGGCATGGTGCCCATCGTCAACGAGAACGACGCGTTGGGCGTGCGCAACAACGACGTACTGGCCGCTCTGCTCAGCGGGTTCATTGAAGCGCGGCTGCTTCTGCTGCTCACCAACGTGGCCGGCCTCTACGACAGCAACCCGCTGCTCGGCGAGGACGCTGCGCGCATCGCCGAGGTGACGGGTCCGATCTCCGAGGTCGAGGCAGTGGCCGGGGGATCCACCGAGGATGGCGGAACCGGCGGCATGCTCGTGAAACTGAGCGCCTGCTGGATCGCCACGCACGCCGGGGTCCGCACCGTGGTGGCCGATGCCATGGACTCCACCGCCCTGGTCGCGGCCTTCCGGGGCGACGAGGTGGCGGGGACCGTCTTCCCGCCGCGCACATCCCACTCCGCCTCACCCGATCTCGGTCGCCTGTGGCGTGCGTTCCGGAACCCCCCTAGCGGGTCCGTAGTCTGCGATGCCGCGGGGCAGCAGGCCATCGAGTCGGGCCGAGCCCTGCTCGGCGGGAGCGTCGACGCGATCAAGGGGTCGTTCGACAGCGGCGACGTCGTGGACATCGTCGGCTCGGACTCCCGGGTGATCGCCCGCGGCAGCGTCCGCCTCAGCTCGGCGGAGGCCGGGGCCGGCGGCCGGTCTGCCTCGGCATTGTTCAACGACTGTGACTACGTACAGGTTTTTGGAGGCTAGTTGTGTCGGTAACCGAGATCTGCCGTGCTGCCGCGGAGGCGTCCGTCGCCGTCAAACAGCTGACCACGGCCCAGAAGGACCAGGTCCTCCTGGACATGGCGGCCGCCGTCGAGCGCCACCGGGACTCGATCATTGAGGCGAACAAGCAGGACATCGGGGCCACCCGCGCGGCCGGCGTCACCCCCACCCTCATCGACCGCCTGACCCTTACCGATAGCAGGATGGCCGGCCTGGTGAAGGCCATCCACAAGGTGGCATCGCTGGCGGACCCGGTCGGTGAGGTCGTCAAGGGCTGGACGCGACCCAACGGGCTGCTGGTCGAGCAGGTGCGGGAGCCGCTGGGTGTCATCGCGGTGATCTACGAGGCTCGGCCCAATGTCACGGCGGAGGTCGCGGCGCTGAGCCTGAAGACCGGCAACTGCGCGGTGCTGCGCGGCTCGTCCATGGCCACGGCCACCAATGCTGCGATCATGGCGGCCCTGGCGGAGGCCATCTCCGAGCACGACGAAGTGCCCGCCGCGGCCGTTCAGCTGATATCAGACCCGTCCCGTGATGCCGCCATGGAACTCATGCGTGCCAAGGGGTACGTCGATCTGCTCGTCCCGCGAGGCGGCCCGGAGCTGATCGCCTCCGTCGAGCAGAACGCAACCGTACCCACGGTGATCGACGGCGCCGGCAACTGCCACACCTACATCGACGGCTCCGCCGACCTGGACATCGCGACCGCAGTGACGATCAACGCGAAGACCTCCCGGCCCAGCGTGTGCAATGCGATGGAGACCCTGCTGGTCCACGAGGACCTGGCGGAGTCCTGGCTGCCCGGTGTCCTTGAGCTACTGGCCGAGACGGGCGTGGAGATCCGCGGCGACGAGACCGTGCAGCGCGTCTGGCCGAAGGCGGTCGCCGCGACCGAGGAGGACTGGGGCACCGAGTACCTGCGGCTCGTGCTCGCGGTCAAGGTCGTTCCCGATGCCGACGGCGCCATCGCGCACATCCGCCGGTGGGGCACTTCCAACGCGGAGGGCATCGTGGCCAAGGACATCGACGTGGCGCGGCGCTTCACCCGGGAGGTCGACTCCGGCAGCGTCTTCGTCAACACCTCCACCCGCTACTCCGACGGCGGGGAGTTCGGCTACGGCGTGGAGATCGGTGTCTCCACCCAGAAGCTGCATGTGCGGGGACCCATGGGCCTGGACGCGCTCACCACCGTGAAGAACGTGGTCTGGGGCAGTGGCCAGACGAGGACGATCTGATGGGGGGACAGCTGCACACCGCGACGAAGCAGCCGTTGCGCACCTCCTTGCTGATGGAGGACATCGGCCAGGCACTGTCGGTCCAGTACAACAACCTCGTCTACGACATGAAGGCCGCCGGAAGGGACATCATCACGCTGTCCCTCGGCGAGGCCTTCTTCGACCTGCCGCTGCCAGTGTTCGACGGGCTCACGACGCCCGGTCTGCACCACTACTCGCACTCCCGGGGACTGCCGGAGCTGCGGCGGCTGCTGGCCAAGTACTACGAGACCAAGTTCGCGCTCCCGGTGGACCCGGACACCGAGGTGATCGTCACCGCCGGATCGAAGGCCGCCATCTACATGGCGCTCATGGTCATCCTCGACCCCGGCGACCAGGTGATCGTGCCGGAGCCGTACTGGCTGAGTTATCCGGCGCAGATCCGTATGTGCCGTGGCGAGCCGGTGATGGTTCCCCACGATGTGCCGGTCTTCGACTTCGAACGGTTCGTCACTGCGCGCACACGTGCCGTCATCATCAACAACCCGAACAACCCGAGCGGGCACATCTACACCCGGGCCGAGCTGGAGTATTTGCACGAACTGGCCGACCGTCATGGGCTCTTGCTGATCGTCGACGAGGCGTACAACGAATTCATGCCGCCGGGCACCGAGTTCCTCGCGGCCGGGGCGCTCGACCCGGACAAGGAACGCACGGTCACGGTTAACTCGATGTCAAAGAACTACGGCGTCTCGGGCTGGCGGATCGGATACCTCATCGCCAACCAGCGGCTCACCGACCAGGTTCTGAAGATCAACCAGCACCTGGTCACCTGTGCGCCGACCATTCTGGCGGCCTATCTCGCCGAACGTTTCGACGACCTTCTGGACATCACCAGACCGCAGATCCAGCGCACCGTCCAACTGCGCAACCGCGTCGGTACCTGGTTCGCGGACAACGGCATCGACACATTGCCCGGCACGTCGACGTTCTATCTCTTCGCCTCCCTGGGCGGATCCAGCCTCGACTCCACCGAGTTCGCCAGCCGGCTGCTGAAGGAGAGCGCGATCAGCGTGGTGCCCGGCATCGGGTACGGAGACTCATGCGATCGCTACATCCGGGTCTCCGTGGGCAGCGAGTCCGAAGACCGCATCGCCCGCGGCGTGGCCGCGATCCGCGACCTCATCGAGACCACCACTCCCGCACACCTTCCCTCTCGCCCGGGTTCGACGTAATTCGTTCGCCTGGAGGGCCGAATCTAGGGTGTGACCTGGGCGGACGTGGGTCTGTCCAGCCAACGGCTCTGTCCCGTAATCGGTGGTGACGTTGAGTGTCCTGCTGTTGGAGCAGGATGCTTGGCGGAGGAGTGTGAACCCGGCTCGGCCGTGCATCTGCCTCATGATTCTCTTCGTCTTCGTGTTGACGCCTTCAGTGCGGCCGTTGTGGTACGGGAGCGCAAGGCCGGCGTCGACGGCGGCCCGGTCGAGTTCGAGGCCGTTGGCGAAGGCGTGCAGGTGGGGCAGGTCGGCGGCCCGGACTGCGGTGATCCACTTGGCGAGCCTGGCGTCGTTGCCCGCAGCCGGGGTGAGGAGGTCGGCGAACAGTCGGACGAAGTCGGCCAGTTCGGTCAGCTGAGGGCAGGCGGCGGTGAGTACGCCCAGGAGTTCGCTGTCCTTGTCGCGGAGGCTGTCGGGCCTGGTGAGCAGGAGGCGGGCGAAGCGTCGCGGGGTGATCACAGGCCGGTTGCCTTCGGCGCGGCCCTGGGTGATGTAGCGGTAGAGGAGGTTGAGACTGCCCGTGTAGCCCTGTTCCTTGATGTCGCGGAAGAGCTGGAGCACGGGGACGGCAGGGTCGGCGGCTCGTCATGGTCACAAGCGCGGATGTCGGTGACCGCGCCGCCGTCCAAGTCCTGCTGCACCAAGTCGCCGACGCCCACCACCTGCTGACCCTCATCTGGGCCGACGGAGGCTACACCGGCAGCCTCGTCGAATACTGCCTGGTCACACTCACCCTGGTCCTGGCGGTCGTCAAACGCAGCGACAACATGCGCGGCTTCGTGGTACTGCCCCAAACGGTGGATCGTCGAGCGTCTTTTCGCCCACCTGATGCGCACCCGCCGCCTGCCACGCGACTTCGAACGCCGCACCACCAGCGCCGAGGCGATGATCTACTGGTCGATGCCCCTGCTCATGACCCGCCGCCTGGCCCGCTCACGCCGCAGGCGAGCGTGAACCGGCCCGGCGCCGACTCGACTGCCCAGCCGCGCGCGACCAGGCGTTTCGCCTTCAACCTCAGCGCCTCCACCCGCGCCGGCACCACGTCCATGCCGAACAAAGCGGCCATCTCCTGGCAGGTCATCGACCCCTGCCTGAGCCGGGCACGGTCCGCGAGCCCCTTGAGGATGCGCTGGTAGTCCACCGACAACGCCGACCACGCAAGCCCTTCAGGCCACACCGGCACCTGCGACTTCGCCTTCGCCGCTTCCGGCGTTGACGATGCCTCCTCAACCTGCCCATCGGCGGTCGGTGCTGTCCGGTCGGTCTGGTCGTGGCCACGCTCGGTCTCGTCTGCCGGGGCAAGCACCTCACCCACCCGCGTGTGAGCGATGGCCCATTCCTTCCAGTCCCACTCGGCCACGGCCAGTTCAGCCTGGATGCGGTCGGCCTCCTCCCGCAGCTCGTCCACGCGACGGCGAGCGACGAGCTCACGCTGTTCCAGCAGCCCCACGACCGACGGCATCCATGACCTCCACAGCAGCGGCGACACGACAGACCAACCACTCCCACAGGATCGTCGACCCTATGCCCGACCAGCTAAAACGCCGTCCTCAAGCTCGGAAAGACAACAGCTTCTGACCACCACCGCCGCACCAAGTCCGTGCCGCACACAAGCGCCCATGCCCATTCACGGCAGCCTTCACCGCCGCACGAGGGTTCAGCCCGCCGCGTCCAGCGACACCCGAGAGGGCGCCATTGACAGCCGTCTCGACATGCTGCGCGAACAATTTCACCTATCCCGACCCGGCACGGCTCGCTGGAGGACGCGCCATCGGTGCTCAAGTTCAGCCAGAGCAGGTCAGCAAGGAGACACCTCGTACATGTACTTCCGAGCGCATCAGATGCCGAGATGTCCGCCATAGAACGGCACTGGACCACATTTGACACCCGGAATGCCCGGATATGCCGCATGGGTAGTGGACAGGGACGACGATACTTACAGCCCGAATTCGACCCGGATTCGACCCGAGCGGTTTGTTCAGAGAGCGGCAGACGAGTCGGGCTGTACGCCGGGTTCTGTTCTCCAGGGTCCTCGCGGCCCCTGGAGCGACGGCCATCCATCTAGGACCGGCGTTGCCGCCGGCCTCGTGCGGTCTACCCGCGGACTCGGGCGGGCAGCCCTCGATCGTCCGCGCAGAAGCCCTTCCGTATCCAGGAAAGGCTCCCTTTTGACCTTGCTCCGGGTGGGGTTTACCTAGCTGCCCAGGTCACCCTGGGCACTGGTGGTCTCTTACACCACCGTTTCACCCTTACCGGGGGCCGTACGGATACGGTCCCCGGCGGTTTGCTTTCTGTGGCACTGTCCCGCGGGTCACCCCGGGTGGCCGTTAGCCACCACCCTGCCCTGTGGAGCCCGGACGTTCCTCGGGGAGCACCCCGCCAGGGGGCCTCCACGCGGCCGTCCGCCCGGCTCGTCTGCCGTGTCGTCCATGGTACCGGGCGGGCCGACCGCTTTCGCAACGCCGGGAGCCGCGCTTCCATTCCGCCGGCGCGCCCTGGAGGGCGCGCCGGGAGGCTCAGAGGAAGTCCGCCGTCTCCAGCTCGAAGCCGAACGGCTCGGGCAGGGCGACGGGCTTGCCGAAGGGGAGCGTGCAGTGCTGGCGGTAGTCGTCGTTCTCCGGGTCGCCGAACAGCGTGACCGAGGCGGTGTCGCGGTCGACGAGCAGGTAGAACGGGACGCCGCCGCGGGCGTAGCAGCGGCGTTTGGCCTCGCGGTCGGTCCTGGGCTTGGTGGACGTCACCTGCAGGATCATGGCGACGCCGTCGCAGGGCATCCAGGAGTCGGCGCCCCGGTAGAGCCGCAGTTCCCTGGGGGCGAACGTGCCGTCCGGGATCACGTGGTCCTTCGGGCAGCCGCCTCCGCTCTTCAGTTTCAGCCCCTTGTTGCCGGAGAACTGCATGTCGGTGCTGGAGCGCCTGATCACCTGCTCGGCAATCAGGCTGATGCAGTCCTCGTGGTCCCCGTCCGGCGGCGGTGTCACGACGATCTCCCCCTGGATCAGTTCGGCCCGGAAGCCCTCCGGGGTGTCGAGGGACAGGAAGATCTCCAGCAGTCCCTCAGCAGGCGTGGTGGGCTCATGAGCCACGGCAGTCATGTCACGCCCCTCCCTCGGTCGCTCGCCACACGGGGACATCGCCGGATCACCTGGCCGTGAGATCGGGAACCGTTCCCTCGATCGTGGCACACGATCATGGCCGCCGTCAGGGACGTACGACGCGGCGAGCCGCTCGCTCGACCCTGTCGCGACGTCAACGTCTGTACTGGGGGCATGCGGATCGGAGAACTCGCCGCGGCCGTCGGCGTCACCACGCGGACCGTGCGGCACTACCACCACCTGGGCCTGCTGCCGGAGCCCGAGCGGCGCGCCAACGGCTACCGGCGGTACACGCTCCGCCACGCCGTCGCCCTGGCCCGGATCCGGCGGCTGACCGAGCTGGGGCTGGGCCTGGCGGAGGTGCGGGACGTGCTCGCCGACGACGCCGGCCGGGACCTCGCCGAGGTGCTCCAAGAGCTCGACACGGACCTGGCACGTCAGGAGGCCGCGATCCGGGACCGCCGGGCCCGGCTGCGCGCGCTGCTGGACGCCGGTGAGCTGCCCGCCGAGGGTCCGGTCTCCCCCGAGCTGGCCGCCCTGTTCGCGGAGACCGCCCACCTGTCCGACTCCCCCATGGCCGTCAAGGACCGCGAGGTGCTGGCGCTGCTGGAGACCTCCGCGGCCCCGGAGGACCGGGAGCGGCTGGTGGCCGCCCTGCAGACCGCCTTCGCCTCACCGGACGCGGCGGCACGGGCGCAGGAGGCGTACGCGCTGCTCGACGCGCTCGCCGACGCGGACGCCGCCGACCCGCGCGTGGAGGAGGCGGCCCGCGCGATCGCCGGCTGCGTCCCCCGGGAGATGCTCCCGGAGGCGGGCATCGACGACGACTACGGCTTCCTGCCCGCCCTCTACGCGGACTTCGCCCCGGCCCAGGCGGATGCGATCCGGCGGGCGCTGCGAATCCTCACGGAGGGACGGGGATGAGGCACGCAGGGGCGGGGGTGAGGGCGATGTGCGCCCTGGCGCGGCACGAACTGCGGTTGTTCACCAGCCTGGCGCTGTGGGTGGCGCGACGCACCCACGGTACGCAAGGCAAGCAGGGCTTCGGGTACGCCCGCGGGCAGGGCGCGGTCATGGCCGGGTTCGCGTTCGTCTGTGTGATCGAGATGACGATGTCCGTGCTGCTGCGGGACTGGCCGACCGTGCACGCGGTGGTGCTGTTCCTCGACGTGTACACGGTCCTCTTCGTCGTCGCCCTGCACGCGGCCTCGGTGGTCCGCCCGCATGTGCTGGACGCGGACGCCTTCCGCATCCGGCACGCCGTCCACGTCGATCTGCGCATCCCGCTGGAGGCGATCGCGTCCGTGCGCCGCGAGCTGCGGACGACGCACGAGCGGACCGGCGGCGAACTGGACGTCCCGGTCGGCTCCCGGACCTCCGTCACCCTCGAACTCGCCGCGCCCGTCACCCACGTCACCCTCCTCGGCAGGCGCCGGGAGGTGCGCGTCGTCCGCGTCCACGCCGACGCGGCCGACCGCCTGGTGGACGCGCTCACGCGGGCGCGAACCGCACCGTCGCCGCTGCCGGGTCGGCCCGGGTGAGCCGTACCCGCAGCCGTTCCCCCAGGGGCAGCGGGGCGGTGCCGCCCTCGATGCGGGCGACGACGGCCGGGGAGTCCACGTGGACGGTGCCGACGGTGGGCCGGTGCTCCTCGACGTCGATCACGCAGCCGTCGAAGAGGTCACCGACCCGGTCCTTCAGCAGCGCGGCCTCCACGACGTCGAGGCACTCCCGCTCGACGGTGCCCGCGCGGCGGGTGCCCTCGGCCATCTCCGCCGGCAGCGCGGTGAGCGCGGCGAGCACCCAGTCGGGCGGGTCCTGGCCGGCGACGGCCGCGAGGCAGATCTCGGCGGCGTAGCGGTCGGCGAGGCGGCGCAGCGGGGCCGTGCAGTGCGCGTAGGGCGCGGCGACGGCGGCGTGCGTGGTGATCTCCGGCAGCTTCCCGTCCCGGAAGACGGTGTAGCCGGCTCCGCGCAGCAGGGTCGTGCACTCCTGGAGGAAGGCCGCGTGGTGCGGTCGGTGCGGGTCGAGGGAGCGGACGAGAGCGGCGTACGAGACGTGGTGCGGCCAGTCGATGTGCAGGGCGTGGGCGGTACGTCGCAGCCGGGCGACCGCGCCGTCCGGGGCGGCCGGGAGGGTGCGCAGCACGCCCGTGCCGTGGGCGAGCATCAGCTCGGCCGCCGCCATGCCGGTCAGCAGGGAGATCTGGGCGTTCCAGCCGTCGGCGGGGAGCGGGGCCCGGTACGTCAGCTCGTACGTGTGGGTCGCTTCTGCACCCACCGGGTGCTCCACGACCTGCTGTTCGGTCACGTTGAGCGAGATGCCGCCCCGCTCGACCTCCAGCCGCTCCCGCAGCTGCCCGATGTCCTCCAGCAGCGCGACCGGCTCGTCGGCGGTCTTCTCGTCGATCTCCTTCTGTACGCCGGCGTAGTCGAGCCTGGCCCGGCTGCGGACCAGCGCGCGGCGGACGTCGACGGCGAGGGTCCGGCCGTCCGCGTCCAGGTCGATCGTCCACAGGGTGGCCGGGCGGGTCTGGCCGGGCAGCAGGCTGGCGGCGCCCTCGCTGATGACCGCGGGGTGCAGCGGGACCTTGCCGTCGGGGAAGTACAGGGTGGTCACCCGCCGGTGCGCCTCGGCGTCCAGCGGGCCGGACGGTACGACGAAGGCGGCGACGTCGGCGATGGCGTACCGGACGCGGTAGCCGGGGCCCTGCCGGGACAGGTGCATCGCCTGGTCCAGGTCGGTGGCGGCGGGCGGGTCGAGGGTGAAGAAGGGGATGTCGGTGGCGTCGTGGAGGGGGAGAGCGGGGTCCCGCGCCGCCCGTTCGGCCTCGGCCAGGACCTCCGGCGGGAAGCTCGCGGGCACGCCGAGGGCGGTGCGCAGCGCGGTGAGGGCGGCCCTCAGGGGCGCTTCGGGGGCGCCGGTCACGCGGATGTGGCGGCGGGGCATACAGCGAGCGTAGGGCGGGGGTGCCCGGGTGGCACGCCGTACGCTGTCGCGGAGCGCTACCGAAGGAGAGAACCGCGTGCTTGTCCTGCTGCCCCCATCCGAAGGCAAGGCCTCCTCCGGCCGCGGCGCCCCGCTCAAGCCGGAGTCGCTGTCGCTGCCGGGGCTCACCGCCGCCCGCGAGGCCGTCCTCGCCGAGCTGGTCGAGCTGTGCACGGGCGACGAGGACAAGGCACGCGAGGTGCTCGGGCTGAGCGAGGGCCAGCGCGGCGAGGTCGCCAAGAACGCCGGGCTGCGCACGGCCGGGGCGCGGCCCGCCGGGGAGATCTACACCGGTGTGCTCTACGACGCCCTCGACCTGGCCTCCCTCGACGCGGCCGCCAGGAAGCGCGCCGCACGCTCGCTGCTGGTCTTCTCGGGGTTGTGGGGCGCCGTCCGGGTGACCGACCGCATTCCCTCCTACCGCTGCTCGATGGGCGTGAAGCTGCCCGGGCTCGGGGCGCTGGGCGCGTACTGGCGTGCGCCGATGGCCGCGGTGCTGCCCGAGGCGGCCGGGGACGGGCTGGTGCTGGACCTGCGGTCCTCGGCGTACGCGGCGGCCTGGAAGCCGAAGGGGGAGGTCGCGGGGCGGACGGCGACCGTGCGGGTGCTGCACGCGCAGGTCGTGGACGGCGTGGAGAGGCGGTCGGTCGTCAGCCACTTCAACAAGGCGACGAAGGGCCGGATCGTCCGCAGCCTGCTGACTGCCGGGGCCGCCCCGAAGGACCCGGCGGAGCTGGTGGAGGCGCTGCGGGACCTCGGGTACGTGGTGGAGGCGGAGCCGCCCGCGAAGGCGGGGAAGGCGTGGGCGCTGGACGTGGTGGTGACGCAGATCCACTGACGCCCCACCCCTTGTGTTGCAGCATGCGCAACACTCTTTGCGCATGCTGCGTCGTATGGGCACGATGAGGCCATGACCTCACCGCTGCCCTCTTCTCCGCCTGCCCGGAGCGCCTCCGTCCTGGACCTCGCGCCCGTCGTGCCCGTCGTCGTCCTCGAGGACGCCGCCGACGCCGTACCGCTGGCGCGGGCCCTGGTGGCCGGCGGGCTGCCCGCGATCGAGGTGACCCTGCGGACGCCCGCCGCGCTCGACGCGATCCAAGCGATCGCCGGAGCCGTACCGGAGGCGGTGGTCGGCGCGGGCACGGTCATCACGCCGGGCCAGGTGACGGAATGCGCGGCCGCCGGGGCGCGGTTCCTGGTGAGCCCCGGCTGGACGGAGGCCCTGCTGGAGGCGATGCGGGCGTCCGGGGTGCCGTTCCTGCCGGGGGTGTCGACCACGTCGGAGGTCGTGGCGCTGCTGGAGAGGGGCGTACGGGAGATGAAGTTCTTCCCGGCCCAGGCGGCGGGCGGCACGGCGTACCTCAAGTCGCTGGCCGGTCCGCTCCCCCAGGCCCGCTTCTGCCCGACGGGAGGCATCGGCCCCGGCAACGCCCCGGAGTACCTGGCGCTGCCCAACGTCGGCTGCGTGGGCGGGACCTGGATGGTTCCGGCGGACGCCGTCGCCGCCGGGGACTGGGGGCGGATCGAGGCGCTGGCCCGCGCGGCGGCGGCGCTCAGGCGACGCGGATGACCACCTTGCCGAAGGCGGCGCCGCTCTCGTAGTGGCGGTAGGCCTGGTGGACCTCGTCGAAGCGGAAGACGCGGTCGAAGACCGGGCGGATGCCGTGCAGGCCGATCGCGCGGTTCATCTGCTCGACGTGGGTGCGGCTGCCCGACGAAGAGCCGCCGGATCGTCACCAGGCTGGAGGCGAGCGCGGCGGTCGTGCTGAGGCCGGCCGAGTCGCTGGAGTTGCCCCTCGGGAGCGCAACGCCCCGCTGCTGTCGGCCGGTTACGCGCCCGCGTTCCCCGAGTCACCGCTGGACGCGACCGATGTGCGGCCCGTACGGGAGGCGTTGGACGGCATCCTCGAAGGGCATCTGCCGTATCCGGCGGTGGTGGCGGGGCCGCGAGGTGAACTCGTCGCCGCGAACGCGGCGTTCGACGTGCCGGCGGAGGGCGGGGATCCGGAGCTGCTGGAGCCGCCGGTCAACCTGCTGCCGCTGGCGCTGCATCCGCGCGGGATGGCGCCGCGGATGGTGAACCTGGACGTGTGGGGACGGCACATCGTGGAGAACCTGCGGGCGCGCGCCGCCCGCACCCCCGACCCGCTCCTCGACGCGCTCGCCGAGGAGCCGGCCGGGTACGTGCCGCCGTGCGCGCCGGACGAGGACTGTCCCGGGTTCGCGGTGGCGCTGCGCCTGCGGTGCGCGGAGGGCGAGTTGCGGCTGCTGACCACGCTGACGTCGTCCGCCACGGCGGTCGACGTCACGCTCGCCGAGCTGCACCTGGAGGCGTTCCTGCCGGCCGACGCCCGGACGGCTCAGATCCTGCGGAAGCGGGCGGCTCAGCGCAGGTGAGAGGTGTCGTTGAGCAGCCGGACGCTCGCGTTGCCGTCCGCGTAGTACGCCACCGCCGACAGCGAGGCCGCCGACAGCTCCATGCGGAACAGGGACTCGGGCGGGGCACCGAGGGCGAGGCGGACGAACGTCTTGATCGGCGTGACGTGCGTGACGAGCAGGACGGTGCGGCCCGCGTGGGCCGCGATCAGCTTGTCCCGGGTGGCGGCGATCCGGGTGGCGGTCGCCGCGAAGCTCTCGCCGCCGCCGGTCGGTTCGGCCTCCGGCGAGGCCAGCCACGCGTTCAGGTCCTCCGGGTAGCGCTCGCGCACCTCGGCGAAGGTGAGCCCCTCCCAGGCGCCGAAGTCGGTCTCGCGGAGTCCCTCGTCGATCGTCACGTCGAGGCCGAGACGGTCGGCGACGATGCCCGCGGTCTCGCGGGTACGGGCGAGGGGCGAGGAGACGACGGCCTGGATCGTGCCGCGCCGGGCGAGAGCCGCCGCGACCCGCTCGGCCTGCTCCCGGCCCACGTCGGAGAGGGAGGGATCGGTGCCGCCGCTGCCGGAGAACCGCTTCTGCGGAGTCAGGGGCGTCTCACCGTGCCGCAGGAGTACGAAGGTGGCGGGAGCGCCGAGGTCCGCGGGGGCCCAGCCGGGGGTGGCGACAACGCGGGCGGCTCGTACGTCGGCGTCGGCCTTCGCAGCTGCGTCGCCGGGAAGCCCCGCCGCCCCGCGGCGGACAGCGGAAACCGGGGCGGAAGAGGGAGCGGCGGAGGAAGCGGAGGAGGCAGCAGCGGAAGGGGCAGGGACAGCAGAAGGAGCAGCGGCAGCGGAAGGAGCGGCCGAAGTGGGGGAAGCCGACGTGCCCCCGTCCATGGCCTCGTTCGCCAGGCGGTCCGCCCGCTTGTTCTGCTCCCGGGGAATCCACTCGTACGTCACCTGCCCGGGCGGGAACACCCGGGCCGCCTCCGCCGCGAGCGGCCTCAGGTCGGGGTGCTTGACCTTCCAGCGGCCCGACATCTGCTCGATGACGAGCTTGGAGTCCATGCGGACATGGACCGCGGCCGAGGGGTCCCGTTCATGTGCGGCGCGCAGGCCCGCCAGCAGGCCCCGGTACTCGGCCACGTTGTTGGTGGCGACGCCGAGGTACCCCGCGGTCTCCGCCAGGGTCTCCCCCGTCGCCGCGTCAGTCACGACCGCCCCGTACCCCGCGGGCCCCGGGTTGCCCCGCGACCCGCCGTCGGCCTCGACGATGAACTCCCGCACGCCGCAACGCCCCTTACAGGCCGGACTCGGCGGTGCGCACCAGGATGCGGCGGCAGTTCTCGCAGCGGACGACCGTGTCGGGGGCGGCCGCGCGGACCTCGTTGAGCTCGGTGATCGCCAGCTCCTGGCGGCAGCCCTGGCAGGTGCGCTGGTACAGCTTGGCCGCGCCGACGCCCTGGTGCTGCTCGCGCAGCTTGTCGTACAGCTTGAGCAGGTCCGCGGGCACGGAACCGGCGATGACCTCCCGCTCCTTGGTCACCGAGGCCGCCTCGCCGTCGATCCCCTCGAAGGCCGCGTCCCGGCGCGCGGTCGCGTCGTCGATCTTCGCCTGGACGGAGGCGACACGCTCGGTCAGCTCGGCGACCCGCTCCTGGGCGGACTCGCGGCGCTCCATGACCTCCAGGACGACGTCCTCGAGGTCGCCCTGCCGCTTGGCGAGCGAGGCGATCTCGTGCTGGAGGTTCGCCAGGTCCTTGGGGGACGTGACCGCCCCGGAGTCCAGGCGCTGCTGGTCGCGGGCGGCGCGCTGGCGCACCTGGTCCACGTCCTGCTCGGCCTTGGTCTGCTCGCGGGCGCAGTCGCTCTCCTCGGTCTGCGCGGCCACCAGCAGGTCGCGCAGCTGCGTGAGGTCCTTGGTCAGCGACTCGATCTCGGCGTGCTCGGGCAGCGACCTCCGCTTGTGCGCGAGCTGCTGCAGGCGGACGTCGAGGGCCTGGACGTCGAGGAGTCGGATCTGGTCGGCGGGCGCGGCGTTCAGTTGGGGGCTCCAAGGGTTTTGGTCGGGTTGGACGCCGCGTGGGCGGTCCAGGGGTCGGTGACCGTCTTCGAGACGTGGACGCGAAGGCCCCATCCGTACCGGTCGGAGATCTCGTCGAGCTGGGCGGCGGCCAGCTCGCACCAGGGCCACTCGGTGGCCCAGTGCGCCGCGTCGAGCAGCGCGAGCGGACTGTGGGCGCGGGCCTCGGACGCCGGGTGGTGGCGCAGGTCCGCGGTGAGGAAGGCATCGACGCCGGCGGCCCGGACGTCGTCGAAGAGGCTGTCGCCGGAGCCGCCGCTGACGGCGACCGTGTGGACGAGGGCCTCGGGATCGCCGGCGACGCGAATGCCCTGCGCGGTGGCGGGCAGCCGCTCGGCGGCGCGGGCGGCGAGCTCGCGGACGGTCAGCGGGTGGTCCAGCTCGCAGACACGGCCCACGCCCCGGCGGCCCTCCGGATCACTGGCGTCGGGCACCAGAGGCCGTACGACGCGGAGGTCCAGGGCACCCGCGAGGGCATCGGAGACACCGGGGTCGGCCTTGTCCGCGTTCGTGTGGGCCACGTGCAGCGCGATGTCGTTCTTGATGAGCGTGTGCACCACGCGGCCCTTGAAGGTGGAGGCCGCGACCGTCGTCGTACCGCGCAGGAAGAGCGGGTGGTGGGTGACCAGCAGGTCGGCGTCCAGCTTCACCGCCTCGTCGACGGTCTCCTGCACGGGGTCGACGGCGAACAGGACCCGGGTGACCTCCTGGTCGGGGTCGCCCACGACGGTGCCGACCGCGTCCCAGGCCTCGGCCCGCTCGGCGGGCCACAGGTTCTCCAGCGCGGCGATGACTTCAGACAGACGGGGCACGGGTGCAAGGCTACCTGGCTGGCCCGCGCGGCTGAACCGGCGCCGCCGCCCCGACCGCGGCTGCCCCGCCCAGCACATCCGTCCCCGTTTCCTCAGGCGAATCGCTCGGCGGCCACCCTTATGTGTGAAGCGGCCGCCCGGCGGTCTCACGTTTGTGCGTACGAAAACTAGCGTCGTCGCAGGAGGTGACCGAACGATGACGGCCTGTGCGATCGAGCCCATGGCGGAGAACGAGCACGGCGGTCCGCCGCAGGCAGGCTGCACGATCACGGTGGACGGCGCCTACGCTGCCCGTCTTGCACGCAGCGGCGACTCCTGGTACCCGGAGCGATGGACGCTGGACGGCCCCGAGCCGTACGCGGTGCCGCTGCCCGGCAACCAGCCCGAGGAGCCCGGCGCGGAGGTGCAGCCGATGGGCGACGGGCGGGTCCTCATCCGGCGCCTGGTGGCCGGGCGGCACGCCTTCTCGCTGCTGTACCCGACCGGCCCGGACACCGGCGAGCTGCCGCTCGGCGCGCTCGAGTGCCCGGACGGCACCCGGCTGCGGCTGCTGCCCCCGGCGCCGGGCGGCGAGCGGGCGTACGCGCTCGCCGTCGGCCGGCGCTCGACGTCGGTGTGGCTGGTGGCCGGCGGCGCCTTCGGGCCCGAGCACCTGGCCGAGATCCCGGGCCGCTGCTCGGGCGGGGTCTGGCTGGACCGCACGGGCCGGATGCTGGCCCTGGACCGGGAGGCCGGCGGGCGGGCCAAGGCGGTCGTGGTGGACCTGGGGCGCGGGGGCGAGGTCTCGCCGCTGCTGCAGATCGCGGCCGACAGCGACGACCGGCTGCTGCTCGCCGATCCCGACAGTGGGCTGCTGCTGATCCGCTCGGACGCGCCCTCGCCCGGGCAGGAACGGGTGGGCTGGGGCGTGCTGGGCAGCATGCTGCCGGTGCGCTTCCCGGAGTGCCTGCGGCTGCCCGACTGCGTGGTGACGCCGTTCGCGATCCAGCCGGGTCAGGTGCTGACGCCGGAGCACTGCGCGGTGGCGCTGCGCTTCGACGGCGCGTTCGGCAGCTGGGTCGGCGTGTGGCGCCCGGTCGAGCGGCAGGTGCACCATCTCCCGGCACCCGACGGGTGGTTGGCCGGAGCCGGGCTGTGGACGAGTGACGGGGTGCTTCTGCTGCCGTACGCCACGGGGGCGGTGCCGTGCGGGGTGGCGCGGTGGACGGCGCCGCCCCGGTCACCGGATGGGCCGGTCCGGCCTTCGTCGCCGGAGGAGCCGGCCCCGCCTCCGTCAGGTTGGGCGCCGTCCTCGGCCCCGGAGGCGCAGCCCTCGCAAGCGCTGCCCTCGTCCTCGTCCGACGTGCCGCGCGAACCCCCGGAACCGGAGTTTCCGGGACCCTGCGCACCCCGCCCCGTCCCGTTGCAGCAGGCCCCGCTGACGGGGCGTATGGCGAGGAGGTAACGAACTCGTGCCGGTTGGCGTGGCCGCCTGGATTTCGCCCGAGGTGTGCCGGTTACACTCGCCCCGCTGCACCGCGCAGCCGGCGTCGACGACGACCTCCTCGGTGAAGGTGCCGGTGCCGGCGAAGCCGAAGACGTCACCGGTGGGCCGCTTGAAGTTGGGGGTGCCGGCGTTCATGAACCCGGCCAGGCACAGTTCGGTCTGCCCCCGCTTGCAGGCGGGACACGTGCTGCAGGCCGGCAGCCGGCACACGACCACCCGGTCACCGGGCTTCAAGTGGGCCACGCTTGCGCCCACTTCGAGGATCTCGCCCGCCCCCTCGTGGCCCGGCACGAACGGCGCCGGCTGCGGCAGCACCCCGTTCATCGCGGACAGGTCCGAGTGGCACAGCCCCCTGGCCCACACCCGGATCCTCACCTTGCCGGGACCGAAGCCCACCGCCTCGACGTCGTCGAGGACCTCCAGCTTGTCCTGGCCGATCTCGTGCAGTACGGCTGCGCGCATGGTGCGGGCTCCCCTCGGAAAGGCTCGACGGTGCGACCGATGGCTCAGGTGTGTTCGACGACGGTGTCGGCGAGGACGGGCGCGTCGTCCCGTTCGACGGCGCTCACGGCCACCCGCACCCCGTCCTCCTGCCGCCACATGCGGATGCGCAGGGTCTCGCCCGGGTACACCACCCCGGCGAAGCGCGTGGCGTAGGAGCGCACGCGGGTCACGTCGCCGCCGAGCAGCGTGTCGACGACCGCCTTCAGCGTCATGCCGTACGTGCACAGCCCGTGCAGGATGGGCCGGTCGAAGCCGGCGAGCTTGGCGAACTCGGGGTCGGCGTGCAGCGGGTTGTAGTCGCCGGAGAGGCGGTAGAGGAGGGCCTGGTCCTCGCGGACCGGCCGTTCGACGATCCTGTCGGGTTCGCCGGTGGGCGGGTCCGGGCGGGCAAAGGGCCCGCGGTCGCCGCCCCAGCCGCCCTCGCCACGTACGAAGATCTGGGCGTCGTTGGTCCACAGCGGGCCGTCGGCGTCGGCGACCTCGGTGCGCATGACGAGGACGGCCGCCTTGCCCTTGTCGTGGACGGCGGCGATGCGTCCGGTGGCGGTCGCGGTGCCCTGCACCGGGATCGGGCGGTGCAGGGTGAGCGCCTGGCCGCCGTGCAGGACGCGCGCGAGGTCGACGTCGACGCCTGGCATGGACAGGCCGCTGATCACGCCGGGCGAGCCGGAGCCGGCGACGGTGGCGAAGCTCGGCAGGACGTGCAGCCGGGACTCCAGGGTGTAGCGCAGTTCGTCGGGGTCGGTCGCGGGGACGCCCGCGCCGATGCCGAGGTGATAGAGCTGGACGTCCTTGGGGCTCCAGGAGATCTCGCCGGTCCGGGGCTCGGCTGCGAGGGCCTTGGCTGCGTCGATGGGCATGGGGCTCCTGAGGGAAGTCCAAGACCTCGGTGCGGCCGTCCGCACCGTCGGCCGCACCGAGGTCGTCACGGGCCGATCTAGAACGCGTTCCAGTCCGGCGCCCCCTGTATAGCCCAGCAGTCGTCGGTTGTGAAGGCTCCTGACGCTGCGTCAGGTCGGTGCGCCGTGACATTTGTCCTGCCCGAGTCCGTACAAGCGCATCTGCCCGGCGGGCGCCCCGCCTCCGTAGCATCATGGCCATGACGGAAACGACTGGGACACCGCCCGCGGTGTCCTTCACGGGGGCAGTCAGGACCTTCGGCGCCGTACGCGCCGTCGACGGCGTCGACCTGGAGATCACGCAGGGCGAGACGGTGGCCCTCCTCGGCCGCAACGGCGCCGGCAAGTCCACGACGATCTCGCTGCTGCTCGGCCTCAACGAGCCCGACGCGGGCACGGTGGAACTGTTCGGCGCGCCGCCGGAGGAGGCGGTGCGCGCGGGCCTGGTCGGGGCCATGCTCCAGGAGGGGCGGGCGGTGCCCCGGGTCACGGTCCGCGAGCTGGTCGCCTTCGTGGGCGGCCGCTACCCCGACCCGCTGCCGGTCGAGCGGGCTTTGGAGTTCGCCGGGATCGCCGACCTGGCGGGGCGGCGCGTGGACCGGCTCTCGGGCGGCCAGACGCAGCGTGTGCGGTTCGCGGTCGCGCTCGCCGGGAACCCCTCGCTGCTGGTGCTCGACGAGCCCACGGCGGCGCTGGACGTCGAGGCGCGCCGCACTTTCTGGGACTCGATGCGGGCGTACGCCCGCGGCGGCCACACCGTCCTGTTCTCCACGCACTACCTGGAGGAGGCCGACGCGCACGCCGACCGGATCCTCGTCCTCGACCGCGGCCGGATCGTCGCGGACGGCACCGGTGAGGAGCTCAGGCGGGCGGCGGGCGGCAGCCTGGTCTGCCTCGACCTGGCCGGGCGCGGCACTCAGGGCCTGGAGCTGCTGCCGGGCGTGCGGTCGGTGGAGGTGCGCGGAGACCGGGCGCGGCTGCGTACCGACGACTCGGACGCGACCGTGATCGCGCTGGCCGAACTGGGCGCGATACGCGGCCTGGAGGTCACCCCGGCGTCGCTGGACGACGCGTTCCTGGCCCTGACGGCTCGCGACACGGAGACGGTGTGATGGGGGACTACCTTCGGCTCGAGGTGCGCCGGACGCTGCGCGACACGGGCTTCGTGATCGGCGGGATCGTGATGCCGGTGATGATGTACCTGCTGTTCACCAACCTCGGTGGCGGCGACGACGGCAGCTGGAAGACCGCCGCCATGGTCGGCATGGCCGCCTACGGCGCGGTCGGCTCCGCCCTCAACACCGGCGGCGGCGTCGCCGAGGACCGGACGACCGGCTGGCTGCGGCAGCTGCGCGTGACGCCGATGACCCCGCGCGAGGTGGTGCTCGGGCGAGCGCTGACCGGTGGGGTGACCGTGCTGCCGGCGATCGTCGCGGTGCTCGCGGCGGGCGGCCTGGTCAACGGCGTACGGCTGGCGGTCTGGCAGTGGGCGCTGACGGCGCTGCTGCTGTGGCTCGGCTCGATCCCCTTCACGCTGCTCGGGCTCGGCAACGGCTACCGGCTGACCGCGCAGACCACGGGCGTGGTGAACATGGTGTGCAACCTGGGGCTCGCGGTCCTCGGCGGCCTGTGGTTCCCGGTCACCCTCTTCCCCCACTGGCTGCGCACCCTGTCCGCGTACACGCCCACCAACCGGTTCGCCGAACTCGGGGTGTCGGTCGCCGACGGGCACGCCCCGGCGGCCGGCGCGATCCTCGTGCTGACGGCTTGGCTGCTGGTGTTCGGTTCGTACGCTGTGCTGTCGTACCGCCGAGGTGCGGAGACCATCTGAATCGGGGCAACAGGGACATGTCGTGGCGGTCGGCGCTCCGCGAGGCGCGGGAGCAGCAGCGGTACTACAAGGAGAACAAGGAACGGTTCAAGGCCGAGTGCAAGGCCGCCCGGAAGGCCGGGAAGGTGCCCGAGGACCCGGGCCCGCCGCCCAACGGCTTCAGCCTGCTGCCGTGGCTGCTCATGGGGATGGGCGCCTTCTCCAACATCTTCCAGGGCAGGACACCGAACCCGTGGGTCGGCGGCCTGGGCCTGCTCACCTTCAACTCGCTGTACATCTACGTGGCCTTCCGCGCCTTCGACAAGGACAAGCGCCGGGCGACGTCCACGCGGGTGGCGCTGGCCCTGATGGCACTCGTGACCTGCGGGCTCGCCATCGGCTACGGCGGCAACTGGCTGCTGTTCTTCCCGCTGCTCGGACTCGCCGCGGGCGCGGTCCTGCGCGGGCCGCACCTGCGCACCGTCGGCACGGCCGCCGCCGTGCTCGCGGGCGCCGTCTCCTGCGTCCGCGACGGCTGGACCGGTCTGAACATCGGCTACGCCACATGGATCTCCACGATGGTGACGGCCGCCATCCTGTCCCTCTCCGAGGCCGTACGCGAACTGCGTGCCGCCCGCGAGGAGCTGGCCCGCCGCGCGGTGGAGCAGGAACGCCTGCGCTTCTCCCGCGACCTGCACGACCTGCTCGGCCACACGCTGTCGGTGATCGTGGTGAAGTCGGAGGCGGCCCGGCGCCTGGCCCGCCGGGACCTGGAGGCCGCGCTGACGCAGGTGACGGACATCGAGTCCGTCGGCCGCCAGGCGCTGACCGAGATCCGCGAGGCGGTGACGGGCTACCGCGAGGGCTGCCTCAGCACGGAACTCGACCGTGCCCGCTCGGCGCTGATCGCCGCCGGCATCGAACCCGTCGTACGCCGGTCGGGGCCGCCCCTGGCGCCCGAGACGGAGGCCCTGCTCGGCTGGGTGGTGCGGGAGGCGGTCACCAACGCCGTACGGCACAGCGGAGCGGCCCGCTGCGAGATCACCGTCGACGGCACCACCGAACGCGTCCGCCTGAAGGTGGCCGACAACGGCGACGGCACCGCCTCCACACCGTCCCCTCCGGGCATCGGCGGCACCGGCCTGAAGGGCCTGACCGAACGCCTCGCGGCGGCGGGCGGCTCCCTGCGGGCCGGCCCGTCGCCGCGCGGCGGCTTCACGGTCACCGCCGAACTCCCCACGGAGTCGGAGTCGGCGGAGTGGTCCGCCGACGCGGTGGCTACGGCGCCCAGGGCGACGTGACCACCCAGCTCACGTCGTCCGTCCACGACGTGCTGCTGTCCCAGGTGTTCGAGCCTCC
The DNA here is from genome assembly GCF_040608235.1 of Streptomyces sp. NPDC005202. Lineage (NCBI taxonomy): Bacteria > Bacillati > Actinomycetota > Actinomycetes > Kitasatosporales > Streptomycetaceae > Streptomyces > Streptomyces sp. NPDC005202. The sequence goes on along the minus strand of NZ_JBEXHW010000001.1, from coordinate 345,537 downwards.
GCTGCTCGCGATGCAGACGTTGTAGTCGTAGTGCCGGATGTACTTCGTCGGGTAGTTGTACGACGCGAAGGACGTCCCCGTCCCGCTCCGGCCGGTCGTCGGACAGAACGTCGCGTCGGCCCGGAACTGCGCGGTGCCGTCCATGGGCTGCCGGTAGAGCCGGTAGTTGTAGTGGCGCAGGAAGTCCCCGGGGTAGTTGCGCGACTCGAAGGACACGCAGGAACTGCTCGCCAGGCCCCGGCGGACGATCCACGTGGCGTCGCTCTTGTCGAGGGCCGAACTGCTCGACGTCACCGACGAGATGACCGCCGCGTTGTCCTGGTGCCGGATGTAGTCGCCGCCGCAGCACGAGGTCGCCGGCGCAGCGAGATCTCCGAACCGGGCGTCAGCGAGCCGGTGCTGCCGGTCGCGCCGCCGTAGCCGACGGCGACGATGGTGGCCTGGACGGCGTCGTCGGCGGCCTCCGTCGGGATGCCCGAGGTCATCACGCCCTCGAAGAAGGACCCAACGTCGCGGCCGCCGCGTGCGGCGCGCCGACGGCGAGCGCGACGACAGCCGCCGGCGCCGAGAGCACGGACAGGAGGGCACTTCGGAGTCTGCGCAGCAAGGTGTACCCCTTCTCGTTCCTGGTAGGGCGGTGCGGGCACGTGGTCGAAATATCGGACACTGTTCGGACGAATGCCGAACATTTCCCGGGTCTGAAATGTCGAACGTTGCTGGAACGCGGAACGGCACAGGAATGACAAAGGCGAGCGCCGAATGCCGAGCCGATTGTTGGCCCGGCACGGGAGGCCGTCAAGACGCGCGGAGCCCAACTGTGACGAGTCTTTAACCTCGATTCGTCAGCGGGGTTGGGTCGCTGATCTGCTCGGCGGTTCGCCCGTAATGTCCTCGGGTCGTTCGAGGTGGGCTGTCGCGTGACGCCGCGGGTGCGCCGGGTTCCACGAGCCCGGAGTGCTGCCGGTCTTCTCCTTCCTGGTCCTTGTCGGGGCTGTGTCCGGTTGTCAGGTGACAGCCGGGAGGGTGGTGAGCCGCTGCCAGCAGGTGGTGAACGCTTCTGCCCAGGGCCAGGTCGCATCGATGCGCAGCCATCGGCGGCGGGCGTGGTCGGCGAGGCGGGCGGGCAGGTGGTAGAGGCGCAAGCGCATGGTGTCCGGCTCGGCGTCGGCCAGGCCCTCGATGTCGTGCAGGGCCAGTAGCCTCACCCACGCGTCGAGGTCGGCGGCGAGGTTCGCGGAGAGTGTCCATCCGCGATTCACTTCCCACGACTGCGAGGGCAGGTTGTCAAGTCCCATGGCCTTGTTCGTGCGCACCCGGTCCTCCACGGATGCGTGGGAGCGGTGCAGTACGTCCAGGAACTGGGCGTGGTTGGAGCCGGCGATGCCCCACATGTGGCGGATGTTGGTCGCGGTGATGCAGTAGCGCCAGCCGGTCTGCTTCTCGAACGCAGTCAGCTTCTTCAGGTGCCGCCGGGTCGGCTTGACGCGGCGCACGATCAGCCGCATGCCCTCGGGCCAGCCCTCGCGGGTGTTCAGCCCGGTCAGCTCCGCGACGAAGTAGCCCTCCTGGAGGCTGCCGTCCTGGTGCACGGAAGTCTCCCAGGCCGCCTCGGGCAGGCGGGCGATGGCCCGCTCATCTTCATCAGTGATCGTCCAGCCGACCGTGTAGCGGACCGTGCGCCGGGTGGTGTTCAACGCTTCCAGGTGTTCCAGCAGCCCATGCGTGGCCCCGGCCCCGTCCACCCGGACGCAAATCTTGGCGGCCGACGATCCGGGGATCTGGGCCAGGGTATCGCTGAGCACGGCGATGTGGTCGGCCACCGTGTTCGCCCCGGCATTGCCCGACCTCAGCAGCATGGCCAGGGACTCGCTGGTGTTCGCGCACCACGCGGCCAGCGGATGAAACCCGAACGTCTTCTTGAACGTGACCGCTGCCCCGGCCTTCTTCGAGGCGGAGGTGATGATGGTGGCGTCGAGGTCGATGACGATCCAGCCGGTAAGCCGCTTGCCAGCCACGACCAGCCAGGGGAAGCCGCCCGGCCGCAGATGCAGCAGACTCCACACGTGCCGGCGCACCCGCGCCCGCACCTTCGCGATTTTCGCCAGGGTGGCCTCGTCGAGCGCGGCCAGTGTGCGGCGAGCGGTCGAGTCCGAGGCCGCGGGCCCGAACAGCGGCCGGTGGTGAAGCTGGAGCTGCTCGGCCTCCGACAGGTTCGCCGCTCCGAGCACGATCGCGACCGCCAGGTGCACCAGCACCCCTGCCCGGTCCCGCCATCCCGCCACCGTGCTGGACGGCAGCACCTTCGCCAGCGCCCCCGTCAGCCCGGTCCGGTCAGCGCACCGGCGCAGCAGCACCGCCCCGGCATGCCCGATCAGCCTCTTCCCATCAGCCACCACCGACAGCCGACGGTCCCACCCTGTACGCTCACTCACCAGAAAGGTGCCCTGACTCCTGCAGCGGATATGACTTCGACACTCGCATCCTTGCAGGTCAGCGGCACCTTTCTGCTACCGGACCGTCAGATGACCCAATTCCGCTGAATACCCAGGGTTAATACGCTTGGGCCGTGAACGAGATGCCCCGGGACCACCGGCCCGCCAAGTCCATCCGCGTCCTGCTCGCCGAGGACCAGGGAATGATGCGCGGCGCCCTCGCCCTGCTGCTCGGCTTGGAGCAGGACATGGAAGTCGTCGCCCAGGTCTCGGCGGGCGACGCGATCGTGGACGCCGCGCTGACCCACCGCCCCGACGTGGCCCTGCTGGACATCGAGCTGCCCGGCAGGAGCGGTCTGGACGCCGCCGCCGACCTGCGCGACCAGGTGCCCGACTGCCGCGTGCTGATCCTGACCACCTTCGGCCGGCCCGGCTATCTGCGCCGGGCCATGGAGGCGGGCGCGGCGGGCTTCCTGGTCAAGGACGGGCCGGTGGAGGAGCTGGCCGCCGCGATCCGCCGGGTGCTCACCGGGGAGACGGTGGTCGACCCGGCGCTCGCCGCGGCCGCCCTCAGCGCCGGCCCCAACCCTCTCACCGCCCGCGAGTGCGACGTGCTGAAGGCCTCGACTGACGGGGCGACCGTCGCCGACATCGCCGCCAAGCTGCACCTGTCGGAGTCCACCGTCCGCAACTACCTCTCCTCGGCCATCGGCAAGACCGGCACCCGCAACCGCATGGAGGCGATGCGGGAAGCACGGCAGCAGGGGTGGCTGTAGGCGTCGTCCTACGGCGTCGTCCTACGGCGTCGTCCTACGGTTGCGCGGGCTCCCGGCGAAACAGCGCCGTCCACAGGAAGTCCTCCCCGAAGTACGGCTTGCGATCCCCTTGGCCGCGTTACTCTTCACCGCGCCCACCGAGCAGCCCATCGCCTCGGCCGCCTGGGTTTCGGTCAGGTTCTCCCAGTAGCGCAGCACCACCGCCTCCCGCTGCCGTGGGGGCAGTTGGGCGAGCGCCGTCAGCAGAGCCCTGCGGTCGTCGGCCTGGGAGATGCGGTCGCCGCTGTCGGCCACCTCGTGCACCAGGCCCGAGTCGTCCCTCGGCGCGAGGAACTCCTTCAGGCGTCTGCGATGCCTGCGCGCATGCGCGTTGATCATCACGCGTCGTACGTATGCCTCCGGGTCGTCGGCCGAGCCGACCCTGCGCCAGGCCGCATAGACCTGCTCGAGCGTCGACTGGACCAGGTCCTCCGCGGCGTGCTGCTCCCCCGTGAGGAGAAATGCCGTACGCATCAGCCGCGGCCAGCGGCCGATGACGAAGCTCTGGAACTCCGCGTCCCGAGCCTGCTTCCGATCCCCCATGGGCACCTCCTAGACATTCAAAGGAGTCCATGGACCGCCTGGACCGTTGCCTCGCACCGGAAGAAATTCCCCGAGCCCCGAGCCCCGAGCCCAGGACCAAGGACCCCGGAGCCCGATCCCTGCCCCCGATCCCGCCGCCCGACCCCGGAGCCCGACCCCGGAGCCCGACCCCGGAGCCCAATCCCGGCGCCCAATCCCGGCGCCCGACCCCGCCGCCCGACCCCGCCGCCCGATCCCGCCGCCCGATCCCGGCCCCGAGGACAGGAGACGCCCCCGCACCTGACGGCAGATCAGATCCTTTCGGGAAGGTCAAGAATTCGTTAGTACGCCAAAGCATCGGAATAGTTGCCTCGGCGTACGGGGTTTACCCAGCACTTGTCCCGCACGGATGATCACCGACCCCACCTTTCCGGCCCGGAGGCCTCACTCAATGACGCTCACGACGACCGACCAGCCCACCCGGAGTGCGAGCGGGGCCGTCGTCCCGGTGCTCGCCTTCGCGGGCATCGTTGTCGCGGTGATGCAGACGCTGCTCGTCCCGGTGATCAAGGACCTGCCGCTGCTGCTGGACACGGCGCCCAGCAACGCCACCTGGGTCCTGACCTCGACCCTGCTCTCGGGCGCCGTGGCCACGCCGATCATGGGCCGCCTCGGCGATCTGTACGGCAAGCGCCGCATGCTGATCGCCAGCCTCGCGGTGATGGTGGTCGGCGCCCTGGTCAGCGCCGTCACCAGCCAGCTGCTCACGATGATCGCGGGCCGTACGCTCCAGGGCTTCGCCATGGGCGCGATCCCGCTCGGCATCGGCCTGATGCGGGACATGCTGCCCCGCGAGAAGCTCGGCTCGGCGATGGCCCTGATGAGCTCCTCGATCGGCGTCGGCGGCGGCCTCGCCCTGCCCGCCGCGGCCCTGGTCGCCCAGCACACGAACTGGCACGCCCTCTTCTACGGCGCCGCCGTCCTCGGTGCCCTCTCGATCCTCCTCACCCTCCTCGTCGTACCGGAGTCCCCGATGCACGCCGAGGGCTCCTTCGACCTGCTGGGCGCGCTGGGCCTGTCCACCGGCCTGGTCCTGCTCCTCCTGCCCATCACCAAGGGCAGCGACTGGGGCTGGTCGTCCGGCACCACGCTCGCCCTGTTCGGCGCGTCCGTCGTCGTCCTGCTGCTGTGGGGCCTGCTGGAGCTGCGCGTCGCGGCCCCGCTGGTCGACCTGCGCACCACCGCCCGCCGCGAGGTCCTGCTGACCAACCTCGCCTCGATCATGGTCGGCGTCAGCTTCTACGTCGTCTCGCTCGTCCTGCCCCAACTGCTCCAGCTGCCCTCCGCCACCGGCTACGGCCTCGGCCAGTCGATGGTGGTCGCCGGCCTGTGCGTGGCGCCGCTGGGCCTGACGATGATGTTCACGGCGCCGGTCTACGCCCGCCTGTCCGCCCGCTACGGCCCGAAGGTCACCCTCATCGTCGGTCTGCTGGTCATCGCGATCGGCTACGGCGGCGGCCTCGGCCTGATGGACGCGGCCTGGCAGACCGTCGTCACGTCGGTGGTCCTGGGCGCCGGCATCGGCCTCGCGTACTCGTCGTTGCCCGCGCTGATCGTCGGCGCGGTCCCGGCCTCGGAGACGGGGGCGGCCAACGGCCTCAACACCCTGATGCGGTCCATCGGTACGTCGGTGTCGAGCGCCGTGATCGGCATGGTGCTGGCCAACACGGCCCACCACGTGCACGGCCTCACGATCCCGACCATGCACGGCTTCCGCATCTCCTTCCTGATCGCGACGGCCGCGGTCGCGCTCGGCCTGCTCCTGGCTCTGTGCCTGCCCCGGCAGGCCCGGTCGGCCAAGCCGCAGCTGCGCGCGAGCAGCGAGGAGGACGCCAACCTGGAGCGCGCCAACGAGGTGCGGTGGGGGTCCCCCCTGCTCGAGCGCAGCCGAGAGCTCGGGGGAGGTTTCCGCGGCCGCGTCCTGGACGCCGACGGCGCCCCGGTCGCCCGCGCCAAGGTCACACTGATCGACCGCCGCGGCCGCCAGGCGGGCGCCACGCTCTCCGCGGAGGACGGCAGCTACGCCCTCGCCGTCCCGGCCGAGGGCCCGTACGTGCTGGCCGCACGCGCCGCCGGCCACGGCCCGCTCGCCTCCGCGGCGACCCACGCGGGCGACGACCGCCCGGTCGACGTGGACCTGGCGCTGCCGGGCGACACGGTCACCGCCTGAGGCCGGCCCCTGGCGATCCGACTGAGATCCACACCACCGCACCCCCTGTCGCCCGGCCGGCAGGGGGTGCGGCAGCATGGGCGCCCAGGCATTCGTACGACCGAAAGGACCCCCATGCCCGCGGCACCCAAGCCGGAGATCCTGGCCGCGTTCGAGGCCGCGAAGGGGTTCATGCCCACGCACGAGGGGCTCGCGCTGTATGCGGCCGCCGTCGAGGCCGGGCGGCTCGGACTGCCACTGCTGGAGGTCGGCACGTACTGCGGGCGCTCGACGATCCTGCTCGCCGACGCGGCCCGGCAGGCCGGGGTCACGGCCCTGACCGTCGACCACCACCGCGGCAGCGAGGAGCAGCAGCCCGGCTGGGACTACCACGACCCCGAGACGGTCGACCCGGAGATCGGCCTGATGGACACGCTGCCCACCTTCCGGCGCACGCTGCACAGGGCGGGCCTGGAGGAGCACGTGGTGGCGCTCGTCGGCCGCTCCCCCCGGATCGCCGCCGTCTGGAACACCCCGCTGGGCCTCGTCTTCATCGACGGCGGCCACACCGACGAGCACGCGGGCGCCGACTACGAGGGCTGGGCGCCCCATGTGGCCGAAGGCGGCCTCCTCGTCATTCACGACGTGTTCCCGGACCCGGCGGACGAGTTCACCGGCCAGGCCCCCTACCGCATCTACCTCCGGGCCCTCGAGTCCGGCGCGTTCACCGAGGTCTCGGTGACCGACTCCCTCCGCACCCTGAAGCGAACGGGAGCGGGGACCTGAACCCGCGGTTAGAGTCGCAGACGTGTCGTACGTAGGCCCGGACTTCGATCCCCCGCAGCCCCGCCGCTCCCGGCGCGGCCCGCTGACCGTCGCCCTCGCCGCGCTGGTGCCCGGCGCGCTGCTCGGCTGGCTCGTGTACGAGGCGGTGGGCGCCCCGAGCGACTCGGGCGGCGGCGCGGGCCGGGCGGCGGTACGGTCGGCGACCAGCGCCCCCTGGTCCGCGCCGGCCGCCTCCTCCCCCTCCGGCGCCGACGGCAAGCAGCCGAGCACCTCCCCGACGCCCTCCACCTCCGCGCCCACCGCCTCCGGCCCCCTGAAGGGCAAGGTCGTCGTCATCGACCCGGGCCACAATCCCGGCAACTTCCGGCACACGGCCGAGATCAACCGCACGGTGGACATCGGCACGAACCGGAAGGAGTGCGACACAACGGGCACGTCCACCAACTCCGGTTACACCGAGGCCCGTTTCACGCTGGACGTGACACACCGGCTGCGCGCGCTCCTCCAACAGCAGGGCGCCACGGTGAAGCTGACCCACGACGGCGACTCACCGCCCTGGGGTCCATGCGTGGACGAGCGGGCCCGGATCGGCAACGCCGCGCACGCCGACGCGGCCATCTCGATCCACGCCGACGGCGCGGCGAAGGGCGACCGCGGCTTCCACGTCATCCTCCCGGCGTCCGTCCACGCCGGCGCCGCCGACACCCGCCCGATCGTCGACGCCTCCCGCGACCTCGGCGAGCGCGTCGCGGGCAACTTCGTCCGCGTCACGGGTGAAGCCCCCTCCAACTACATCGGCGACGGCACCGGTCTCGTCACGCGTAAGGACCTGGGCGGTCTCAATCTGTCAACGGTTCCTAAGGTGTTCATCGAGTGCGGCAACATGCGCGATAGCAGGGACGCGGCGCTGCTGACCAGCGGTGCCTGGCGGCAGAAAGCGGCGCAAGGGATCTCTGAGGGAATCGTGAGTTTCCTGCGCGGGTCGTGATCAGCGGACTGATCCCGGCGGACAGCCTCGCCGGACGGACGATAGTGTCATCCGTATGATGAGGGGCCACCCCCGCGCTTCCCACCCGGGCCTGACGGCGACATGGTGACAGCGACGCCTCTACCGACGACGAGACGACCTATTCGAAGGACCTGAAGTGAATATCCGCTCCCTCACTCGGGGCGACGGCGTGGTGATCGGAGCAGCGGTGTTGCTGTTCATCGCGTCGTTCCTCGACACCTACGACAGCTTCGTCAACAGCAACGCCTGGGACGGGCTCGGTCTGGGCCTCGGCGTCTACATGGGCGGAGTCACCGGCGCCGCGCTGATCGTCGTCAACCGGTGCCTGCCGCAGCCCCGCAAGATGGCGGGTCTGGATCTGGGAACGGTGGGAGCGGCGTTCACGATCCTCGCGGCCTGGATCCTGTTCTGGGACCTGGTCGACGTCCCCAGCCAGGTCAGCGCCGGCTCCGGCCTCATCCTCGGCTTCATCGCGGCCCTCGTCCTCGCCGCCGCCGCCATCGCCACTCCCCTGGTCCCCGCCCTCCAGGCCGCCCTCATCCCCGCCCCCAAGCCGGCCGCTCCGCAGCCCTACGGGGCCCAGCCGCCGGGCAGTTACGGCTACCCGGGCGCCCAGCAGCAGCCGTACGGTGCGCAGCCGCAGCAGACGCAGCCCTTCGCCGGACAGCCGCAGCAGGCTCAGCAGGCCCAGCAGCCGTCGGCGCCCTTCTCGCCGTTCTGGTTCGCCGTGCCGGCGCCGCGTCCGCTGTACGCGGAGAACGGCTCGCCCACGCCGATCGCCGAACTGGCGCCGGGCACCTGGTACCTGGCCGTTGAGCAGCGCGGCCCGGGTCTGCTGACCGAGATGCAGGACGGCCGCCGGGGCGTGCTGCAGGACGCGTCCAACATCCAGCGCGGCTGACCCCGCCCAACAGCCCTGCGGTCCCTCGCCCTTCCGGGCGGGGGGCCGTTGTCGTACAGTCGCAGCCCGCACTTGACGCAACGTCAGACAGCAGCAAGGCGCCATGCGGCTCGGTCTGGCACTCGGCTACTGGGGCCGCGGCCCGTCCCCGGACCACGTGCCGCTGGCGCGGGAGGCCGAACGGCTCGGCTACGACTCCGTGTGGACGGCCGAGTCCTGGGGGTCGGACGCCTTCACGCCGCTGACCTGGATCGCGGCGCAGACGACAAGGATCAGGCTGAGCACGGCGGTTGCCCAGATGGCGGCCCGGCCGCCGACCACGACCGCCATGCATGCGCTCACCCTGGACCATCTCTCCGGCGGGCGCATGATGCTGGGCCTCGGGCTGTCCGGCCCGCAGGTCGTCGAGGGCTGGTACGGGCGGCCGTTCCCGAAGTCGCTGCTGACCGCGACCCGGGAGTACGTCGACGTCGTACGGCAGGTGCTGCGCCGTGAGGCGCCGGTGGAACTGGACGGCCGCTTCCACGCCCACCCCTACCGGGGCGCGGACGGCACCGGCCTCGGCAAGCCGCTGAAGCCGATCACCCACCCCCTCCGCGCCGGCCTGCCGGTCCTCCTGGGCGCCGAGGGGCCGAAGAACGTGGCGCAGACGGCCCGGATCGCGGACGGCTGGCTCCCGCTGTACTGGTCACCGGGCCGCCCCGACGTGTACGGGCCCGCCCTGGCCGACCTGCCCGAGGGCTTCCTGGTCGCCCCCATGACGCAGGTGCGCGTCTGTGACGACGTGTCGGAAGGCCCGCTGCCGGTCAAGGCCATGCTCGGCTTCTACATCGGCGGCATGGGCCACGCGGCCCGCAACTTCCACGCCGACCTGATGGCACGCATGGGGTACGAGGAGGACGCCCGCCGCGTCCAGGAACTCTTCCTGTCCGGCCGCCGGGAGGAGGCCGTACGCGCCGTGCCGGACAGCTTCGCCGACGAGATCTCCCTGGTCGGCCCGCGCGAACGCATCGCCGCGCGGCTGGAGTTGTGGCGCAAGGGCCCGGTGACGGACCTGCTGGCCCTCGCGCCGGATCCGCACACCCTGCGGGTGCTGGCGGAGTTGAACTCCTAGGAACCGCCGCTCAGCTGGGAGGCCGACGGCACCTTGTCCTTGACCGGCGCACCGGCGCTGCTTCCGGCGCCCTTCACCTTGTTGATGATGTCGTCGTAACTGCCGACCACCGAGTCGGTGGAGTCGCCCTTGCGCAGCTTGGAGGGCAGGTACTTCAGGGCGTCGATGCCCGCGGTGAGCGGGGCGAGCGCCTTGGAGAGCGTCGGGTCGCCCTCGGCGTTGCGCACCGCGGCCTTGAGCCGGTTGTACGCGAACGCGCCCGCGAGGCCCGCCTTGACGAGCGCCAGCTTGCGGCCCTTCGCGCCCTTCTTGAACTTGCCCGCCTTGTACGGCTTCACGATCCACTGATAGGTGGCTCCGGCCGCGAGAGCCGCGTTCGCCACGAAGCGGGTCTTGGCGAACTTCTGCTTCTCCGCGGACGTGCTGGGACTGGGCGTGGCGGCCGCGACGGCGACGACCGGGGTGCGCTGCGGGGTGTGCTGGCTGCCGGCCCAGGCGGTGGTGCTGGCGAGCAGGGCGCAACAGAGGGTGAGCGCCACGGCGAGGCGCCGTATGGGTACGGTCACGGTGTCCTCCCGGTGAACAGGCGAGTGGGTCTCCCGCCAGCGTCGCCCCGGCCCGGGCACCGCGCCACTTGGGGCACTTGGGGTACTCCCCGGGTCACGCCCCGTACGCGTTCCAGGTTTCAATCACGATTCCGGGGCCAGACGGAAAGCATTTCCCCTCGATATCGCACTGGTTCCAACTCCGCCGGAACGGTCATCGCGGTGGTCGCGGACGTGATGGCCTTCATTTTCGGACGTGGATACTGATGTACCTGCTGGACGCGAACCGGGCCAACGACCTGGTCCAGTTCGTCCACGACGCGGCCAACTGGCTAGCCGGCTGGTCCCGCGACCAGGGGGGTCTGGGGGGCACCCCCAGAAAATGCAGCACCTTCGACAAGGCCTGGGCCCGCGTGGTCGCCGGCTACGGTCTGGCCGCCGTGGTCTACCTGTTCCTCGGCCACGCCCTCGCCAACCACATGCACCGGCACTGACCCGGCTCCGAACGCCGGCCCGGCTGACCCCTGTGATGCGTCCACGACGCGGCCAACTGGCTAGCCGGCTGGTCCCGTGACCAGGGGGGTCTGGGGGGCGCCCCCAGAAAATGCAGCACCTTCGACAAGGCCTGGGCCCGCGTGGTCGCCGGCTACGGTCTGGCCGCCGTGGTCTACCTGTTCCTCGGCCACGCCCTCGCCAACCACATGCACCGGCACTGACCCGGCTCCGTCGGCCACGCCGTCCCGACGGCATGCACCGGGCACTGAGAGCTCAGGCGCAGCAGTCCGGCTCCAGTCCCCTGGGCAGGCGGTCGCCGGCGAAGACCGTGCAGGTGGCCTCGTGGCCGCCGAGGGCGGCGACGGCGAGGAGGAGGGACCCGGCGGTCCAGGTGGTCAGTTCGCGCGGCCAGATGGCCTCGTCCTCGAAGACGTAGCCCGTCCAGTACAGGCCGCTCTCCGGATCGCGCAGGTGCTGGATGGACTGCAGGATGTCCAGGGCTCGGTCGGACTCGCCCACCGCCCACAGGGCCAGGGCCAGTTCGGCCGACTCGCCGCCCGTCACCCAGGGGTTGGGTACGACGCAGCGCACCCCGAGGCCGGGGACGACGAAGCGGTCCCAGTCGGCCTCGATGCGCTCCTTCGCCTCCGCGCCCGTCAGCGCCCCGCCCAGCACCGGGTAGTACCAGTCCATCGAGTAGCGGTCCTTGTCCAGGAACCGCTCCGGGTGCCTGCGGATCGCATGCCGCAGCGCGCCCACCGCCAACTCCCAGTCCGGCTGCGGCTCTTCCCGCTGCTCGGCGATCGCCAGCGCACAGCACAGTGCGTGGTGGATCGAGGAACACCCCGTCAGCAGCGCGTCCGCCGTGTCCGTGCCGTCGTCCTCCCGCTTCCAGCCGATCTGCCCGCCCGGCTGCTGCAGCCGCAGCACGAACTCGATCGCCGCGTACACCACCGGCCACATGCGGTCCAGGAACGTGTCGTCGCCCGTCGAGAGGTAGTGGTGCCAGACCCCTACGGCTATGTAGGCGACGAAGTTCGTCTCCCGGCCCCGGTCGGTGGCGTCGTCGTGGGCCCCGTCCGCGTACGCCGAGTACCAGGAGCCGTCCTCCTGCTGATGCCGCGCCAGCCACGCGTACGCCCGCTCCGCCGCTTCGTGTTCGCCGGCCGCGTCCAGCGCCATCGCCGCCTCGACGTGGTCCCACGGGTCGAGGTGGTGCCCGCGGAACCACGGGATCGCGCCGTCCTCCCGCTGCACGCCGAGGATGCCGCGCACGGTCGCGGCAGCCTGCTCGGCGGTGAGGACCCCGGGCAGGACGAGGTGTTCTGTCCGGGGAGTCGTCACTTGGCGGCCGCCTCGGAAGCCTCGGGAAGACGAGGCAGGTGTGGCTTGGTCGCGTACGCCACGAAGCTCTTGCCGATCAGCGGGTTCAGCGCCTGCTCGGCCACCCGCGTGGCCAGCGGCTTCTTCATGATGTCCCAGACCAGCAGCTTGTGGTACGCCCGCACCGGCAGCGCCTTGTCGTTGTCGACGCCGAACGCGCACTTCAGCCACCAGTACGGCGAGTGCAGCGCGTGCGCGTGGTGCGTGCCGTACGGCTTCAGTCCCGCCTCCCGGATCTTCGCGAGCAGCTCGTCCGCCTTGTAGATGCGGATGTGGCCGCCCTCGACCTCGTGGTAGGCGTCGGACAGGGCCCAGCAGACCTTCTCCGGGCCGTAGCGCGGCACGGTGATGGCGATCCGTCCGCCCGGCTTCAACACCCGCACCATCTCGGCGAGTACGCCCTTGTCGTCGGGGATGTGCTCCATGACCTCGGAGATGATGACGACGTCGAAGGACTCGTCGGGGAACGGCAGCGCCAGCGCGTCGCCCTCCATCGCCGTGGCGGTGGCGCCCGCCGGCGCCTCGCCCGCCTCCTTCATCGCCGCGAACCACTTGGCGACCTCGCGGATCTCCTCGCCGTTCCGGTCGAGGGCCACGACCTGCGCGCCGCGCCGGTAGCACTCGAACGCGTGCCGGCCGGCACCGCAGCCGAGGTCCAGTACGCGGTCGCCCGGGGCGAGCGGGAACCGGGAGAAGTCGACGGTCAGCACGTGGCCCTGCTTTCGCGGTTGGAATCGACGTCGGTCACTGTCGCCGTGCCGACCACTGCCGGCCCGGCACTCGATGAGGCCGCGGAGCGGCCGGGAGTCGTGGCCGCGGAGCGGCTCAAGGTGTCGGCCGCGGAGCGGCTCAGGGCGTCGGCCGCGGAGCGGCCGGGGGGCGCCGCCGCGGGGCGGCGGACACCCGGGCCCGTGGAGCCGGCGATGGCCTCGCGGTACCGGGCCACCGTTCCCTCGGCGGCCCGCGCCCACGTGAAGTGACGCAGCACCCGCTCCCGCCCGGCACGACCGAGCCGTACCCGCAACTCCGGGTCGCCCAGCAGTCGGCCCAGCCCGGCGGCCAGCGCGCCGGCGTCGCCGGGCGGCACCGCCAGGCACGTCTCCCCGTCGCGCCCCGCGACCTCGGGGATTGCGCCGCCGGTCGTGGCGACCAGCGGCGTGCCGGTGGCCATCGCCTCCGCCGCCGGCAGGGAGAAGCCCTCGTACAGCGACGGCACGCACGCGACCTCGGCCGAGCGGACCAGGTCGACCAGTTCGGCGTCCGAGATGCCCTTGACGAACTCCACGGCGCCCTCGAGGCCGTACCGCTCGACCGCCTGGGCGACCGGCCCCTGGGTGGGCCGCTTGCCGACGACGACGAGGTGCGCTGCCGGGTGTTCCGTCCGTACCTTCGCCAGCGCCTCGACGAGGAAGACCAGGCCCTTCAGCGGCACGTCGGCGCTGGAGGTGGTCACGATGCGGCCCGGCACCTGCGGCACCGAGGGGTCGGGCGAGAACAGGTCGGTGTCGGCGCCGATGTGGACGACGTGGATGCGGTCCGGGCGGACGCCGAGGCGGTCGACGATCTCCTGACGGGACGTTCCGGAGACGGTGAGCACGGACGGCAGGCGGCGCGCGACGCGCTTCTGCATGCGGGTGAAGGCGTACCAGCGCCGTACGGACCACCGCCGCTGCCATCCCTCGGCGGCGTCGAGCTCCAACTGGCGGTCCACGGTGATGGGGTGGTGGATGGTGGTCACCAGCGGGGCGCCCACGTCTCCCAGCAGCCCGTATCCGAGCGTCTGGTTGTCGTGCACGACGTCGAACTCGCCGCGCCGGGCGCGCAGATGGCGGCGGGCGCGCAGCGAGAACGTCAGCGGCTCGGGGAAGCCGCCGGTCCACATGGTGGCGACCTCCAGCGCGTCGATCCAGTCGCGGTACTCGTCGCGCTGCGGGGTGCGGAACGGGTCCGGCTGGCGGTAGAGGTCGAGGCTCGGCAGCTCGGTCAGGCTCAGGCCGTCGTAGCCCTCGTCGAGCACGGGGTAGGGCTGGGCGCCGATCACCTCGACGCGGTGGCCGAGGCGGGCCAGCTCGCGCGAGAGGTGGCGCACGTAGACGCCCTGGCCGCCGCAGAACGGGTTTCCCTTGTACGTGAGGAGCGCGATGTTGAGCGGTCGCTCGCCGTCGGCGGCGGGGTCCTCCTGGGGACCCGCCTGACTGGCCTCAGCGGTCACTCTGGGCCCCCTTCTCCCTGCACTGTCACGCGAGATTACGCCGGGACGATAATCTAGAACAAGTTTCAGACTTGATCGTTCAGGAGGCTCCGAATCTACCGGCAGGTAGCGGTGCTGTGAGCAGTGGATCAGGTGATTCGCGCCACGGCGGACGTCCTGCCATGCTGTCTGACCGCCCGCCCTCACCGACTGTCACGGAACGGTGCCCATGCCTGCGGAAGCCAAGGTGGAAGCCAGTACCGCGCGGCCCTCCCCCACCAGCTCCCTTCGAGCGGGGGGACCCCCACCGCCGCCCCTCACCGAGCGGCAGGAGGCCCGGCGCCGCCGCATCCTGCACGCGAGCGCGCAGCTGGCCAGCCGGGGCGGCTTCGACGCGGTGCAGATGCGGGAGGTCGCGGAGTCCTCGCAGGTCGCGCTCGGCACGCTCTACCGGTACTTCCCGTCCAAGGTGCACCTGCTGGTCGCCACGATGCAGGACCAGCTGGAGCGCATGCACGGCACGCTGCGCAAGAAGCCACCGGTGGGCGAGACGGCGGCGGAGCGGGTGGCGGAGACGCTGATGCGGGCCTTCCGGGCGCTGCAGCGCGAGCCGCACCTGGCCGACGCGATGGTCCGCGCGCTGACGTTCGCGGACCGCAGCGTGAGCCCCGAGGTCGACCAGGTCTCCCGCCAGACCACCGCGATCATCCTGGACGCGATGAGCCTGGAGAACCCCACCCCCGACCAGCTCTCCGCCGTCCGCGTCATCGAGCACACCTGGCACTCGGCCCTGATCACCTGGCTCTCGGGCCGCGCCTCCATCGCCCAGGTCAAGATCGACATAGAGACGGTGTGCCGCCTGATCGACCTGACGGCTCCCGGGGGCGACGCCTAGGACCGCACGAGGCCGCCCGTGGGGCCCGGCCTAAAGAGTCAGCTGCCCGCTCAGCCCGGCCGCACAGAACAACAGCGTCGCAGCACCGGCCACCACCTGAGCCCCCACACTCACCCGTTAGCCCAGCCGGTACAGACCTGCCGCCGACACCAGCACCGCCCCCGCGAACACCGCCACGTACGCGAACACCGGCGTCGTCGACACATGCGGATCCGGCTCGAACATGCCGATGACCTCCTCCGTGTGCGGGGAGATCACCTCGATGACGTCCTTGCCCAGGGGGTCGGTCAACTCCCCGCCGATGAACAGCTGTCCGTGTTCCACGAGCTCGGTCATGGCCGACTGCCTCCTGCCAAGCTGACGGATTCTGGGTTTCTGACGCTGTTTCAGAACTGATATCAGTTCTAGTTATAGTGGGCAATGGCCCGTGGGGGCGGAGGACGGATGACGAACAGCCAGGACGGGGAACCCATGACGCAGGTGTCCGACCACGGCGGAGGCGTACGGTCCGTCGCGGTCCCCATTCCGGACAATCCCCTCGGCCACACACTGGTCTACGTCGTGGACACCGACCGGGGCCCGGTGCTGATCGACACCGGCTGGGACGACCCCGCTTCCTGGGACACCCTCACCGAGGGCCTGGCGGTGTGCGGCACCGCGGCCGACGAGATCCACGGAGTGGTCATCACCCATCACCACCCCGACCACCACGGTCTGTCGCAGCGGGTCCGGGAGGCGTCCGGCGCATGGATCGCGATGCACGCGGCGGACATCGCGGTCGTACGCCGGACCCGTGAGGCCCGTCCCGAGCGCTGGTTCGGCTACATGACGGCCAAGCTCACGGCGGCCGGCGCCCTCGAGGAGCACGTGGCCCCGTTGCGCAGCCCCCGCGCCCGGAGCCTCCCCGGCCTCTCCCCCGCACTGCCCGACCGCGAGATCGTCCCCGGCGAACTCCTCGGCCTCCCCGGCCGCCGCCTGCGCGCGATCTGGACGCCGGGCCACACGCCGGGCCACGTCTGCCTGCACCTGGAGGAGGAGCACCCCGCCCGACTCCCGGGCCACGGCCGTCTGTTCTCCGGCGACCACCTGCTCCCGGACATCACCCCGCACATCGGCCTGTACGAGGACCCCGACGACGCCACGGTGACCGACCCGCTCGGCGACTACCTCGACTCCCTGGAACGCGTCGGCCGCCTGGCCCCCGCGGAGGTGCTGCCCGCCCACCAGCACGCCTTCACGGACGCCCCGGCCCGGGTACGGGAGTTGCTGACCCACCACGAGCAACGCCTGACCGGCCTGCTGGCCCTCCTGGCGGAACCGCTCACCCCCTGGCAGCTGGCGGAACGCATGGAGTGGAACCGTCCCTGGTCCGACATCCCCCACGGCTCACGGAACATCGCCGTCTCGGAGGCGGAGGCCCACCTGCGCCGCCTGGTGAAACTGGGCCGGGCGGAGGCGCTACCGGGAACGGACCCGGTGACGTACGTGGCGGTGTAATCCGATCGCGCCCGGCTGAGGCCACCTGGTACCAACGCCGCGTGGATCTTCTGGAGCACCTCCTCGCCTTCGCGCACTGCCCGCCCCTGCCGGCCCGCACGACCGTCGTCTCACGGCTGGTGCGTGAGGGCGTGCTGGTCGAGGTGGACGCGGTGGCCCTCGTCGGCTGAGCGCAGGTCCCCCTCAGGGTCTTTCCTACGGGCCGGTAGAGTGGCCGCGTCGTCATCACGCCCGTACGGGGGGAAGCCGGTGCAATTCCGGCGCTGACCCGCAACCGTGAGCCGTCCGTTGAGGGCGGTGAGCCGGACTGCCCCGCACGGGAGCGTGACCGGCTCACGTGCGTCGGCAGCCCGCCGGCGTACGGCACCGTCGAGGTCTACGGAGCCGAGCCGCCCGGGGTGTGTCCCGTGCTGTCCGGCTCCCCGCAGGGAGAGCCGAAGGGGTGCGCCGGTGTCGGGACGGCGAACGCGCCAAGGCCCGAAGGGCTGAGCACGCTCGCCGCCCCGACCCCGGCTGCCGCGCCCCGGAGGCGAACCGAACAACAAGGGAGAGGCACCCGCCGATCATGAACGTTCGCCGCAGCGCCGCGGCCCTGGCCACCATCGCCGTGATCGGCTCCGCGGCGCCCGCCGTCGCCGCCGGCCCGTCCCCGTCCGCGTCGCCGTCGACGGCCGTCCCCTCCGGGCTGTACGGCAGCACCGACCCCCAGTACGACGGCGTCTGGCGCCAGTCCCTCGCGCTGCTCGCCCAGCACACGGTGGGCGTCCGGCCCGCCGCCAAGGCCGTGGACTGGCTGGCCGGGCAGCAGTGCGCGAACGGCGCCTTCGCCGCCTTCCGCGCCGACCCCGCCAAGGCCTGCGACGCCAAGGTCATGGTCGACACCAACAGCACGGCCGCCGCCGTCCAGGCCCTCGCCGCGCTCGGCGGCCACGACGCTGCGACCGGCAAGGCGGTGTCCTGGCTGAAGTCCGTGCAGAACAAGGACGGCGGCTGGGGGTACGAGCCCGGCGGGGCCAGCGACACGAACTCCACGTCCGTCGTCGTCGGCGCGCTGGCCGCCGTCGGCGAGAAGCCCGCGGAGGTTGTGAAGGACGGCAAGTCGCCCTACGACGCCCTGCTGAAGCTCGCCCTGCCGTGCTCCGGCGACGGTGCGGGCGCCTTCGCCTACCAGCCGGACAAGAAGGGCAAGCTCGCCGCCAACGCGGACGCGACGGCGGCGGGTGTGGTCGGCGCGCTCGGCCGGGGCATGGTGGTGAAGGCCGCGGGCAAGGCCGGCGGCGCCCGCTGCACCGACTCCGGGAAGCCGACCCCGGCGCAGGCCGCGGCCAACGGGGCGTCGTACCTGGCGCACGCGGTCGCCAAGGACGGCTACCTGACGTCCGTGCTCCCCGGCGCCGCCGACCAGCCCGACTACGGCAACACCGCCGACGCGGTCGTCGCGCTCGCCGCCCAGGGCGGTGCCGGGCAGGCGCGCAAGCCCCTGCAGTGGCTAAAGAAGCACTCCGAGGCCTGGGCCAAGCAGAGCGGTCCCGCCGCCTACGCCCAGCTGATCTTCGCGGCCCACGCGACGGGCACCGACCCGCGCGACTTCGGGGGCGTGGACCTGGTCACGCAGCTCAACGCCACCGGCCCGGCGCCGCAGGCGGCCGAGCAGTCCGCCAAGGACGCCAAGGACGCCAAGGACGCCAAGGACGCCAAGGACAGCGACAAGCACAACAACTCCGGGTTCGGCGTCTGGTGGTTCGTCGGCATCTGCCTCGTCGCCGGTATGGGCGTCGGGTTCCTGCTCAGCGGCCGCACCAAGAGGCAGCAGCCGTGATACGCCGCCGGGCACTCGCGTTGCTGTTCCTGGCCGCGGTCGTCCTGTCGGCGGGCGTGGGCCAGGCGCAGGCCGTCGGCTACCGGTACTGGTCCTTCTGGGAACGCAACGGCGACCACTGGACGTACGCCACACAGGGTCCGTCGACGGCCCGGCCCTCCGACGGTGACGTCCAGGGCTTCCGGTTCGCGGTGAGCGAGGACTCCCAGGACGCGACGAAGCCGCGCGGCACGGCCGACTTCGCGACCATCTGCGCGAAGACGCCGGCCCGGCCCGGCACGAAGCGGGTGGCGCTGGTCGTCGACTTCGGCACCCGGGCGGATGCCCCGTCCGGCGAAACCCCGCCGACGCCGCGCACGGCCTGCGCGCGGGTGTCCGCCGACGCGACGACGGCGGAGGCCCTGGCGGCGGTCGCCAAGCCCCTGAGGTACGACACGAACGCCCTGCTGTGCGCGATCGCCGGGTATCCGGAGAGGGGATGCGGGGAGCAGGTGACGGCGGAGAAGAAGCCGACGGCGGGCACGAGCAAGCCGCACCACGGCCCTTCGGTCGGGCTCGTCGCAGGTGCGGCCGCGGTGGCCGTCCTGGCCGCGGCAGCGGTGTGGCAGGCACGCCGGCGCAGGCATGCGTAAGGCACCCGGTGTCGGAGCCGGCGCGGGGCGGGCCGGCTCGCCCGCGCCGCCCGGGTGCCTCCCCCGAGCTCTTCGAGCAGGGGGTACCCCGAGCGCCCACCCGTGCCGCCCCCAGGGGTACCTCCCGGGCCGCCAAGGCACTGGGGGAGGCACGACTGCCCGCAGCTGCGTGGGAGTCCACGCCGGAGCCTGGTGGCTCTGGTCCCTCGCACTCGGTACCGCCGCCACCCGTACCACCAACCCCCTCCTCCTCGCCCTCCTCCTCACGGTGTCCGCCTACGTCGTGGTGACCTGCCGCCCCCACACCCCCACCGCCCGCTCCTACGCCGCCTTCGTCAAGCTCGCCCTCGCCGTCCTGCTCATCCGCCTCGCCTTCGCCACCCTCCTCGGCTCCCCCATCCCCGGCACGCACGTGATCGTCACCCTCCCCGAAGTCCCGCTCCCGCACTGGGCGCAGGGCATCCGCCTCGGCGGCAGGGTCACCGCCGAGGCACTCGTCTTCGCCCTCTACGACGGCCTGAAACTGGCCACTCTGCTCATCTGCGTCGGCTCCGCGAACGCCCTCGCCGCCCCCGCCCGCCTCCTGAAGTCCCTCCCCGGCGCCCTGTACGAGACCGGCGTCGCCATGGTCGTCGCCCTCACCTTCGCCCCGCACCTCGTCGCCGACGTGCAACGCCTGCGCGCCGCCCGCCGCCTGCGCGGCCGCCCCGACCGGGGCATACGCGGCCTGCTGCACGTCGGACTGCCGGTCCTGGAGGGTGCGCTGGAGCGCTCGGTCGCCCTGGCCGCCGCGATGGACGCCCGCGGCTACGGCCGTACCGCCGAGGTCCCGCCCGCCGTCCGCCGCACCACCGCCGTTCTCACCCTCGGCGGCCTGCTAGGCATCTGCGCCGGAACGTACGGACTGCTCACCGCCGAGGGCGGCACCTACGGCCTCCCGGTGCTGCTCGCGGGAGTCGCCGCCGCCCTCGCCGGACTCGTGCTGGGCGGCCGCCGCTCCCCGCGCACCCGCTATCGCCCCGACACCTGGAACCTCCGCTCCTGCCTGGTCGCCGGATCCGGCACGGCGGTCGCGGCCCTGCTGACCCTCGCCGCCGCCCGGGATCCCGAGGCCCTGCACCCCGGCGTCGTTCCCCTCGTCGCCCCCTCCCTGCCCCTGTGGCCCGCGGCGGCGGTACTGCTCGGCCTGCTCCCGGCCTTCGTCGCCCCCGCCCCCAAGGAGCCGTCATGAGCGGCGGTACTCCTCGGCCTGCTCCCGGCCTTCGTCGCCCCCGCCCCCAAGGAGCCGTCATGATCCGCTTCGAGGACGTCTCGGTGACGTACGACGGCGTCGCCGAACCCACCGTCCGGGGCGTCGACTTCGAGGTCCCCGAAGGCGAACTCGTCCTGCTCGTCGGCCCGTCCGGCGTCGGCAAGTCCACCGTCCTCGGCGCGGTGAGCGGACTCGTCCCGCACTTCACCGGCGGCACCCTGCGCGGCCGCGTCACGGTGGCCGGCCGGGACACCCGCACCCACAAGCCGCGTGAGCTCGCCGACGTCGTCGGCACCGTCGGCCAGGATCCGCTGTCCCACTTCGTGACGGACACCGTCGAGGACGAACTCGCTTACGGGATGGAGTCGTTGGGGCTGCCCCCGGACGTGATGCGGCGGCGCGTCGAGGAGACCCTCGATCTGCTCGGCCTGGCCGACCTGCGCGCCCGCCCCATCGCCACCCTCTCCGGCGGCCAGCAGCAGCGGGTCGCGATCGGGTCGGTCCTCACCCCGCACCCGAAGGTCCTGGTCCTCGACGAGCCGACCTCCGCCCTCGACCCGGCCGCCGCCGAGGAGGTCCTCGCCGTCCTCCAGCGGCTCGTGCACGACCTCGGCACTACGGTCCTCATGGCCGAACACCGCCTGGAACGCGTCGTCCAGTACGCCGACCAGGTCGTCCTCCTGCCCTCCCCGGGCGCCGCCCCGGTCCTCGGCACCCCGGCGGAGGTCATGGCCGTCTCGCCGGTGTGCCCGCCGGTGGTGGACCTGGGGCGGCTGGCGGGCTGGTCCCCGCTGCCGCTCACCGTCCGGGACGCCCGTCGGCGGGCCGCGGACCTCCGTGACCGGCTGACCGGACGGGAGCCCACGCCCACCGCACCGGCGCCCACCACGACACCCCCCGCGCCCCACGCGGTGGCGACCACACCCCGCCGGCGTCTCCGCAGGCGCCCCACGCCCGAGGCCACGGCGACGACCCCGCCCGTCGCCGAAGTGCACTCCCTCGCCGTCCGCCGCGGCCGCGTCGACGCCCTCCGGCACGTCGACCTGACCATCGCCCCGGGCGAGACCGTCGCCCTCATGGGACGCAACGGCGCCGGAAAGTCCACCCTCCTCGGCGCGCTCGTCGGGCTGGTCGAACCCTCCGCCGGACGGGTCCGGGTCGGCGGGGCGGTCCCCCACCGCACACCGCCCCGCGACCTGGTGCGCCGCGTCGGCCTCGTCCCGCAGGAGCCGCGCGACCTGCTGTACGCCGACACGGTCGCCGCCGAGTGCCTGGCCGCCGACCGCGATGCCCAGGCCGCGCCCGGCACCTGCCGCGCCCTGGTCTTGGAGCTGCTGCCCGGCATCACCGACGGCGCCCATCCCCGCGACCTGTCGGAGGGCCAGCGGCTCACGCTGGCGCTCGCCGTCGTCCTCACCGCCCGCCCGCCGCTCCTCCTGCTGGACGAGCCGACCCGGGGCCTGGACTACGCGGCGAAGACCCGTCTCGTCACCGTCCTGCGCGCCCTGGCCGCCGAGGGCCACGCCATCGTGCTCGCCACGCACGACGTGGAGCTGGCCGCCGAACTCGCCCACCGGGTGGTCCTTCTGGCCGACGGTGAGGTGATCGCCGACGGGCCGACGGCCGACGTGGTCGTCTCCTCCCCGTCGTTCGCCCCGCAGGTCACCAAGATCCTCGCCCCGCAGCAGTGGCTGACCGTGGCCCAGGTGCGCGAGGCCCTGGCATGACCGGCCTCCAGCGGGCGCCCCGCACGCAACGGACGGCCCGCGCCCGGCGGCAGGCGCGCCCCGTCCGCCTCGGCCCCCGCTCCCTCGCCGCCCTCGCCCTGGTCAGCCTCGTCGGTGTGGTCGCCTTCACCTGGCCCTTCCTGGCTCCGCCCACCTCACAGCTCACCGCCCACGCGCAGGACGCCCCCTGGCTCTTCGCGGGCCTGCTCGTCCTGCTCGTCGCCGTCGTCGCCGCCACGATCTCCGAGTCCGGGCTCGGTCCGAAGGCCGTCGCCATGCTCGGCGTGCTGGCCGCGACGGGTGCCGCCCTGCGCCCGATCGGGGCGGGCACCGCCGGCATCGAGCCGATGTTCTTCCTGATGGTGCTGAGCGGCCGCGTCCTGGGGCCGGGCTTCGGGTTCGTGCTCGGCTCGGTCACCATGTTCGCCTCGGCCCTGCTCACGGGCGGGGTGGGCCCCTGGATGCCGTTCCAGATGCTGGCCATGGGGTGGTTCACCATGGGCGCGGGCCTGCTGCCGGGCCCCGACCGCCTGTGCGGCCGCGTGGAACTCCTGCTGCTGGCCCTCTACGGCTTCCTCGCCGCCTTCGCCTACGGCACTGTCATGAACCTCGCGGGCTGGCCCTTCATGGGGACCCTCGCCTCCTCCATCGCCTTCGACCCGCATGCCGCGGTCCCCGCCAACCTGGCCCGCTTCGTCGCGTACTGCCTGGCCACCTCGCTCGGGTGGGACCTCGGCCGGGCCGCCGTCACCGTCGCGCTGACCCTCCTCCTCGGGCCGGCGCTCCTCAGGGCGCTGCGCCGGGCCACCCGCCGGGCCGCCTTCGAGACCCCGGTCACATTCGACGCTCCCGCTCCGTGATCCCTCGTGCGTCGATGGTGACGAACCCGGTGAACCGGCGCACATGACCTGGATCACCTACGACCCGCGGTCGCAGGCGCCGACGCATGGCATGTACGCGTCTTTACCGGCGCCGACCTGGGCATTGAGAGCCGCTCACACATGCGACCTTCCCCCGGATGCGACCACAACTAGTAAAAGGGGTGTTTGCGGACGGATTTCCCGCCTGCTTGTCTGGACGCCGTCGCCAGGCGCCGACGAGCCCCCACGGGCCACGGAGCCGACGCACGCCTCCTCCGCGCCCCGCGTGGTTCCGGCCTGCTCGCGACCCGCCTGCTCGCCCACGCCGAAGTCCGACTCGCCCGCAACGACACGACCGCGGCCCGGTCCGCCGACCGGGCCGCCGCCCTGTTCGGCGCGGCCCGTATGCCGCTCTACGAGGCCTCCGCCCGCATCACGGCCGGCACCGCGCTCGCCGCGAACGGCCGTGTCGGCGAAGCTCTTCGCCAACTCGACCAGGCGGCAGAACATTCAGCCGCCTGCGGCGCCACCGCCCTGCTCGGTCTGGCCGACAGCGAGCGCAACCGGATCACTCCGCAGGGCCGTTGACCGGCCTCGTGGTAGCGGGCCGGGCGTCTTCCGCACGCGGCGAGTCCCCGCAGGATCCGCCAACCGGTCTGCTTTTCTGGTGCCCATGGCAGCGGACACGAAGGCGGACGACCCCGAGGCGCGGGGACTGCGCCTGGTGGCGGTGCTGTTGGGGCTGACCGTCGTCAGCGGACTGATCGACGCGGTGAGCTATCTCGGCCTCGGACACGTCTTCACGGCCAACATGACCGGCAACGTGGTGGTGCTGGGCTTCGCCGCCGCCGGGGCGCCGGGCTTCTCCGTACCCCACACGGCGACCTCGCTGGTGTCGTTCCTGATCGGCGCGATGGCCGGCGGCCGAGTCTCGGCGCGGTACGGCAGCGGCACGCGCCGCACCTGGGCCCGGGTGACGCTCGCCGCCGAGGCGGTGCTGGTCGGGGCGTCGGCAGCGGTCGCCTTCGTCGTGCCGGACGCCACCGGCACGACGTACACCCTGATCGCCCTCACGGCCTTCGCGATGGGCCTGCGCAACGCCACGGTCCGCAAGCTGGGCGTGCCCGACCTGACGACGACCGTCCTGACGATGACGCTGACCGGCCTCGCCTCCGACTCCCGTGCCGGCGGCGGCTCGAGCCGACGCTCCCCGCGCCGCACGGCCTCCGTGATCGCGATGTTGGCGGGCGCTCTGCTGGGCGCGTGGCTGGTGATCCACCGCGACCTGGGCACTCCCCTGCTGATCGCGGCGGTGGCGGCGGGCGTGCTGGCGGCGGTGACGTCCGGACGGGAGTGACCTCGTCAGACGCCCGCCGCGACGCACTCGAACCACACGGTCTTCCCGCCGCCGGGCCGGGGATCCACCCCCCACGTGTCCACCATCGCGTCCAGCAGGACGAGCCCGCGGCCACTCTCCGCATCCGCCGACAGGCCGGCCGACACGGCGGGCAGTCGCGGTGACCCGTCCGCGACCTCCACGCGCACGCCCGCCGTCTGCCGCAGCACCAGCAGTGTGCAGCGCCGGTCCGGGACATGGCGTACGACGTTGGCGACCAGTTCGGTCACGGCCAGCTCCACCGCGTCCGTAAGCTCAGCCAGCTCCCGCTCGTGCAGACACGAGCGGACGATACGGCGGATGTGCCGCGCCGAGTACTCGCCGACGGTGAGACGCATGCGGTACTGGGCGGTGCGGAGGCCCAGGAGGAAGGGGGGAATGTAGTCGTTCACACCACGAGGCCGGCCTGGCATGACTACGCTCGGCTACGGATCGGATACAACACGTCCCGCAGTGGACAGGGTTGCACGAGAGGGGCCGTGCGTGACCCACATCAACACCCTCGACCCGGGCGCCTCACCGCTCGTCTACTACGGCTTCGAACTGCGCCGGCACCGGGAAACGGCCGGCCTGACGCAGCGGCAGCTCGGGGACATCATCAATTACACCGGTTCGCTCGTCGGTCAGATCGAGACGGCCAGGTAGCTGCCGACGCAGGAGTTCAGCGAGCGGGCGGATGCGGCGCTGGGGACGGGCGGGTTACTGTCGCGGCTCGTCGAGCTGGTGATGCGGAGTCAACTTCCGACGTGGTTCAGGCAGGTGGCCGAGTTGCAGGCGCGGGCCGCCGAGATCTACTCCTTCGAGACCTACATGGTGCCGGGCCTCCTCCAGACCAGGGCCTACGCGCGAGCCGTACTCGGAGCACTCGACCAAGCCGATCTCGACGACCGCACCGCCGTACGACTGGCCCGGCAGCGCATCTTCGAGAAGGAGGAACCGCCGGTCTTCTGGGCCGTCCTCAGTGAAAGCCGCGTTGTGTCAGGGGATTGGCCACCGGGAGGTCATGCGGGAGCAACTCGCCCACCTGTTGTGCTTCGCGGACAACCCCAGGGTCAAAGTCCAGATCCTGCCGTTCTCGGCCGGAGCACACGCGGGTCTGCAAGGCTCATTCGACGTCTACCGCCTCGCGAGCGACCCGACCATCGTCTACACCGAGGGCTACGGCAGCGGGCACCCGACCGCGAATCCGGACACCGTCAAAGACTGCTCGCTCCGTTACGATCATCTTCAAGCCGCCGCTCTCTCCCTCAAGCCTTCGGCGACGCTGATCCGGCGCGCGATGGAGGAACGCTATGGAGAGCAACGAGACTCTGACGGAGATCCAGTGGCGTAAGTCCAGCTACAGCGGCGACCAGGGCGGCAACTGCGTCGAGTGCGCGCCGCTGGGCGTGGCGTAAGTCCAGCTACAGCAGCGACCAGGGCGGCGAGTGCGTAGAAACACCCGACCAGTGGGACCTGTACAAGCGGGAGCGGCCCTCGACCGCCGCCGAGGAGATCGTGCGGTGGGCGACCCCGGTGGTCTCCTTCCAGCGCACGGCGGCCCAGGACACCGAACTCGGCGGCCGGCAGATCAAGAAGGGCGACCGGGTGGGCCTCTTCTACGCCTCCGCCAACCACGACCCGGAGGTCTTCGGCAACCCGGACGCCTTCGACATCACCCGCGACCCCAACCCCCACCTCGGCTTCGGCGGCGGCGGCCCGCACTACTGCCTCGGCAAGTCCCTGGCCGTGCTGGAGATCGACCTCATCTTCAACGCGGTCGCGGACGCGATGCCGGACCTGAAGCCCGCCTGCGATCCGCGGCGCCTGCGCTCGGCGTGGATCAACGGGGTGAAGGAACTCCCGGTCACCACCACCTGAGGTGCTCGGGCCGGCGGTTCCCGGCGCCGTCGGCCCGTCCCGGGGGAGGCAGGAGCACTTCCACCCCTACGCCCCGCCCCTGCCTCTCCGGGCGGTGACGGTGTGCGGCGGGGGCCGGGCGACGGCCGGGCCCGGCACACCGGCCGCGCGTGACGAGACGATCCGCTTCGGACGTGCGCTGGTAGTAAACCCTGCTGCCCTCCCGCATCCGGTTCAGCAGCCCCACCCGGTGCAGGCGGAGCAGGTGGTACGACACCGTCGAGGCGCTCATGTGCTGCCGTTCGGCAAGTTCCGTGGTGGTCCGCGGACTGCCCAGGTCCGTCAGCAGCACCAGCCGGGCCTGCCCGATCACCTCCCCCAGCGGATCCACGAGCGAGGGCCGGCCCCGCCATGGCGTAGAGCACATACCGGTCGACGTACCAGGGCTTCACCAGGGACACCGTCATCAGCGGCCCGGTCGGGGCCACCAGCAGCGGCAGGGCCAGCGACACCAGGGTCGTCCGGCCGGTGTTCCGGCCGCCCGTGGGCGCGCGCAGGAGGAAACGGCCCAGCAGCGCACCTGCGGCCGCGACCGCCGCGAACTGCAGCCACATCGCGAGGCTCGGACGTCCGAGCCAGCCCAGCTGCTGGTCGGCCTGTCCCGCGCTCACCACCACCAGGGGCAGCAGGCTCACCAGCACCCCGGCCGACGCGACGCCCCAGCGCCACCACACCCGGCGCGGCACGAAAAACGCAGGCTTGTGGCCGACGCCCGTCAGCGGACGGCGAGTTCGGCTCTCGGTTCTCGCTCCAGGTCGGGCACGGCGGCCGCGCGCGGCCCCGACAGAAGGTAGGTCAGCGCGAAGCCCGCGCAGACCACGGCCGCACCGCCGACCGCGTCGAGCACCCAGTGGTTGGCGGTCGCCACGATCGCGGAGACCGTGAACAGCGGGTGCAGCAGCCCCAGGGCCTTCATCCACCACTTCGGCGCCACGACGGCGATCACGATGCCGCACCACAGGGACCAGCCGAAGTGGAGGGACGGCATCGCGGCGTACTGGTTGGTGACCGCGGTCATGGCGCCGTAGTCCGGCTTCGCGAAGTCCTGGACGCCGTGCACGGTGTCGATGAAGCCGAAGCCCGGCATGAGCCGGGGCGGGGCCAGCGGGTAGAGCCAGAAGCCGAGCAGGCCGAGGAGGGTGGCGAAGCCCAGCGCGGTGCGCGCCCACCGGTAGTCCACCGGCCGCCGGACGTAGAGGACGGCGAGGATGGTCAGCGGCACCACGAAGTGGAAGCTCTCGTAGTAGAAACTCAGGAAGTGGTTCAGCCACGGCAGCCCGACCACCGTGTGGTTGGCCCAGTGCTCGATGTCGATGGACAGGGCGCTCTCGACGGAGTGGATCTGGTGGCCGTGCGCCTCGGCGGTGGCCCGGTCGCCCTGGACGGTCAGCCGCACCGAGGAGTAGGCGGCGTAGGTGACACGGATCAGCAGCAGTTCCAGGAGCAGGTTCGGGCGGGTGAGGACCCGGCGCAGGAACGGTACGAGGGGCCGGAAGCGGGCCGGGACCGGGGCCGCGTACTCCGTCGGGACGGGTGCGCCGTAGTACTCGGAGGTGCGGGACAGGAACGGCACCGCCGTCGCGGCGGCGACGGCGGCCAGCAGGACGACGTTGTCGCGCAGCGGGTTCATGGCCGGATTGTTCGGCAGCATCATCTTGCCCGGGAGCGTCATCACCACGACCACGGCCACCGGCCACACGTACCGGTCGGAGGCCCGTCTGCCGACCCGGCCGACGACCGCGAGCAGTACCCACAGCAACTGGTGCTGCCAGGTGGTGGGCGACACGGCGATCGCGGCGCAGCCGGTGATCGCGACGGCCAGCAGCAGCTGCCCGTCCCGGGCGTGGCGCACGGCCCGGCGCAGGCCGAGGGCGGCGACGGCCGCGCCGAGCGTCAGGAACAGGGCTATCTCCGCGGGGCCGGTCAGCCCCAGCCGCAGCAGGGCGCCGTGCAGGGACTGGTTGCCGAGCGCGTCGGCCCGGCCGCCGAGACCGACGCCCGCCATGTGGTGGACCCAGTAGGTGTACGAGTCGTGCGGCATCGCGGCCCAGGCGAGCGCGGTGCACGCGGCGAACGTCACGCCGGTGGACAGTGCGGCCCGGCGGCGGTCGGTGAACCACAGCAGCGGCACGAACAGCAGCACGGTGGGCTGCAGGGCGGCCGCGAGGCCTATCAGGGCGCCACCGGCGCGCTGCCCGCGCACGACGAAGCAGCCGAGCAGCACGAGCAGGACCGGGATGATGCTGGTCTGGCCGAGCCAGAGCGTGTTGCGCACCGGCAGCGACAGCATGAGCAGGCTGATCGCGACGGGCGCGGCCAGCAGCGAGGTGCGACGGCTGACGGGCTGTGGCAGGGCGCGCGCGGCGATCAGGCCTAGGGCGACCACCAGCAGCAGCGTGCCGAAGGTCCAGCCCCAGCCGAGGGCCTGTTCGGCGGCATTGGTCAGCGGCTTGAGGACGAGGCCGGCGAAGGGGGTGCCGGTGAACTGTGTCGAGTCGTACAGCGACCCCTTGACGTGCAGGACGCCGTTCGGTCCGACCCAGGTCTCCAGGTCCGTCAGCCGCTCCCCGCGCGGGGTGGCGAGGACCACGGCCACCTGTCGTACGGCGAGGACCCCGGCGATCAGCCAGAGGCCCAGCCTGGCCGCGCCCAGGCGGTCCCTGGTCGCGTCGCCGGCCGCTGCTCCGAATGCCCCCGCCGGTCGCCCGCTGTGCTCCGCATTCGCCACGCCCCGTCGGCCTCCCGCCCCGTGTTCCCCGCGCGTCCCGTGCGCCGGGATCCCTTTGCGAACCCTATGAGGCTCGCACCGCCCCCGGAGAGAGACGCAGGCAACCCCCGCTTCACCTGTCGTCCGCTCGCCTTTTGTCCGGGTGACGATAGTGCGGGGGCGGTGCGGTTGCGCCTTCGGGGCGCGAGAAGGATCACAGCGCGATCCCGGCGAAAGCGCTCGGGGGCGGGCATACCTACCTGCATATCGGGCATTTAGGTGCAGCAGGCAACGACCTGTGTACCGTACGTAAAGGGAGCAAGCCGCCGTATGGTCGTTTCTCGGCCCGCCGTGAGCGGGTCGTTCAAGGCCCGCCGTCACCGCCGCCGCGTGGGCCGCGTCCCTGTCCCCGTCGAAAGGTAGGCGAGCGAACTCTTGTCGGCCGCCACAGTCGCCGCTCCCCGGCCCACGTCCGTTCCCAAGACCCCTGCCGCCACCGCCACCGACCCCGCACTCGTCAGGCGCGCCGTGAAGGCCGCCGCGCTGGGCAACGCGATGGAATGGTTCGACTTCGGTGTCTACAGCTACATCGCGGTGACCCTGGGCAAGGTCTTCTTCCCCTCCGGCAACCCGACCGCGCAGTTGCTGTCCACGTTCGGCGCCTTTGCCGCAGCCTTCCTGGTCCGCCCGCTCGGCGGCATGGTCTTCGGCCCGCTCGGCGACCGCATCGGACGCCAGAAGGTCCTCGCCGTCACGATGATCATGATGGCTGTGGGCACCTTCGCGATCGGCCTGATCCCGTCGTACGCGACGATCGGCGTAGGGGCCCCGCTGCTCCTGCTGCTGGCCCGTCTGGTGCAGGGCTTCTCCACCGGCGGCGAGTACGCGGGCGCGACCACCTTCATCGCCGAGTACGCCCCGGACAAGCGGCGCGGCTTCCTCGGCAGCTGGCTGGAGTTCGGCACGCTGGCGGGTTACATCGGCGGCGCGGGCCTGGTGACCCTGATGACGGCCCTGCTGTCCTCGGACGACCTGACGTCCTGGGGCTGGCGGATCCCGTTCCTGATCGCCGGCCCCATGGGCATCATCGGCCTCTACCTGCGGCTGCGCCTGGAGGAGACCCCGGCCTTCGCGGCGGAGCTCGAGAAGGCCGAGGCGAACCGTCCGAAGGTGCCGCTGCGGGAGATGATCGCGGGCCAGTGGAAGGCGCTGCTGCTGTGCATGGGCCTGGTTCTGATCTTCAACGTCGCGGACTACATGCTGCTGTCGTACATGCCGAGCTACCTGACCAGTGAGCTCAAGTACGACGAGACGCACGGCCTGCTCGTCGTGCTCGGCGTGATGGCCCTGATGATGATCGTGCAGCCCTTCGTCGGCGCGCTGACCGACCGCGTCGGCCGCCGCCCGGTGATCGCGGCCGGCTGCGCGGGCTTCCTGTTCCTGTCGGTCCCGGCCCTGCTCCTGATCCGCCAGGGCAGCCTGGTCGCGGTCGCCCTCGGCATGGGCGCGCTGGGCCTCCTCCTGGTCTGCTTCACGGCAGCCATGCCGGCGGCGCTGCCGGCCCTGTTCCCGACCCGGGTGCGCTACGGCTCCCTGTCGATCGGCTTCAACGTCTCGGTCTCCCTCTTCGGCGGCACGACGCCGCTGGCGGTGACGGCCCTGATCGGCGCGACCGGAAACGTGATGATGCCCGCGTACTACATGATGGCCGCGTCGGTGATCGGCGGTGCGGCGGTGTGGTTCATGGCCGAGTCGGCGGGCCGCCCGCTGCCCGGTTCGGCACCGGCGGTGGAGCTCCGCGAAGACGCCGTCCGGCGTTGACGAGGTGGCGGCCGCCGCGGTGACCGGGTGCACCGCCCGCAGCTACGCGCGGACCCGCACCGCCTGGAACCACGCCCTCCGTCCCACCGTCCGATCCTCTGCCGGTAGCATGACGGAGGGCGTTGGTACAGGGTCGGCCACTTGCGACAGCAACCCGCTCGCCGGTCTCGCCAAGGACACGCCTTTCCTCACCGCGTCGACTCCTCACCGCGTCGACTCCTCACCACGTCGACTCCTCACCACGTCGACTCCTCACCGCGTCGACTCCTCACCGCGTCGACCAGGAGTTCCCCCAGCCGTCCCGCATCTCCGGCCCCACCCTGCGCCGGGCGGCGGCCGACCCGGCGTACCAGCAGGTGCCACGAGGACCGGCTGCGCGAGGTGGCCGGAATCCCGGCGTGGCTGCTGACGACCGGCGGCGGCCCGGCGCTCGCCGTCGCGGTCCTGACCGCGCTTGCGGTACGACGCTCCCGAGCCCGACGCCCGGTCGTGCCCCCGCCGCCGGTCCACGCCCCTCCCCCGATCGGCTGAAGGTCGCTGACACGGCCCGTGCATCCGGCTATATTCGTTAGCGCAGCTAGTTAGCGCATCTAACTAGACATACGAAAGGCTTGGGTTCATGAGCGACTCGCAGCTCTGGGACGACGTCGACGCCTATTTCACCACTTTGCTCTCCCCGGAGGACGAAGCGCTGCAGGCCGCGCTGCGCGACAGCGACGCGGAGGGTCTGCCGCACATCAACGTTGCGCCGAACCAGGGCAAGCTGCTGCAACTCCTCGCCGAGATCCAGGGTGCCCGCACCATCCTGGAGATCGGCACGCTCGGCGGCTACAGCACCATCTGGCTCGCCCGCGCACTCCCGGCCGAGGGGCGCCTGGTCACCCTCGAGTACGACGCCCACCACGCGGACGTCGCCCGCCGCAACCTCGCGCGCGCCGGCCTGGACCGGGTCACCGAGGTGCGGGTGGGCCCGGCCCTGGAGTCGCTGCCCAAGCTCGCCGACGAGAACCCGCCCCCCTTCGACCTGGTCTTCATCGACGCCGACAAGGTCAACAACCCGCACTACGTGGAATGGGCCCTCAAGCTGACCCGCACGGGCAGCCTGATCATCGTGGACAACGTCGTGCGCGGCGGCCGCGTCACCGACCCGGCCAGCACCGACCCGAGCGTGCGCGCCACCCGCGCCGCGCTCGAGCTCATCGCCGAGCACCCGAGGCTGAAGGGCACGGCGATCCAGACGGTGGGCAGCAAGGGGTACGACGGCTTCGCGCTGGCACGGGTGCTGGCGTAGGCCGGGCGACAGATCCAGCCCCGGCCGTCACACCTCGTGGTAGAAGCCGACATTGATGCCGCGCGGGCCGGTGCGGTCCTGGACGACGATCTCGCCGGAGCCGCCCCGGGGCAGCGGGACGGTCCCGCCGTAGGCGATCGGCTGGGCGTACTCCCCGATCGTCAGGCGGACCTCGGACGACGGGTCCGGCTGCGAGCCGCGCAGCCAGGTGACCTGCCAGGTGCCGTCGGGTCCGCACTGGAACTCCAGGTGGACCCGGGAGACGAACAGCCAGTCGTCGGGCGTCACCAGGCGGCACACGGCCCGGTCCCGGCCCACCCGCAGCACGGCTCCCGGTTCGCTGGGCGCGTCGGCCATGAGCATGCCGGCCGTGGCGCTTGCGTCCGTCCCGGAGACGGATGCCATGGTGAGTTCGAGCACGTGCGCTCCTCGAGGTTCGGGGCGCCCGAGCCGCTGCCTCGTGCTCAGCTGCGCCAATGTCATTGCCGGCGCGTCTGGTTGGCACACCGCGGCGGCATGATAAATCGCCCGGCCCGGGGACGTCCGGCACAATGGACTCATGACCGAGCGAAAGCCACCGGGTGTGCCGTTCGAGTCCTGGGTCGACAAGCAGATCCGTGACGCGCAGACGCGCGGCGAGTTCGACCGGTTGCCGGGGGCGGGCAAGCCGCTGCCGGAGGACACGGCGTACGACGAACTGTGGTGGGTCAGGCGGAAGATGGCCCGCGAGGGCCTGTCGGTCCTGCCGCCGACGCTCGCGCTGCGCAAGGAGGCCGAGGACGCTCTCGCGGCGGCCTACGCGGCACCCTCGGAGCGGATCGTCCGGAAGATCATCGCGGAGATCAACGCCAAGATCCTCGACATGATGCTCAAGCCGCCGCCCGGCCCCCCGCTGGGCCTCAAGCGGTACGACGTCGAAGAGGTCGTACGGGAGTGGCGTGCGCGGCGGGAGGGCCGGACGGCGGCGGAGTAGTACGGCGGTCGGTGGAGCGGTAGGGGCGGGCGGTTGAGCGGCGGAGCAGCCGGTCCGCCAGCTCGCGGTAGTCCCGCAGCACCAGTCGGAGTTGCTCGGTGTCGGCGGTCGCCGCGGACCTGCCGTCGTCGGCGGTCTGCCAGGACGCGCGCAGGGTACGCCGCCGCCGCGTCACCGCATCCGCGAACCGCGAGGCCAGTTCCTCCACCACTCGGTCCGCCTCCTCCACGGCGTCCCGGGGCCCGTCGACGAACCCAGTGACAGCCTCCCGCAACCGCGCGCCGAACTTGTCGCACTCGTCATGCTGCAGCAGTGGGGACGCCGAGGCACGGTCACCTGCGGGCGCCGGGCTGCCGCCGCCCGCGTCGGTCCGGCGGCCCGGCGCCGTGTCGCCGCCGAGCGCGGTGCCGTGGCCCACCACAGGGTCGCGCCCGGTCGTCCCGCCGCCGGTCGCCGTGCCGAGCCCGGTCGTCCCGCCGCCGGTCGCCGTGCCGAGCCCGGCGAGCGTCTCCAGGTCCGCACCCGCGTCACGTCCGGCAGAGGTCGCTCCACCGCTCGGCGCACCGCCCCGCGGCCGTCTCACGACCGGTCACCGCACCACGAGCCGCGGCCGTCTCACGACCAGTCGCGCCGCGACCCGCGGCCGTCTCACGACCGGTCACCGCACCGCGGCCCGAGGCCGTCTCGCGGTCGGCAGTCGCTTCGTCACCGATCACCGCTGCACGGCCCGTCACCGTCTCACGGCCCGTCACCGTCTCACGGCCCACAGCCGCCTCCCCACCGGCCACCGCTGCACGGCTCCCGGCCGTCTCCCGACCCGTCGGCCTCTCCTCGTCCGGCACCCGCTGGGCGCCCCGCTCCGGTGTCACGTCGGCCATGTCGCTCAACTCTCCTTTGCCTTACCAGCAGGAGGAGACCCGGCCGAGCCCGGGATCGACCAGCGTGGTGCCGTCAACGGCGTAGCGCAGACCGGGCGTTGCGGCGCGGAAGTCGGTGACGAGGTCGACGAGGCCCTGCGGGCCGTGCACCGTGTCGGTGTCCGCCGCCCGGTCGGGGTCGTTGCCGAAGCGGATGCGGAAGTCGGGGGCGAGGAAGTTCACCGGGTCGCTGAGGTCGCCGTTCCACAGCGCGGTCCAGCGTTCGAAGAGGGCGATGCCGGGCCGCCGGGGTGAGGGTGTCGGTGCCCACGAGGGTCATGACTGCTGCCTTTCGTCGTACGTGTTCGGAACGGGCACCAGCCTCCGCCCCGCTCACGACACCCCCCTGTCGGTGATTGCCGTCACATTCCGAGCTCGGCCAGGGGCACCAGGTCCGAGCCGAGCGTGTCGAGTTCTGCCAGGTCGACGGCGCGGTCCGGGACCCGCTCGTCGAGTCCCTCGACGGCCCGGATGCGGTCCAGGCGGAAGCCGCGCGGCGCCCCGCGCAGCCGGCACCAGGCCGCCAGGTACCAGTGCTCGTCGCCGCCGAGGAAGCCGAGCGGTTCGACGTCCCGCGCGGTGAGGGCGCCCACGGCGTCGGCGTACTCCAGGCGCAGCACCCGCCCCGCCGACAGAGCCTCCCGCAGCGGCCCGGGGACCACCGGCTCGGCGGGCCGTGCCGGACGCGCGGCCGGTACGAGCAGCTGGACGCGGCCCGCCATCTCGGCCGCCGCGGCCCGCTTGCGCCCCGGCATCACCGCCAGCACCTTGTGCAACGCGCTGCGCGCGTCGGCGGCGAACGGCGTCCCGGCGAGCGCGTGCAGCCCCACCGCCAGGGCCGTCGCCTCGGCCGGGGTGATGGTCAGCGGCGGCAGCGTGCGCTCCTTGTCTAGGACGTACCCGCCGGTGCGGCCCGGCTCGGCGTGGATCGGTACCCCGGACTGCTGCAGCGCCGCCAGGTCCCGCTCGATCGTACGGACGCTGACCTCGAAGCGCCGGGCGAGCGCGCGGGCGCTGCGCGGCCGGGGTGCGGTGCCCGCTGCGCGCAGGCGCACGACGGGGAGCTGTCCGCTCCCCGGGGCGCCCCGCACTCCGGGCAGACGTGCCCCTTCGGCTCTTCCACGCGTCCGTCCCTCCCGTGCGAACTCCAAGGATTATGCAGATCCTCCACACACCATCTCCCCGAAGCCCCCCCCGGAATGGCGGCGTCCAACAGGACTCAACAGGCCATAACTGGTCACACCGATCACGATGGAAGATGTCACGAGAGCCTCGGGAGGTCTCCATGGCCTGGGATGCGCACGGCAGGACGGGGATGGCGGAGAATGTGCAGGACGCACAGCCGTCGTCCGCACCGCCGCCGCCGGCGTCCGCGCCGCCGCCGCAGCAGCATGGCGGCGCTGCCGCGGAACACGTGTCGGGCAACGTCCTCGTCTCGATCGGCGCCCTGCTCCTCGGCCTGTTGCTGGCCGCCCTCGACCAGACGATCGTGTCGACCGCGCTGCCCACCATCGTCAGCGATCTCGGCGGCCTGGAGCACCTGTCCTGGGTGGTCACCGCATACCTGCTGGCGTCGACCGCCGCGACCCCGCTCTGGGGGAAGCTGGGTGACCAGTACGGACGCAAGAAGCTGTTCCAGGCCGCGATCGTGATCTTCCTGATCGGCTCAGCGCTGTGCGGCATGGCGCAGAACATGCCCGAGCTGATCGGCTTCCGGGCCCTGCAGGGCCTCGGCGGCGGCGGGCTGATCGTGCTGTCGATGGCGATCGTCGGCGACGTCGTCCCGCCCCGCGAACGCGGCCGCTACCAGGGGCTGTTCGGCGCCGTCTTCGGGGCGACCAGCGTGCTCGGGCCACTGCTCGGCGGGCTGTTCACCGAGCACCTGAGCTGGCGCTGGGTCTTCTACGTCAACCTGCCCGTCGGCGTCGTCGCCCTCGCCGTGATCGCGGCCACCCTGCACATCCCGCGCAAGGCGCAGCGGCACGTCATCGACTACCTCGGCACGTTCCTGATCGCCTCGGTCGCCACCTGCCTCGTCCTGGTCGCCTCCCTCGGCGGCACCAGCTGGGGCTGGGGCTCACCGCAGATCATCGGCCTCGCCGTGCTGGGCGTCGCCCTGGCGGCCGTGTTCGTGGCCGTGGAACAGAAGGCGGCCGAGCCCGTCCTCCCCCTGAACCTCTTCCGCATCCGCACCTTCACCCTCTCCGCGGTCATCAGCTTCATCGTCGGCTTCGCGATGTTCGGCGCAATGACCTACCTGCCGACCTTCCTGCAGGTCGTCCACGGCGTGTCCCCGACCATGTCCGGCGTGCACATGCTGCCGATGGTGTTCGGCATGCTGCTGGCCTCGACCGGCTCCGGGCAGATCGTCAGCCGCACCGGCCGCTGGAAGGTGTTCCCCATCGCGGGCACCGCCGTCACCACGATCGGCCTGCTGCTGCTCCACCGGCTCGACGAGCACAGCTCCACCGCCGCGATGAGCGGCTGCTTCTTCGTCTTCGGTCTGGGGCTCGGCCTGGTCATGCAGGTGCTGGTCCTCATCGTGCAGAACGCCGTCAGCTACGAGGAGCTGGGCGTCGCCACCTCCGGCGCCACCTTCTTCCGCTCCATCGGCGCCTCCTTCGGCGTCGCCATCTTCGGCACGATCTTCGCGAGCCGCCTCGGCGACAAGCTCGCCGCCGCCTTCGGTGGCGCCCGGCTGCCGGCCGGGGCGTCGGCGGACGCCCTCAAGTCCGACCCGCGGGGCATCGCCACGCTGCCGCCCGCGCTGCGCCCGGCGGCCCTGCACGCGTACGCCTCCTCCATCACCGACGTCTTCCTGTACGCCGCGCCCGTCGCCGTCCTCGGCTTTGTGCTGGCCTGGTTCCTGAAGGAGGACAAGCTGCGCGGCTCCGTCACGGCGCCGGACGTCACGGAGACGCTCGCCACCAACCCGGTCGAGCGGTCCTCGTACGACGAGGTGTGCCGTGCGCTGTCCACGCTCGGCAGCCGCGAGGGGCGGCGCGAGATCTACCGGAAGATCACCGAGCGGGCGGGCTACGACCTGCTGCCCGCGGCGAGCTGGCTGCTGCTGCGGATCAAGAAGTACGGCGAGGTGGAGCCGGCCGTGCTGGCCGAGCGCAGCTCCGTCCCGCTGCACGTCATCATCGAGGCCGCCCGCCAGGTCGAGGAGCGTCGGCTGGCCGAGCGCCAGGGCCTCGACCTCGTCCTGACGGACCGGGGCCGCGAGGTCGCCGAGCGGCTGGCGCAGGCCCGCGAGGAGTCGCTGGCCGAACTGCTCGGCGACTGGTGGGGACCGGACCGGCCGACCGACCTGGTCCAGCTGGTGAAGGAGCTGACCGACGAGCTGTGCGGGTCCGACTCCGAACGGCCGCACGACGAGCGGGCGGTGACGCGGCTGCCCTGAACCGGGACCTACCCGACGTACAGCCGAACCGTCCCGTCCCCGACAGCCTCCACCCGCACCTGCGTCAGGTCGCGCACCACCACGTCCGGCCCGTGGAATCCGGCGCGCGGGCCGACGCCCACCACCCGCATCCCCGCGGCGCGCCCCGCCGCGATCCCCGCCCCGGAGTCCTCGAAGACCACGCAGTCGGCGGGCGTGACGCCCAGTTCGGCGGCGCCCTTCAGGAAGCCTTCGGGGTCGGGCTTGCTCGCGCCGACGGACTCGGCGGTGATGCGCACGTCGGGCAGGGGGAGACCTGCGGCGGCCATACGGGCCGTGGACAGGGCGACGTCGGCGGAGGTCACGAGCGCGTGCGGCACGCCCCACAGCGAGGCGAGGAACTCCGGCGCCCCGGGAACGGGGACCACGCCGTCCATGTCCGAGGTCTCCTCGGCGAGCATGCGCGCGTTGTCGGCGAGGTTCTGCTCCACGGGCCTGTCCGGCAGCAGCAGCGCCATCGAGGCGTGCCCCTGACGCCCGTGCACGACCTTCATCACCTCGTCGCCGTCCAGCCCGTGGCGGTCGGCCCAGCGGCGCCAGACCCGCTCGACGACGGCGTCCGAGTTGACGAGGGTGCCGTCCATGTCCAGCAGGAGGGCACGGGCGGTGAGCACGGCGGTGGCCGTCATCGGCAGCTCCAAGGCATGGCGAGGGGGCGTACGGGCGGACCCCCGGAGGGACAAGGCGGCCCCGCCCGCCGGTCAGGGAAAGCGGGCGGGAGCCACTTTGTTCCTCCACGGTACAAAACAACTCCGGCCCCCGCCACCGCCGTTCGCAAGCCTTCACCTTCCGTTCAGCTCAGCCCGCCACGGCCTCCCACAGGCTCCACACCCCGAGCGCCAGCATCAGCAGGGCCGCGATCTTGGTGATCAGCCCCAGCGGCACCCGCCTCATCAGCGCCTTTCCGCCGACGATGCCGAGCCCGGCCACCGCCCACAGTCCCAGCACCGCGCCCAGGCCCACCGACAGCGGGTCGTCGTAGCGGGCCGCGAGGTTCGCCGTCATGATCTGGGTGAGGTCGCCGAACTCGGCGACGAGGATGAGCGTGAACCCGGTCCCGGCGACCTTCAGGAAGGACTGGTCCTCGGGCCTGCGGACCTCCTCCTCACCGTCGCCCTTGTGCAGCAGCAGCATCACCGCGCCGGCCAGGAAGAGCACGCCCGTCAGCGCGTGCACGATCCGCTGCGGCAGGAGCGTCAGCACACTCCCGGCCGCCACGGCGAGCACCACGTGCACCAGGAAGGCGGCGGCGACGCCGGCGAAGACGTACGAGGCGCGGTAGCGGGTGCCCAGGACGAGCCCGGTGAGCGCTGTCTTGTCCGGCAACTCGGACAGGAAGATGACGCCGAACGTGAGCGCCAGGACGCTGAAGCTGATCACGATCCCTCAATCGGTCGGGGCCGCCCCGCCGAGAGTGCTGTAACAAGCGATGAGACACCTCGGCACGGCAGCACACGGGTCACCCGGTGCCGTACGGCACGGGCGTGCACTGCTTGCCGAAGGTCTCGCTGGCCGACCTCGTGATCGAGGTCCGCCTCCGGGCGCCGGCTCAGGCGAGCTGAGCAGTATGTCGACGGTCCGGCGAAGAGCTACTCCCCTTCTGCGCCCCCCATGGTACGGGACAGCCCGGGCGACCCCGCCGGGGCCGAAAGTCCCGTCGCACCCCTTGTTGTGTCATGCACGCGTCATTAGCTTCTAACCGAACGCACACCTCCCCGCAACGCGGCGCCACGAGCATTCCCCTGCTCGCGCCCAACACCCCACACCCTCACGGGAGTTCGCATGCCGAAGCTCTACGCGCGTCGACGGCTCAGCATACTGGCGGCGCTCACCGGACTCATAGCCTCCGTCGGGCTGTTCAACGGCCCGACCGCCTCCGCCGCCCTCCCCACCCCGGTCAGCGCGGCCACCGCCCGCAGCTACCTCGCCTCCCTCACGGTGGCGACCGAGAACCGCACCGGCTACAGCCGCGACCTGTTCCCGACGTGGATCACGATCAGCGGCACGTGCAACACGCGCGAGTACATCCTCAAGCGCGACGGCACGAACGTCGTCACCGACTCCTCCTGCGCGGCGACCAGCGGCAGTTGGTACTCCCCCTACGACGGTGCGACCTGGAACGCCGCCTCCGACGTCGACATCGACCACCTCGTCCCGCTGGCCGAGGCCTGGGACTCCGGCGCGAGCCAGTGGACCACCTCGCAGCGCCAGGCCTTCGCCAACGACGTCACCCGCCCGCAGCTGCTCGCCGTCACCGACAACGTCAACCAGGCCAAGGGCGACCAGGACCCGGCCACCTGGGTGCCGTCCCGGTCGGCGTACGTGTGCACGTACGTACGCGCCTGGGTGCAGGTGAAGTACTACTACAACCTCTCGGTCGACTCGGCGGAGAAGAGCGCGCTGCAGAGCTACCTCGCGAACTGCTGACCGCCGGGACCTCCCCGCTGACCTCCGTCGTTCCGTACCGTACGGGGCGACGGAGGAGGGGATCACCATGGCCGGACTGCGCCTGGGACCACTGCTGAGGTACACCGACGGCGCGTCCGCGACCGTCTGGATCGAGGCGAGCCGCCCGTGCACGGCCGAGGTGCGCTGCTCCGACGGTGCCCGGGGCGAGGCCCGCACCTTCCAGATCGAGGGCCACCACTACGCGCTGGTGCCGGTGACCGGCCTGACGCCCGGCACGGCAGCCTCGTACGAGGTCCTCCTCGACGGTGCCCGGGTGTGGCCACTCCCCGACTCCCGATTCCCGCCCTCCGTCATCCGCACGCCCGCCGACGGCGACGGCCTCCGCGTCGCCTTCGGCTCCTGCCGCTGGGCCGCCCCTGCGGCCGACGGCCACGACCCGGTGGGACCCGACGCCCTGGACACGCTGGCCGCCCGGATCGCCGCCGACCCCGAGGGCGAACGCCCCGACGTGCTGCTGCTGTTGGGCGACCAGGTGTACGCCGACGAGACCTCCGACGCGACCCGCCGCTGGCTCGCCGCCCGCCGCGGTCCGACCGGCCCTTCGCCACGTTCTCGCCTCCGCTCGAACAGGGAAGACCCCATCGGCAGCGAGGTCGCGGACTACGAGGAGTACACCCGGCTCTACTACGAGTCCTGGCTCGACCCGGAGGTGCGCTGGCTGCTGTCCACCGTGCCCAGCTGCATGATCTTCGACGACCACGACGTCGTCGACGACTGGAACACCTCCGCCGCCTGGCTCACCGACATGCGGGCCACCGACTGGTGGCAGCATCGGCTGCTGAGCGGCCTGATGTCGTACTGGGTGCACCAGCACCTGGGAAACCTCTCGCCGGACGAGCTGGCCGCCGACCCCCTGTTCGCCGCCGTGCGGGCCACCTGCGACGGCACCGAAGTGCTGCGCGCCTTCGCCGCCGAGGCCGACGCCGACCCCGCCGCGGCACACTGGAGCTACCGGCGCGACTTCGGCCGCGTCCGTGTGCTGATGGTGGACTCCCGGGCCGCCCGCGTCCTGGACGAGGACAGCCGGGCGATGCTGCACCCGGGTGCCGCCAAGTGGTTGCGCGAGCAGGCGCTGGACGGGCCCGGCTCCTACGACCACCTCCTCATCGGCACCTCGCTGCCCTGGCTGCTGCCACACCTGGTACACGACGCCGAAACGTGGAACGCGGCGCTGTGCCGGGGCGAGAAGGGCGCGCGCTGGGCGCGGTTCGGGGAGGACATGCGGCGGCGGGCCGACCTGGAGCACTGGGCGGCGTTCCCGGCGTCCTTCGAGGCGCTGGCCGAGCTGATCGCCGAGGCCGGCTCGGGGCCGGGGGCACCGGCGACGGTGTGCGTGCTGTCCGGGGACGTGCACCACGCCTACATCGCCGAGGCGGAGTGGCCGTCCCCGGCGGGACGCGGCTCCCCCGACGCCCGCGTCCTGCAGCTGACCTGCTCCCCCGTCCACAACTCCGTGCCCCTGTCGATGCGGCTCGGCTTCCGCTTCGGCTGGAGCGCGGCGGCCCGCGCGCTCGGCCGCCGGTTCGCCCGGCACGGGCGCTGCCCGCGGCCGCCGGTCAACTGGCGCAGGGCGGGCGGGCCGTGGTTCGGCAACCAGCTCATGACGCTGACACTGCACGGGCGTTCGGCCCGGCTCCGGCTGGAGCAGGCGGTGCGGGGCGGGCGGCCACGGCTGAGGACGGTCGTGGAGTCGGAGCTCGCCCCGTGATCCACCTGGTGCGGCCGGCCGACGGAACCGCAAACGGAACCGGCATCGTGGCCAAATGTTGAACTTGCAAGCATCAATGAGGGTCATCACCTAACCTGGGGCACTCGTTCGGATCCGCCCCCAGACCGGTCCGCCCGGACCGGCCCGACCGAAGGAGACCCCCCGCATGACCGGCTTGACCGGACGCCTCAACTCCGCGCAGCCGTACGCCCTCGGCCTGTTCCGCATCGTCGTGGGCCTGCTCTTCGCCTGCCACGGCGCCGCCTCCCTTTTCGGCGTGCTCGGCGGTGCGATGGGCACCCACGGCGGCACGATCCCGGCCGGCACCTGGCCGGGCTGGTACGCGGCAGTGATCCAGCTGGTCGGCGGCGCCCTCGTCCTGCTGGGCCTCGGCACCCGGGCCGCCGCGTTCATCGCCTCGGGCTCCATGGCGTACGCGTACTTCGACGTCCACCAGCAGGCGGCCCTGTGGCCGATCCAGAA
This sequence comes from Streptomyces sp. NPDC005202, assembly GCF_040608235.1. NCBI lineage: Bacteria > Bacillati > Actinomycetota > Actinomycetes > Kitasatosporales > Streptomycetaceae > Streptomyces > Streptomyces sp. NPDC005202. The sequence continues at coordinate 303,344 of NZ_JBEXHW010000001.1, read as the reverse complement.
CGGCGGCGAGCTGTCGGTCCTGTTCTGCTGGTCCTTCCTGCTGCTGGTCTTCACCGGCTCCGGCGCGTTCGGCGTGGACGGGCTGCTGGCGAAGCGCTCGACACAGGACTCGACACAGGAGAAGCAGCCGGCGGCCGAGCGGGCGCCGGTGGCGGCCTGACGGCACACGGAACAGCGCCCTCTTCGGCGATACGCCGGAGAGGGCGCCGCCGTGCCGGACGTACCGCGACGTCGGCCCTGGTCGCCCAACCCGGACTACCCGGCCAAGGGGCTGAGCCGAACACCTGAGCCCCCGTGAAACTCCTGTCACACCCCCGGCGTACGCTGTATGGCTGTCACAGGCCGCCCCTGCCGCTCCCCCGCGACATCGCGGCACGGTCCGGTCCACGGGGGACACGGGGAGTTTCGGTGCTGGAGAATCTGGCGAGGGTGGGGTCGCTCACCGGCACTCCGTGGATCTACGTCGTGGTGGCTTTGTCCGTCCTGCTCGACGTCTTCCTGCCGCTGCTGCCCAGCGGTGTCCTGATCATCACGGCGGCCACGGCGGCGGCCGCGGGCTCGGGCGCGGCAACAGGCCACGTCCCGCACGGCGTCCCCGGCATCCTGGCCCTGACCCTCTGTGCGGCCACGGCGTCGGTGCTGGGCGACCTCGTGGCGTACCGCCTGGCCCGGCGCGGCGGCGAGCGTCTGGACCGCGCGATCTCCCGCTCGCGCCGCCTGAGCACGGCGCAGGAACGACTCGGCGCGGCCCTGTCCCAGGGCGGCGGCGCCCTGGTCGTCCTCGCCCGTTTCGCCCCGGCCGGCCGCTCGGTCGTCTCCTTCAGCGCCGGCGCCACGCACCGCCGCGTCCGCGAGTTCCTCCCCTGGTCCGCCCTCGCCGGCCTCTCCTGGGCCACCTACAGCGTCGCCCTCGGCTACTTCGGCACCCGCTGGCTGGGCGCAGCCTGGCTGGCGACGGGGGTGTCGGTGGCGGTCCTGTTCGCGGCGGGCGCGGTGGCGGCGTACCTGATGCGGAGGGCACCGGAGCCGGCGGAGACTCCGTAGGGTCGCTCCGCGGCGGCTCCTGTCGAGCGTGTTGAGCAGGTGGCCGGGTTGGGGGTCTACCCGGCCTTTCGGCCCCCCCGCACCTCCAATCCGGCCAACAGCTCCGCCGTAGCCCCCGCAATCACCTCGACGGCGTGATCGAAAACCTCCCGGTTGTGGGCAGCAGGCGCCCGGAACCCGGAAACCTTCCGCACGAACTGCAAAGCAGCCGCCCGGATCTCCTCCTCCGTCGCCTCCTCGGGCAACGCAGGCGGACGCAGTGTCTTGATACTCCGGCACATACCCCCAGTCTCCCCCCGGCGGGAATACCCCCGCCCCTCCTCCACTTGCACGCGTGAACCCCCGTGCGAAACTCGCCACCCCAAATCGAACAGGCGTAGCATTGTGCCGTGGCTAAGACCTATGACTTTCCGAGTGACCTCCTCGCCGGTCAGGAGGAGCTGCATCAGGTCCGGGCCGAGCTGTCGGCCCTGCTCAAGCGGCTCCCCTGGTCGGTCGAGCCGCTGGACGGCTTCAGCGACGACAACGGCTGGCGCAAGGTGGAGCGCCCCGCCTCCCCGGGCTGGACGGCCGACGAACAGGCCGAGGTGGAAAAGCTCCGCCGGCGGGAGCGCGAGCTCGCCGTCTTCGTCAGCACCCACCGCTACTGGTCGGAGCTCAGCGGCCCGGACCGGATCGACGCCCGCACCCGGCTGAAGCACGCCCACGAGGCGCCGGAGACGGAGGAGGCCTGACGAGCCCGGAACACCGCACACACGACGAAGACCCCGGCGGGAATCCGCCGAGGTCTTCCCCGTTTGCAGGCTTACCAGAACACGACGAGGTAGCCGTTGCCGCCGTTGGTGCCGGGGCCGCCCGAACCGCCGGGCGAGGTGCCGCCTGTGCCGCCGACGCCGCCGTTGCCGCCCTTGCTGCTGTTCGTCGGGGGCAGCTGGACGATGCCGTCGACCGCTTCTCCGCCCTCGCCGCCCTGCGCGCCGCTCTCACCGGTCTCACCCGTGCGGTTCACGGCGGTGAGGCTGTTGCAGGTGCCGGTGCCGCCGGCGCCGCCGGCGCCGTTGGTGCCGGGGGTTGCGCTGCCGCCGCCACCGGCGCCACCGCCCGCGCCGCCCGTGGCGGTGAGCTGGACCCCGTAGCTCGGGGCGGACAGCATCGTCGCGGTCCCGGCCACACCGTTGGTACCGGCCGCTCCGGGGTTGCCGCCAATGGCACCGCCGGCACCACCGTTACCGCCGCCACCGCTGACGCCCAGGGTCACCGGGTAGCTCCGGCCGGGCTGGACCGGGATGACACACCAGGTGAAGCCACCGGAGCCGCCGCCACCGCCGGTGCCGCCGGGGCCCGTCCGCGGAGCACTGGCGCCGCCGCCACCGCCGCCGCCACCGCCGCCCGCGCCCCAGGCCTGGACGTGCACCGAGGTGACGCCCGGCGGGGGCGTGAAGGTCCCGTTCGTGGTGAAGTCCCGCACACCGTGGATCACGGAGGGCGGCTTGGGATGGTGGGTCGCGCTGCTGTCGTCCGCCTGAGCGGGCGACAGGGTCAGCAACTGGCTGGAGAGGGCCGCCGCTGCCGCGACGGAGGTGAAGAGGGCCCGGCGACGCGTTCGGGATCGCCGAGGAGTGATGCTCTGATTGTTCACGTCCTGGTTTCCTTCCCCGCGGCGGGCCCACAGCTGTCGCGGAGTGCGATGGGATATGAACTACGGATCGGCCCGCGACCTCATCGCACCGTCGGTCGCCGAGGCCCGCACTCGGAGGAGGCGAAGGGTGGTCCGCGCAGGTGATCAACTTGGTCCGCACAGGTGATCGACTGGGCCGGCCGAGGGAAAGACCAAGGCCCAGGCCGCCGGGCAACACCCGCTGGCCTGGGCCTCGATCACGTCCTGAGACTGGTGGGCGCGGACGGTTTCGAACCGCCGACATCCTGCTTGTAAGGCAGGCGCTCTACCCCTGAGCTACGCACCCGAGACGAGTCGACAGCCTACCTTGCCCGGGGCGCTGTTCTGCAAACGCCTGTCGCGGGTCGGTCCCGGACGACCGGTTGCGGGGGTTTTCCCCACCCCCGGTCCGGGAGTGCTCCGGATTCTCCCCCGGGGCGCGCGCCCCTACGGTCGACAGGAGAGCCGAAGGGGCTCGTCGTCCGTTCAGGGGGAGACCGTCATGACCCGTATCGTTCCCGTCCGCGCCACCGCCGTCGCCGGCGTCGTCGTGGCCCTCGTCGCCACGGCCACCGCATGCGGTGCCTCCGCCGGGGACGACAAGGATCCCGATCACCGGTCCTACGCGCTGCACGGACACACCCTCACCGTGGACTCCGACGACTCGGCGCTGGAGATCGTCGCCGCGGACGCGAACAAGGCGGGGACCGTCGAGGTGACCCGGTGGTTCCAGGGCTCCGTGGTCGTCGGCGGCGACCCCCGGGTGACCTGGTCCATGAAGGACGACCGGCTTGTGCTGCGGATGAAGTGCTCCGGGATCGTCGCCGACTGCGCCGCCAGGCACCGCATCGAGGTGCCCCGCGGGGTCACCGTCAAGGTCGAGGACGGGGACGGAAGCGTACGGGCACGGGGGTTCAGGGATGCCCTGAGCATTCGTACGGCCGACGGGTCCGTCCACGTCACCGACTCCTCCGGGCCCCTGGAGCTGCGCTCCAGCGACGGCTCCGTGCGCGCGGAGGTCTCCTCGCGCCAGGTGCGGGCCGGCACCGACGACGGCTCGATCCACCTCGAACTCCGCGCCGTACCGGACCTGGTGGACTCGCGCTCCAGCGACGGCTCCGTCACCGTCGCGCTGCCCCGCGCCACGTACCGGGTGACGACAAAGACCGGCGACGGCTCCGTCGACGTCTCCGTGCCCCGGGACGACTCCAGCTCGCATGTGGTGTCCGCCCGCACCGCCGACGGGAAAGTAACGGTGTACACGGCGAACTGACCGGCTCGTGTGTTCGTCCTCCACGGGTGGGAGAATGACTCCACGCAGGGCGAATCACAGCACGGGAGAGGGATGTGACGGCGACACCGGCGACACCTTCGCGGCCGTACTCGCCGTGTCCACGGCCCCGGCACCTCTCCGCAGCCGTCCGTGGCGTCCTCACCCTCGTCGGCCTGCCCGTCCTGGCCGCCCTCGCCCTACCCGCCGCCTTCGCCGGCGGCGGCACCCGGCGCTGGTTCGGCGGCCGGGCCGAGAGCCAGCGGGCCGAGGCACAGGCCGCGAAGGACGACGCCGCGGCCGCGTTCTACGAGCTGGACACCGCCCAGCGCGACCTGCGGATCTCGATAGAGACGATCACGGCCGTCGACGACTCCCCCGCGGCCCGCCGCGCGGTCGCCGACTTCGAGGCGATCGGCAGGCGCATCGACGAGGCCAGCCGGCGCTACATCCAGGCCGTCGACGCGCACGACCTCGACCGGGACGACCTCGAGGCCTCCGTCGCCGCCCGGGCGCGCACCGAGCTGATCGCCGCCAAGGACGAGCTGGTCCGGGTCAAACAGGAGCTGGACCGTTTCGGCAGCAGTCTCGGGCCGCTGCTCGGCAAGGCCGAGACCCAGCTGGCCCGCCTCGCACCCGCCGTGGAGCGCGCCCGCCAGGCCCTGCTCGCCGCCAGCAACGCGCTGGACGCCGTGCGCGTCTCGGGGCTCAAGGCGGACGTCCTCGCCGCCCGGCTCGCCGCCCTCTCCCCCGAGCTGACGAAGCTGAACCAGGGCGCGGGGCAGCACGGCGTGGCGCAGACGCTGGAGCGCGCCGAGCGGGTCGCCCGGGAGGCGGAGGCGATCCGGGCCGAGGCCGAGCGGCTGCCGGAGAAGGCCGCCGAGATCGACCGCCGGCTCGTCTCGCTGCGGACCCGGGCCGAGGCGCTGACCACGCGCGCCGGGCAGGTCGAGCCGGTGCTGAGCGAGCTGCGGCGCCGGTTCGCGGCCGCCTGCTGGCAGGACCTGCAGCACGTGCCGGACCTGGCGGTGGAGAACGTGCGGCAGGCCGAGCTGAAGCTGAAGGAGGCGCAGGCCGCGCGGGACGCCCAGCGCTGGCCGGACGCGACCGCGCTGCTGTCGACCGTACGGGCGCTGCTGAACACCGCCGACGAGGCCGTGTCGGCCGCCGGGGACCGCCTCAGGCGGCTGAACGCCGTGCAGAAGGACCCGCAGCAGGAGATCGAGCGGACCCGGTTCGCGATCCGGGACGCGCAGCGGCTGGCCATGACGGGACGGACGACGCCCGACCCGCGGCACGCCCGCCCGCTGGACGACTCCGTGGCCCGGCTGGAGCGGGCGATCGCCACGCTGGAGGGCCGGCACCCCGACTACTGGCACTTCCTGACGGAGACCGAGGCGGTACGGCAGACGGTGGCCCGGGTGGTGGCGCAGATACGGGAGGAGCGGGGAGCCGGTCACTGAGTCCCGGCTCCCGCCCCGGAAGGACACCGCTCAGGTGCGGTAGGCGTAGTACGCCGCGTTCGGGTACGACGCGATGATGCTTGCCACCGACCTGTTGTAGGTGTTGGTGGAGTGGTACGTCAGGTACGGCACGCCCTGGGCGCTCCGGGACGTGACGATCATCGTGTGGTCCTTGGACCCGTCCTTGTTGAAGTCCATCTGCAGCACGTCACCGACGTCCAGCTGGTAGACGTTGGCGAGGCTGGTGACCCGCTTGGAGGACAGGGCGAACCAGGAGAACTCGTTGACTCCGACGAACGAGTCCGACTGGATCTCGGAGTTGCCGAACCACTTGTGGAAGTCCGACGTATAGCCGGGGACATGCTTCCAGCCGCCCGCCTTCAGGGACTGGCTGACGAAGTTGGTGCAGTCGCCGCCGGCGCCCTGCCCGTTGAAGTTCGGGTAGTCCGGGTTGTAGTTGTTCCAGTATTTCTTCGCGTACGCCGCCATGGCCTGGTAGTCGTAGCCGGAGGCGGAGAAGTTCTTCGGCTTGGCCGGCGCGGGCCACGTGGTGGCGGAGCGGGTCGCCTCGGGCGGGTTGTCGTCGGCGGCGGTGTCCGGTGCGGCGACGGGCGGCTTGGCGACCTGGTTGACCGCGACGCCGTCGTCGGTGTCACGGATACCGGTCAGCTGCCAGTTGCCCTGCCGGTCGGCCTGGAACGTCAGCTCGTGGTGGGCCTGGAAACCGGTGGTCTTCGGCTCGGTGCCCTTGACCTTCTCGTACGTCAGGGTCGTGGTCTCGGTGACGTCGACCTTGGCGTGCCGGCCCTTCACCCGCGTGGCGTCCAGCGTGACGCTGGTGCTGGCCGCGCTGTACTTCTCGCCCAGCTTCGCGAGGCGGGACTTGCGGCCGCGCAGCTCGTTCAGCGCGGAGCTCTCCTCGCGCGACTGCGTGCCGGACAGACGCACCTTGCCGGAGAAGCCGGACGTGCGCTGCTGGTGCCCCCCCTTCTTCCCGCTCTTGGCGTCGTCCACCAGAGCCTGCGTGCGGTCGGTGAAGACCGCGTCGGCCAGCCGCTGGAAGGTGGCCTTGGTCGCCGGGTCCACCGTCGGGTCGCCGGTGACCGCCGCGCCCGCGCTCCAGTTGGGCACCAGGGCCACACCGGCGACCACCGAGGCGGCCGCCGCCGAGACTATGGTGGCGCGACGCCGCTTACGGCTCAATCTTCTTGATTTCAATGCTGTTCCCCTCTACGCCGGTACACCTACCGGGCGACGGCATCTTCGCACGGCGTGTGTGTCGGTTGTGAAGGGGGATGCACAAGTGGAATCAGCAGGCTGCGGGCGTCACTTCACCACCGTCGACCAGTCCGGCGACTGCGCCGGATCCAGGCTGCGCAGCCGCTGCAGCGTCTCGGGCTTCTGCACGTCGAGCCAGTCGGCGAGTTCCTTGAAGGACACGCACTTGACGCCCTTCTTGGTGCACACGTTCTTGACGACCTGGTCGATGGCCTTCATGTAGACGCCGCCGTTCCAGTCCTCGAAGTGGTTGCCGATGAACAGCGGTGCCCGGCTGCCGTAGTAGACGCGGTTGAAGCCGTCCATGTAGGAGTCGACCGCCTGCTGTTCCCACTCGGGATACTTGGCCGGGTCGCCCTTGGTCTCGCCGTCGGACTGGTTGTAGAGGAAGTTGAAGTCCATCGACAGGCCCTGGTACTTGCCGTTCTCGTACGGCAGCATCTGCAGCGGGAAGTCCCATATGCCGTTCTTCTTCGTGGGCCATATCTGGAAGTCGCCCGGCGAACTGGCGTCGTAGCGCCAGCCGTAGCTCTTGATGGCCTTCAGCAGGTTCGGCTGGCCCTCCAGGCAGGGCGCGCGGCCGCCGGTGACCTCCTTCCTGAAGTCGAAGGGCAGCGGGGGGATGTCCGTGAAGCCGGTGTTGGTCTTCCACTTCTCCACGAAGTCGTAGAACTGGTCGATCTCGCTCTTCCACTCCTCGACACTCCAGTCGCCGCCGCCCTTGGCGCCGCAGAAGTGGCCGTTGAAGTGGGTGCCGATCTCGTTGCCCTCGTCGTACGCCTTGCGCAGCTGCTCCAGCGTGGTGCGGATGTGGTCGTCGGTGGCGTAGTCGATCGCCGCGGCGCCCGCCGGATGCTGCGGCGGGTGGTAGAGGTCCTTCTTGCTCTTGGGCAGCAGGTAGATGCCCGTGAGGAAGAAGGTCATGTGGGCGTCGTACTCCTTGGCCAGCTCCCGGTAGTGCGAGAAGAGGTGGTCGCTGCCCTCCAGGGCGCCGTCCCAGGAGAAGACGACGAACTGGGGCGGCTTCTCACCCGGTTTGAGCGGCTCCGGCTTCAACTCGCCCTTCTGCGGCCCGGTGTACGAGGTCGAGCCGTCCCCCAGCACCTTGGTTCTGCCGTCCCACCGGGGCTCCTTGCTCGCCTTCGACGAGGCGGAGCCGCCCTTGCCGCCGGCGGACGCGGTCGGCGCGGTGCTGTCCGGACGGGTCAGTGCCAGGAAGCCCGCCACGACCGACGCGACGACCAGGAGGGCCGCCAGGGTCACGAACTCGGGGCGGGCGGTGCGGCGGGGCGCGCGGGCCTTGCGGCGGCGGCCGGGTGTCGACTTCATGGGCGGCTCAATCTGCGAGGGGGCTTCGGTGCGGGTGCGGTGCGGCCGGGACCGCCGGGGTCAGCCGAGCGGACTCATGGCGCCGGCCCAGATGCCGTACGGGACACTGTCGGCGGAGGTGCCGGCGAGGCCCTTCAGCGGCAGCGGTTCGAGGCTCTTGGCCAGATCCATCCGGTAGACGACGACCGCGGTCGACACGGACTTCGCGGTGCCGACGTACCAGGCGGCGGTGTCGTCCGCGGTGGTGCCGGCCTTCCCGGCCACCGCGGCCGTGGCGGGGGCCGCGGTCGGGTGGGCGCCGTGGAAGGAGTCGCTGAGCGCCTGGGTGACCTCCTCGGCCACGCGGGCCCCGACCGCCCGGCGCGCGGCCGGGATGTCCAGCTTCACGGCAGAGCCGTTCAGCGTGATCCTGCGCACCGAGTACGGCTCGGTGTGCTCGCCCGCGGCGGCGAAGGTGGCGTAGCCGCTGGCCATGCGGATCGCGCTCGGCGTGGAGCTGCCCAGCGACAGCGCGGGCACCTGCGGGCCCATGCTGGAGGGCAGCAGGCCGACCGCCTCGGAGGTCTGCCGCACGTTGTCCAGGCCGGTGTCCATGCCGAGTTGCATGAAGGGCGTGTTCACCGACTCCGCGAGCGCCTTGCGCAGGCTGATCCGCCCCCAGGACTTCTTCCCGTCGTTGTGGGCGACGACCTTCCGGCCGCTGCGGTCCCAGTAGGGCCCCTCGGGCGTGATGACGGGCACGCCGTCGTCGCCGTTGTAGACGGACTCCGGAAAGACCTGCTGCCGGGGCGCGCCGCGCTCCTTGGTGACGCCGTGCTCGAGGCCGGCCGCGTACACGAACGGCAGGAAGGCCGAGCCGGCCGGCACGGTAGTGGCGTTGGACTCGTTGAAGCCCTGCGTACGGTGGTCGGGGCCGCCGTAGACGGCGAGGATCCGGCCGTCGGTGGCCACCGATGCGGCGCCGTAGTGCGCGGTCCTCGCCGTGCCGGGGTCGGCTTCCTTCGCCTTCTTGCGGGCCTTGGTGACGGCGTCGGTGAGCGCGGACTCCCGCTTGCGGTCGAAGGTCGTGTAGATCTGGTAGCCGCCCAGGTCGAACTGCTGGTCCGAGATGTGCGCGGCCTTCTTGGCGTACTGCGCGGCCAGCTCCACCAGGTAGTCGCTCTGCTCGCCGGTGTCGTAGAGCGGGTTCCGCTTGAGCGGCTCGGGGAACGTGTTGTACGTGGCCCGCTCGGACGGCGACAGTTTGCCGATCTTGACCATGCGGTCGAGGATCCAGTTCCAGCGCTCGACGGCCCGGTCGTGGTTGGCCTTGCTCAGGGTGGGGTCGTAGAGTCCGGCGCCCTTGAGCAGGGAGGCGAGGAAGGCGGCCTCGCCGGCGTCGAGTTTGCTGACGTCCTTGCCGTAGTAGGCCTGGGCGGCGCGCTGGATGCCATAGGTGCCGCGGCCGAACCAGCTGGTGTTCAGGTAGCCCTCGAGGATCTTGTCCTTGCTCATCCTGTTGTCGAGCTTGAGGGCGATCATCGCCTCGGTGAATTTGCGGCTGATCGTCTGGTTCTGCGTCAGGTAGACGTTCTTCACGTACTGCTGGGTGATGGTGGAGCCGCCCTCGGTGTCCCCCTGACCGACCGTCCGCCACAGGGCGCGGGTGATGCCCTTGACGGAAATGCCGGGGTCGGAGTAGAAGCTCTCGTTCTCCGCCGCCAGCACGGCCCAGCGGACGTCCTCGGGTATGTCCTTCAGCGGCATCGCCTGCCGCTGCACCCAGCCGGTGCGGGCCATGGGCGTGCCGTCGGACCAGAAGTAGACGTTGTCCTGCTGGGTGGCGTACGTGTTCAGGTTCTCCGGTATGTCCGTGGCGGCGTAGGCGACGACCAGGAACAGGCCGGTCAGGCCCACGGCACTGAGCGACGCGCCCAGCCACTGCCGCCAGGAGGGCACCCAGCGGCGCCAGCCGGTGCGGCCGGGGCGCGGGTACACCGGCTTGAGGCGACGGGCGTACGGCGCCAGGCGGCGGGCGTAGGGGGCGAGGCCCTCGGCGAGCGGCGCGAGGCGCTGAGCGGCAGCGGCGGTGACACGAGCAACAGGCGGGGGCAGGGAGGGTTTTCGGCGCGGTCTGCGTCGGTCGGCACGCCGGCCGCACGCCTCCGGCCTGACCACCCGCAGTTGCATGGTGGCGTCCGGCTTCAGGGCATCTGCCTTCTGTTGCGTGGTGGCGTGCGGCTTCAGGGCGTCCACCTTCAGCTGCATGGTGACGTCCGACGCCAGGGCGTCCACCCTCAGCTGCATGGTGACGTCCGACTCCAGGGGCGCCTCCGCCCCGACGTCACCCCCGCCCTCCGTACCGCGGCGCCTGGATCCTTCCGGCGCGGCCCGACGGCCACGCGGCTGCCGGCCCTCCTCCGGAATGCCGGCCCCCTGCCCTGCCTGGGTCACAACTGCGTCTCCCTCCGCACTCGGTGTTGCTCGCGCGGGTAGACACGGCCGCCGCAGACGCGACTGCGAGCCCCCCTTTGTCCCCGGCCTTGCGGCTCTTCGCGGCGCTCACAAATTATCAGCGATCTTTTCAATTTCTCCGCACGAGAACTGGACAGAACCCAACACATAAGAAACACAGAAGCCTGTGTGTCCGGTCACGCCCGTTAACCTGTGCTCATGCCACGCTATGAGTACCGCTGCCGGAGCTGCGGCGACACCTTCGAGCTGAGCCGTCCCATGGCGGAGTCCTCCGCCCCGGCGACCTGCCCCGCCGGGCACGACGACACGGTCAAGCTGCTGTCCACGGTAGCCGTGGGCGGCTCCGCGACCGCCCCCGCACCCGCTCCCCGGGCAGGCGGCGGCGGGTGCTGCGGCGGGGGCTGCTGCGGCGGCTGACGCGGTCCCGCGCTAGCGCCGGCGCGCCAGCGTCAGCCCGGCGGTCGCCGGCAGCGGCACGCTGTCCACGCGGTCGTCGGCCGCCGCGTGTTCGGGCAGCTCCCCGGCGGCGGCGTCGACGACGAGCAGCCCGCCCTGCCGGGTCCTCGGCACCAACTCGTCCCAGGACGCGACGAGATCGTCCCCGTCCGCGCCGATGACCACCAGGTCGAGGTGCGGCTCCTGCGGCAGGCCCCGGAGCGTCTCCAGCGTGTCGGGGCCGGCGCAGGACAGCAGCGTGCCGTCGGGCGGCAGCACCTGTGCCCGGGACAGGGGCGGAAGTCCAGCCAGGGTCCCGACCTCGACGATCCGCCGCGCCCCCGTCAGCCGTGCCAGGAACGCCAGCAGCCGCCCCCGCTCCTCGGCGGCCCGCGGACCCGGGAACAGCGGCCAGGGCGTGTGCGTCGCGTCGTCGAGCATCCGCTGCGCGGGGTCGGCGGGCGAGGTCCGGCCCAGCGTGTACGCGATGAGCTCGTCCGTCAGCTGCGTGCTGTCACCCTTGATCACGTGGCCCCCTTCTCGTCGCGGTCCGGCACCACCGTAGACCGCAGCCCGCGTCAAGCGTTGACCAACGCCTGAGAATCCTCGGCGTGCGCCTCAGGCCGGCCCCCGGCGCGACGCCCGCAGGAACTCACGGACGATCCGCTCCCCGGCCAGCACCCCGCGCTCCGGAAGGGCGTTGATCCCGGGAGCCGTCCAGCCCGTGTCGGCCAGTTCGCCGTGGCCCGGCCGCCAGCCCCGGTCCACGCCGAGCAGCAGGTCGGCGTCGAGGAGGGAGTCGCCCGCGCCGAGGACGAGGTCGGCGCCGGTGCGGCGGGCCACCTCGCGGACGGCGGCGCTCTTGGTGAGCGGCTTGGGGACGGCGTAGATCTTGCGGCCCTGCAGGGACACTGTCCAGCCACGGTTCTCCGCCCACACGGCGAGCTCCTTCACCCAGTCCTCGGGGAGCAGTTCGCGCTCCACGACGAGGTAGGTGAACAGGTCCTCGGCGACGCGGTGCTTGCGCACCCAGACCGGGTCGGCGGCGGTCAGCAGGTGCTCCTGCACCTCGGCCAGGGGGGCGCACTCGCCGGCCAGCCGCTCGGTCACCCGCGCGTGCCAGTCGGGGTCGGAGACCCCGTCCACCAGCAGGTGGCCGCCGTTCGCACAGATCGCGTACGTAGACGCCGGGCCGGGCAGGTTGATGCGCAGGTACTGCTTGCGGGTGCGGGTCGTGGTCGGCACGAACACCGCCGTGTCGGCGAGCTCGGCCAGCAACTGGGCCGCCGTCTCGGTCATGTAGGACAGGGGCCTGCTCTCGTGCACCTCGACGCACAGCAACCGGGGCGCCCGGGCGTCCGGCATGGTCAGCGCGAGGGCCGCGGAGGAGTAGATGAGCGTACGGTCGAGGTCGCTCGCCACCAGCACCGGCATCAGACCGCCACCGCCCTGCCGTCGGCGCCGGTCGCACCGCGCGTGTACTTCGGGTGGATCAACCCCACACAGGTGTACGGCAGTTCGTCGACCTCCTCGACGGGGACCCCGCGCTGCTCGGCCAGCAGGCGTACGTGGTCCAGGTCCGCGCCCGCCCCGGCCCGCGCCAGGATCTTCCACGGCACCCGGCGCAGCAGCACGCGCGTGGTCTCGCCGACGCCCGGCTTGACGAGGTTCACGTCGTGGATGCCGTACTCCTCGCTGATGCGCTCGACCGCCGCCCAGCCCTCCCAGGTCGGGGTGCGGTCGCCGGACAGCAGCTCCTTGACCTCGGCGTCGACGGTGTCCACGACCTCCGCAAAGCGCCCGGAGACGGTGTCGAGGAAGACCGACGACACGTCGGAGCCGGCGAGTTCGCGGTAGAACTTCGCTCCGTGGAAGTCGTGCGGGCCGACCAGATCCGCACGCAGCACGGTACGCGATATGAGGCCCGACACCGTCGAGTTGAGGCAGGCGGAGGGGATGAGGAAGTCCTCGCGGGTGCCGTACGTCCGCACGCACGAGCCCGGGTCGGCCAGCACCGCGATCTCCGGGTCGAAACCGGTGATGCCGTCGGTCTGCTCGAACTCCCTGACCGCGTCGGCGAGTTCGCGGGTGATGGCGCCCTTGCCGGTCCAGCCGTCGACGAAGACGACGTCGGAGGGGTCGTACCGGCCGGCCAGCCAGCGCAGCGCGTTGGCGTCGATGCCGCGGCCGCGCACGATCGACACGGCGTAGTGCGGCAGGTCCAAACCGTGCCGGTACTGGGCCCAGCGGCGCATCAGGACGCCGACCGGGGTGCCCGCACGGGCGAGCGAGACCAGGACGGGGCTCGGTGACCGCTCGGCGAGGACCGCCTCGGTGACCACGCCCACGGCCTGGGCGAGGCGGGCCGCCGAGGACTCCAGGGCCGCATGGAACAGCTCCTGGTACTGCTCGCTCGGCTGGTACTCCACCGGCAGCGACTCGGCATAGTGCGCGCCGCCGCTCTGGATCGCCTCCTCGCGCTCCTCGGTCGGCGCCTCCAGCGTCACGTCCGAGAGGTCCTGCAGCAGCCAGCCGACCTCCTCGGGCGCGTACGAGGAGAAGGCGGGGCCGCGGAGGGGCTCAGGCAGCATGGCGGGCCTTTCGGGGGCGTGCGGGGCTTGCGGGCCGGTGGCCCCGGGGACGTACGACGGCACGACCGCGAGCAGGACGTGCGGGGTGTGCGCGGCGAGCCGGTCCAGCAGGCCGTCGGGCGCGTGCAGTTCGGGGGTGTCGGCGACCGAGTCGACGACGGCGACGACGGCGTCGAAGCCGGCGCCGGCGACGTTGTAGGCGTAGCGCTCGCCGGGGCCGTCGGCCGGATCGTCGTGCGCGGGGAAGACCAGACGGGTGCGGATCGCGTAGCCCGGGTCGTCGACCGCGAGGACGGGCGAGCGGGTGGTGGTGGAGTAGCGCACCTCGGCGCCGACGATCTGCTCCAGCTCGCGCGCGAGCCGCAGCGGCACGTACATCAGCTCCTCGAACCCGAGCACGAGCACCCGCCGGGCGTCACCGGGCAGCGCCTCGGCGACCCGCGCGGCCATGGCGGGCAGGGCACGCTCCAGACGGTCGCGGTGGGCGGGCGTGAAGCCGTGCCGCCCGCCGTCGGGGAGCCCTCGGGGCCAGTGCAGCTCGACGCGGGTGATCCGGCCGCGGGTGCGCTGGCCGGGGACGGCCACCGACTCCCGCCGGGCGGGCGCGCCGGGCGCCGGCACCCGCGTCGACTCGTACCGGGCGACCAGTTCCTGGCCCTTTTCCAGGACGCCCTCCGGGAGACGTACCGTTCCGGAGGCGGCCGCCACCAGGTCCACGCGGGCGCCGATCTCGCGGGCGAAATGCTCCAGGCGGCCGGTGTCGGCGGCCGAGCGCATGTCGACCAGGGCGACCACGACGTACCGTTTCCGCGGGTAGCGCGCGTGCAGGTCGCGGATGGTGTTCAGGACCGTGTTGCCGGTGGAGAACTCGTCGTCGACCAGCACGAGCGGACCGTCCCCGGCCAGCAGGTCCGGATCCTCCGGCAGCAGCAGGTGGCTGGTGGCGTGCGAGTGGGACTCCTCGAAGCCGCCCGCCGGGGCGACGCCGGGTACCGGGCGGCGGGTGGAGTGCAGGTACGGGGCGACACCCAGACCGTCGGCGACCGAGTGGCCCAGGCCGGTGGCGGTCTCCGCGTAGCCCAGGACCACCGCCGTGCCCGCCTCCTCGGCGCCCAGCAGGTCGCGCACCCGCCGGCCGAGGGCGAACCCGTGGCCGTACACCACGGACGGCGACTGCGGTACGTGCTTGCCGAGCACGTTGGACACGAGCAGGTGCGCCCGCTTGGGGTTGCGGCGCAGCGCGAGCCCCAGCAGGCCCGTCAGCTCGTCGTCGCCCACGAGTTCGACCCCGAGCCGCTCGGCGACCCAAGTGCCGGACCAGACCCCGTCGTTCACTGCCTTGTTCATGCGTTCCTTGTGGTGAGCCCTCGTGGTGAGGGGGTCAGCCGGGGATCCCGGCGGCGAGCAGCTCCACGAAGCCGACGTCCTCCTTGGCGACGCCGAAGACCTCGGCGCGCAGCAGGGTCCGCTCGGCCCAGGCGCGGTGCGGCTTCACCTCGTTCATCTTGTTCGTGTACGCCGACCTCAGCACACCCCCGCCGCAGCGCTCCGGCCGCAGGATGTCCTGGGCGTCGCTGAACTCCTCGTGACTGACGACCGACAGCGCGTGCACGGGCAGGACGTGCGAGGGGTGGATGCAGGTCTTGCCCAGCAGTCCGTTGGCCTGGTCCAGGGAGATCTCCCGCAGCAGCCCGTCCATCGCGTGCTCGATCAGTTTCTCGCGCAGCTCGACCGCCTGCACCTCCAGGAAGGGGCTCTGCCGCAGCTGCGGCTTGAACATGCGCTCCTGGACCCGGAAGTACTCCCACACCGGCCCGGTCACCGTGAACCCGGTGCCGTCGGCCCGCCCCAGCATGTTCACCACGTCGGCGATCACGGACGCGACGACCTGGACGTCGTAGGCGGTCATGTCGGAGGCTCTGCGCAGCCCGTAGGAGGAGCAGAAGTCGGTCACGCCGAGACGCAGCGCCAGCACCCTGTCCCGGTACTTGTCGACCGCGCGGAAGATGCCCTCCAGGGTCTCCACACGGGACTCCCGGTACAGCAGCTCGGGCGACTCCAGCACCGGCATGGCGAACAGCCGCCGCCCGCTCACCGCCTCGGCGCTCTCCACCGCCTCCAGGAAGGGGATGCCGCGCTCCTCGGTGAACTTCGGCAGCACGAAACCGGACAGCAGCCGTACGGCGGGGCCGAGGCGTCGGACCAGGTCGGGGATCTGCTCGGGGACGCGGACCCGTATGAACAGCAGCGGCAGGTCCGCTCCGGGGCGTGCGGCCAGGTCGGCGAACTGCCGGACGAGGTTCTCCTCGCCCTCCGCGACGTCCGCGTCGTCGATCGAGTCCTCCAGGCACAGCACCATCGAGACCACGCCGCGTCCGGCCTGCTTGACGATGTCGTCGGCGAGCCGCGGCCGCGTGGCAGGGCTGTACAGCGTGGCGCCCAGGGCCACGGAGAGCAGCCGGGCCGGGGAATCGGCGGTGAACTCGCACGGCTCCTGGTGGAAGAGGCGCTGACGCACCTCAGGGGCGATGTGCCCGAAATGACGCATAAAGCTCCCCCGCAGCGACGAAAAGCGGCCTGTGAAGAGTGCCAAAAGGTGGCCGGTAATAGTACGTAGGGATCCATGTCCGGAGTTCCCGCCGGGCATGAATTTCTGGTAACTGGGCCATGTCGACGCCTGTTCGGAGCGTCGTGGACCCGGCCGGGGGCCACCCACCCCCGCTTTGTCGTGACCAGGACCGAGAGGGCAGGATGACCGCATGACGCACGCGATGCTGAAAGGGTCGAACGTCCCGCTGGAAGCCACCACGGTGCGCGCCGTGCTGCGCTGGACGCCCGGGCAGGGGGTCCCGGATGTCGACGCCTCGGCGCTGCTCCTCGGCCCCGACGGTCGTGTGCGCTCCGACGAGGACTTCGTCTTCTACAACCAGCCCCGGCACCCCTCCGGGAAGGTCTGGCGGCTCGGCAAGAAGCGGGTCGCCGAGGGCCTCACCGACACGATCCAGACAGATCTCGCCGGCGTCGAGTCCGGAGTCGGCCAGATTCTGCTGGTCGCCTCGGCGGACGGGGTCACGTTCGACCGGGTGCCGTCGCTGTGCATCCTGCTGTACGACGCGGCCGTCGCCGACGGGGAGCCGCTGGCCTACTTCGACATCAGGCCGGAGACCGGGCAGGAGACCGCGCTGATCTGCGGCGAGCTGTACCGGCGGGGCGAGGGCTGGAAGTTCCGGGCGCTCGGCGAGGGCTACTCGAACGGGCTCAAGGGCCTCGCAACCGACTTCGGCATCTCGGTGGACGAGTCGGAGGAGCTGGGGCAGCCGGCGCCGGCCGTTCAGCCGACGGCACAGCCGCTGCCGCCCGAGCAGCCGACGTACGGGTATCCGCAGCCGGCCGGCCAGCCTGCGTACGGGTACCCGCAGCAGCCCGTCGTGGCCGCGGCCACGGGTGCGCCGTCCGGGTACGGGTATCCGCCGCCGGTGACGGCTGTCCCCGACCCGGAGTTCCGGTTGCCGCCGCAGGGGCCGCAGTTCATCGGACGTTAGGGGAGCGCCCCGAAGGGGCGCGGGGAACGGCGCGACCAGCCACGAACGGCCTGCAGCCGCCACCGTACGCGAGCCCCCGAGATGGGCGAACGGCTACCGCTCCACCTTGGTCTTGTAGCCCCTCCCCCACTGCAACCCCCACCCGTACAACCGGTCCAGCTCCGCCTGGAACCCGTACACGAACTTCACCTCGCGCCGGACGACGAGCTCCCCCTTGACGTTCTCGATCAACACCACCGCGCAGGACCGCGCCTGCGGATGGCGCTCGTCGAGACCTATCTCGATCCGCGGGCCGTTGCTCGGATACAGCGTGACGATCGCGTGCGTACGGTCGAACGCCGGCGTCTGGTCGTAGATGTACACGAAAACCAGCAGCCGCTTGATGTTGTCGCGGTGGTCGAGGTTGACGTAGATCGTCTCACCGGACGCCGACCCGAACCGGTCGTCGCCGCTGAGCTTGACGTACGGCGGTGAGTTCACGTCCCCCAAGAAGCCGCCGAGCGGCTGGACGACCCCTTTGGTGCCGTCGGCCAGCTCGTACAGGCACCCGAGGTCCAGGTCGACGTTGACCATGCTCTGGCTGTGCCCCATGACCTCCGGCGGCTTGAGCGCCTTGAAGGGGTGCCGCAGCAGACTCTGCCGCGTGGAACCGCCGATGTCGGAGGTCCGCATCCGCCAGGTCAGGTTGATGCGCAGATGCCCGGTGGCCGCTCCCTGCTTGGTCAGCGACACCTGATGGTGCCGTTTGGTCAGCTCGATGGCGTTGGTCGCCGCGCTGCCCGAGTCGAAGTCGGCCGCGCGTCCGCCCAGTAGACCGTCGAAGAGCCCCATGTCCCGCCCCCACGTTCACCAGCCACACACTGCCCCGCACAGAGCGTTCCTCACCTGGGCCCGGTTCACACCCGCCAGAACAGCCACTGACGAGTGAGCCGAAGGGGCGCGCCAGAGACGAGAGCCCGATCGTGCTCGGCCCTTGGGGCCTTCGGGTGTTCGGTCTCTCGACACCGGCTGTAGCGCCCCAAAGACGCACCGAGCCCTTGAAAAGGCGCGTCACACCCGGGTCGAGACCTCAGTCTTCTCGTCCGAGCCCGCCGCCTTTCCCTCGGCCGCCGCGAGCGCGCGGTTGCGGCGCACGGAGGACCAGAAGGACCAGGCGATCAGGACGACGCCGACGAGGCCGGTGATCACCTCGTTGATCTGGTACTGGATGGTGACCATGAGGAGCACGGCCAGCGCGCCGATCGCGTAGTGGGCGCCGTGCTCCAGGTAGACGTAGTCGTCGAGGGTGCCCTGGCGGACCAGGTAGACCGTGAGCGACCGGACGTACATCGCGCCGATGCCGAGGCCGAGGGCCATCAGGACGATGTCGTTGGTGATGGCGAAGGCGCCGATCACGCCGTCGAAGGAGAAGGACGCGTCCAGGACCTCGAGGTAGAGGAACATGAAGAACGCGGCTTTGCCGGCGAGGACGACCGCCGAGCGCTGCATGCCGCTGCGCGCGGCCTCTTCCTCCTCCTGGTGCTCGCGTTCCTCCTCTTCCTCGAGCCTGTCCTCGAAGTAGCCGGAGAGGCCGCCGACGACCATGTACGTGATCAGACCGGCGATGCCGGCGATCAGGACCGTCTGCGCCTTGTCGGCGTGCACCCCGCCGTGCTGGTGGGCGTGGGTGGCGAAGGTGAAGGAGGTGATCAGCAAAACGATCAGGGAGATGCAGACCGACAGCATGTCGACCTTGCCGAGCTTGGCCAGGGGCCGCTCGATCCAGCGCAGCCACTGGATGTCCCGGCCCTCGAAGATGAAGTCGAGGAAGATCATCAGCAGGAACATGCCACCGAAGGCGGCGATCGCCGGGTGGGCGTCGGTCACCAGCTCCTGGTAGCGGTCCTTGTTGTTCAGGGCCAGGTCGACGGCCTCGATGGGGCCCATCTTGGCGCTGATGGCGACGATGACGACGGGGAAGACCAGCCGCATACCGAAGACGGCGATCAGCACGCCGACCGTGAGGAAGATCTTCTGCCAGAAGGCACTCATCTTCTTCAGGATTCCGGCGTTGACCACCGCGTTGTCGAACGACAGCGAGATCTCGAGGACGGAGAGGATCGCCACGATGCCGAAGGCGGTCCACCCCCCGTAGAAGACCGCCGCGACCAGGCCGAGCGCGGTGACCGCGAACGACCAACCGAAGGTTTTGAGAAGCACTGGCTACCCCATCGTGTGTTGGGGGGTCCCTCCCAGACGGAGTCTGGGAGGGACCTCCCCCGCGCCGCACTCGGCTTTACGAAACGTTGACTCCGAAGTCTAGAGCGATGCCCCGCAGCCCCGACGCGTACCCCTGTCCCACGGCCCGGAACTTCCATTCGCCCTGGTAGCGGTAGAGCTCGCCGAAGATCATGGCCGTTTCCGTGCTGGCGTCCTCGCTCAGGTCGTAGCGCGCGAGCTCCTGGCCGTCGGCCTGATTGACGACGCGGATGAAGGCGTTGCTGACCTGGCCGAAGGTCTGGCCGCGCTCGTCGGCCATGTGGATCGAGACCGGAAAGATGATCTTTTCGCACTGGGGCGGCACCTTGGAGAGGTCCACCAGGATCGACTCGTCGTCGCCCTCGCCCTCACCGGTGAGGTTGTCGCCGGTGTGCTCCACCGACCCGTCGGGGCTCTTGAGCTGGTTGTAGAAGACGAACCACTCGTCGCCCAGCACCCTGTTGTCGGCACCACACAGCAGCGCGCTGGCGTCCAGGTCGAAGGGCGCTCCGGTGGTGGAGCGCGCGTCCCAGCCGAGCCCGACCATGACGTTCGTCAGGTTGGGTGCGGCCTTGGAAAGGGAGACGTTGCCTCCCTTGGCGAGCGTGACGCCCATGATGCTGGTCCTCCCCGAGATGGTGCTTCTTTGGTTGTCCTGCACGTCCGGCGCCGCACGCAAACGGTGCGACGCCGGCCGGTGAAGCGTTCAGGTCTCAGATGTGCGCGTCTCAGACGTTCACGCCGAAGTCCTGGGCGATGCCGCGCAGGCCCGAGGCGTACCCCTGGCCGATGGCGCGGAACTTCCATTCCGCGCCCTGGCGGTAGAGCTCGCCGAAGACCATCGCCGTCTCGGTGGAGGCGTCCTCACTCAGGTCGTACCGCGCGATCTCCTGCTGGTTGCCCTGGTTGACCACGCGGATGAACGCGTTGCGCACCTGGCCGAAGGACTGCTGGCGGTTCTCGGCGTCGTAGATGGAGACCGGGAAGACGATCTTTTCGATGTCGGCGGGGACCGCCGCGAGGTTGACCTTGATCTGCTCGTCGTCGCCCTCGCCCTCACCGGTGATGTTGTCGCCGGTGTGCTCGACGGAGCCGTCGGGGCTCTTGAGGTTGTTGAAGAAGACGAAGTGCTGGTCGCTGACGACCTTGCCGGACGAGTTCAGCAGCAGGGCGCTGGCGTCCAGGTCGAAGTCGGTGCCGGTCGTGGTGCGGACGTCCCACCCCAGACCGACGATGACGGCGGTCAGGCCCGGGGCCTCCTTCGTCAGCGATACGTTGCCGCCCTTGCTGAGGCTGACTCCCACGAGTCCTCCATTGGTGTCCAGGGGCGGGGAGCCCCGTCGTGCATCGGATATGGGATCAACGAGTCGATCCTAGTGACGGGTTCCCGCCCCCCGCAGGCCCTGGACTCGAAGAATCACAGGGTGTCGAGCGCCTTCACGTACTCGTTCAGGTCGCGCGCGTCCGGCAGTCCGTTGACCACGGTCCACCGCACGACGCCCTCCTTGTCGATGATGAAGGTCCCGCGGACGGCGCAACCCTTGTCCTCGTCGAAGACGCCGTAGGCGCGCGAAGTGTTGCCGTGCGGCCAGAAGTCGCTCAGCAGGGGGTACTCCAGACCCTCCTGCTCGGCGAAGACGCGCAGGGTGTGGATGGAGTCGTTGGAGACGGCGAGCAGCTGGGTGTCGTCGTTGACGAACTTGGGCAGGTTGTCGCGCAGCGCACACAGCTCGCCGGTGCACACGCCGGTGAAGGCGAACGGGTAGAAGAGCAGGACCACGTTCTTCTCGCCGCGGAAGTCGGAGAGCTTCACGGCGCGGCCGTGGTTGTCCTTGAGCTCGAAGTCGGGTGCCTTGTCGCCGACCTGGATCGCCATCGTCCTGGGTTCCCTTCGGTGGGGCTGTTCGGGTGAGACCACCCTACGCAGCGTTCACCGCACGCCGTCGGACGGGCCGACTAAGTCGGCCCGTCCGGCGGTGCCGGGGTTACCTCTTCGACTTCGCCACCTTCGGCGTCGCCAGCCGGCTGCCGCTCCAGTCCTTGCCCACGCTGACGCTCTTGCTGGCCGTCAGACCCGCGGTCGTCGCGGCTTCAGAGATGTCGCTCGGCTCCACGTACCCCGCACGGCCGGTCTTCGGCGTGAGGAGCAGGATCGCGCCGCCCTCTTCGATGTACGTGGTGGCGTCCACCAGCGCATCCGTCAGGTCGCCGTCCTCGTCGCGGAACCACAGCACCACGGCGTCGGCCACGTCGTCGTAGTCCTCGTCGACGAGCTCACTGCCGACGGCCTCCTCGATGGCCTCGCGGAGCTCCTCGTCGACGTCGTCGTCGTAGCCGATCTCCTGGACCACCTGCCCGGGCTGGAACCCCAGCCTGACGGCTGGGTTCGTCCGCTCCTCCGCGTGGTCCGCGGTCGCGCTCACGGATTGCCTCCTGATGGTGTTGCGATATTAGGTCTTCAGCCACGCGCGTGCGCGAAGCATTGGCCGTAGTCCACACGGGCGGGACGGATCGCGCAAGTACCCGGCGGTTCAGACCGCCGAAACGGTGACGATCCCGGCTGTGTCGCCGCAACTCCTGACACGGTATCGCGACCAGGGGTGACACACACCACACCCTTCTGCCCGGTTTGCGCGTTTGAGAACCTTGCGTGAGCAGGAGATCGGGGAGGAGTCGGCCGATTACCCCTCGGTAGAGATGACGTTTCCCTCCCGCGAGGTACACGATGGGGAACGGTGCAGGCACAGACAGAAAAACCCAGAAAGTCGCCCTCTGACAGGTAAGGAACAGCGTGGCTTCCGGATCCGATCGCAACCCGATCATCATTGGCGGCCTTCCAAGTCAGGTTCCTGACTTCGATCCCGAAGAGACCCAGGAGTGGCTCGACTCGCTCGACGCCGCCGTCGACGAGCGAGGCCGGGAACGGGCCCGCTACCTCATGCTCCGGCTGATCGAGCGCGCCCGCGAGAAGCGCGTGGCCGTGCCGGAGATGCGCAGCACGGACTACGTCAACACCATCCCCACCAAGAGCGAGCCGTTCTTCCCCGGCAACGAGGAGATCGAGCGCAAGATCCTCAACGCGACCCGCTGGAACGCCGCGGTGATGGTCTCCCGGGCCCAGCGGCCCGGCATCGGCGTCGGCGGCCACATCGCCACCTTCGCCTCCTCCGCCTCGCTCTACGACGTCGGCTTCAACCACTTCTTCCGCGGCAAGGACGAGGGCGACGGCGGCGACCAGGTCTTCTTCCAGGGACACGCCTCGCCGGGCATCTACGCGCGCGCGTACCTGCTGGACCGGCTCACCGAAAAGCACCTGGATGGCTTCCGCCAAGAGAAGTCCAAGGCCCCGTACGGCCTCTCCAGCTACCCGCATCCGCGCTCGATGCCAGACTTCTGGGAGTTCCCGACGGTCTCCATGGGCCTCGGCCCGATCGGCGCAATCTACCAGGCCCGGATGAACCGCTACATGCACGCGCGCGGCATCGCGGACACCTCCCGCTGCCATGTGTGGGCGTTCCTGGGCGACGGCGAGATGGACGAGCCCGAGTCGCTCGGCCAGCTGTCCCTCGCCGCCCGTGAGGGCCTGGACAACCTGACCTTCGTCGTCAACTGCAACCTGCAGCGCCTGGACGGCCCGGTGCGCGGCAACGGCAAGATCATCCAGGAGCTGGAATCGGTCTTCCGGGGCGCCGGCTGGAACGTGATCAAGCTGATCTGGGACCGCTCCTGGGACCCGCTGCTGGCGCAGGACCGGGACGGAATCCTGGTCAACAAGATGAACACCACGCCGGACGGCCAGTTCCAGACGTACGCCACCGAGTCCGGCGCCTACATCCGCGAGCACTTCTTCGGCGACGACCACCGGCTGCGCGCGATGGTCGAGAACATGACCGACGACCAGATCCTGCACCTGGGCCGCGGCGGTCACGACCACCGCAAGATCTACGCGGCCTACAAGGCGGCCGTCGAGCACAAGGGCCAGCCGACGGTGATCCTGGCCAAGACCATCAAGGGCTGGACGCTCGGCCCGAACTTCGAGGGCCGCAACGCGACCCACCAGATGAAGAAGCTGACGGTCGCCGACCTCAAGCACTTCCGCGACCGCCTGCACCTGCCGATCCCGGACAAGGACCTGGAGTCCGGCCTGCCGCCGTACTACCACCCGGGCCGGGACTCGGAGGAGATCCAGTACATGCACGACCGGCGCAAGTCGCTCGGCGGGTACGTGCCGACCCGCGTCGTGCGCTCCAAGCCGCTGCGGCTGCCGGACGACAAGACGTACGCGTCCGTGAAGAAGGGCTCCGGTCAGCAGTCCATCGCGACGACGATGGCCTTCGTCCGGCTCCTGAAGGACCTCATGCGGGACAAGGAGATCGGCAGGCGGTTCGTGCTGATCGCGCCGGACGAGTACCGCACGTTCGGCATGGACTCCTTCTTCCCGAGCGCGAAGATCTACAACCCGCTCGGCCAGCAGTACGAGTCGGTCGACCGCGACCTGCTGCTCGCCTACAAGGAGTCGCCGACCGGGCAGATGCTGCACGACGGCATCTCCGAGGCGGGCTGCATGGCCTCGCTGATCGCCGCGGGTTCGGCGTACGCCACGCACGGCGAGCCGCTCATCCCGGTGTACGTCTTCTACTCGATGTTCGGTTTCCAGCGCACCGGCGACCAGTTCTGGCAGATGGCCGACCAGCTGTCGCGCGGTTTCGCACTGGGCGCGACCGCCGGCCGTACGACCCTGACCGGCGAGGGGCTGCAGCACGCCGACGGCCACTCGCAGCTGCTCGCCTCGACCAACCCGGCGTGCGTGGCCTACGACCCGGCATACGCGTACGAGATCGCGCACATCGTGCAGGACGCTCTGCGCCGGATGTACGGCAGCTCCGAGGAGCACCCGCACGGCGAGGACGTCTTCTACTACCTCACCCTCTACAACGAGCCCATCCAGCAGCCGGCCGAGCCGGAGAACGTGGACGTCGAGGGCATCCTCAAGGGCATCCACCGCCTGAGCGAGGGCACCTCGGGCGCGATCCCGGCGCAGATCATGGCGTCCGGTGTCGCGGTGCCGTGGGCGCTCGAGGCACAGAAGATCCTCGCCGAGGAGTGGAACGTACGAGCGGACGTCTGGTCGGCGACCTCCTGGAACGAGCTGCGCCGCGAGGCCGTGGCGTGCGAGGAGCACAACCTGCTGCACCCGGAGGAGGAGCAGCGGGTGCCGTACGTGACGCGGAAGCTGAGCGGGGCCGAGGGGCCGTTCGTGGCCGTGTCCGACTGGATGCGGTCGGTGCCGGACCAGATCGCGCGGTGGGTGCCGGGGACGTACCAGTCGCTGGGCGCCGACGGCTTCGGCTTCGCGGACACCCGCGGGGCGGCCCGGCGGTTCTTCCACATCGACGCGCAGTCGATCGTGGTGGCCGTACTGACCGAGCTGGCGCGCGAGGGGAAGATCGACCGGTCCGTCCTCAAGCAGGCCATCGACCGCTACCAGCTGCTCGACGTGACAGCGGCCGGCCCCGGCACGGTCGGCGGCGACGCGTAGCACGCAGCGGGCGGGTCGCCCGAAGGGCGGTGGGGCCGACGGCTCCACCGCCCTTGTCCTTGCCCGTTTCCTTACGATGCGACCATGGACGAACACTCGGCGCAGGCCCGCTGGGAACGGCGCACCCAGCGGCCCCTGCTGGCGCTCGCCGTGGCATTCGCCGCCGCCTACGCCGTGCCGATCGTGAACAGCTCCGCGAGCCGGTCCGCGACGGTCGCGTGCACGGCGGCGGAGTGGGCGGTGTGGGGGTCGTTCGCAGCCGACTATCTCATGCGGCTGGGCCTCGCCCGGCGGCGCAAGGAGTTCGTCCGTACGCACTGGCTGGACCTGTGTGCGGTGGTGCTGCCGATTCTCCAGCCGCTGCGGCTGCTGCGGCTGGTGTCCACGCTCATGCTGGTGGGGCGGAGGGCGCGGATGGCCGACCAGATCCGGCTGACGACCTACGTCGCCGGGGCCGTGGTGGGGCTGCTGATGTTCGGGTCGCTGGCCGTGCTGTCGGTGGAGCGGGAGTCGCCCAACGGGAACATCAAGACGCTGGGTGACGCGGTGTGGTGGTCGTTCACGACGATGACGACCGTGGGATATGGGGACCACGCGCCGACCACCGGGCTGGGGCGGATGCTGGCCGTCGGGCTGATGCTGGCCGGGATCGCGTTGCTGGGTGTGGTCACCGCGAACATCGCCGCGTGGTTCATTGCGCACTTCGAGCGGGACGACGTGGAGGAACGGCGGCAGACGGAGGCGATCGAGGCGCTGGCCGAGGAGGTGCGGACGCTGCGGGCGGAGGTGGCCGCACTGACCACAAAGGTGGGCCCCCGGCCAGCCACCGGGGGCCCTTCCCTCACTGCTCCCGGTTCAGAACATGCCGCCGCCCGGGGCGGCCGCTCCGGCGAGCCAGATGACTGCCAGGAGCGTGTCGATGGCGCCCAGGACCAGGGCGACCAGGGCCGGGACCGGGCGGCTGCCCGCGCAGGTGCGGCCCATACCGAGCCAACCGCAGACGACCGCCACCGGGCCGAGAATGATGCCCAGCACGAAGAATCCGGCGATCGCGCAGATGACTCCGATGATTCCGAGCGTCGCCCGATCCGGCCTGTTCCGTGACCACGTCCGGCTACGTGAACGGGGGTACCCGCGCGTGCCGTGTCCGAAGCCCGCCATCATCAACTCCCTGAACCCCTCTTCGAGTTGGAGTTCCGTTGGGGTTCGTATGAGCGGGTACCCCGGTTAAGCCTTCTACTTTTTTCGCGGTTTTCGCGGTGCCCGCAGTTTTCGCGGTGCCCGCAGTTTTCGCGGTGCCCGCGGTTTTCGCGGTGCCCGCGGTTTTCGCGGTGCCCGCGGTTTTCGCGGTGCCCGCGGTTTTCGCGATATCCGCGGTGTCCGCGCGTCCCCCGCTGCCTGCGCGCTGCCCCCTCCAGCAGCGCGCCGCAGCCGGTCGCCCCCCATCCCCTGCGGAGGACGTGACCCACTGTGACCTGCGGCGCGTGCCGGGAGCGAGCGATCTTCGGCTGAGTCACCCCGATAGGCGAACCCGGGCGATCCGCCGCTCAGATGTGGCCGACGCCCGCGCCCGCCTCGGCGTTCTGCCCCCGCTTGGTGAGCAGCGCGACCAGGACGGCGACGGCCGCGACCCCGGCGGCGACGAGGGACGCGAGGCTCATGCCGGAGATGAACGTGTCGTGCGCGACGGACGTGATCTTCGCGGCGATCGCCTCCGGCGTGCCCTTCGGCACCGGGGCGACTCCCTGCTGGACGGCCTGCGAGGCCTGGTCCAGCTGGGCCGGGGTGAGCTGCGGGAGTCCCGCGTGCGTCCAGTTGCCCGGGAGGTCGTTGTCCACCTTGGAGGCCATCACGGCACCCAGCACGGCCGTACCCAGGCTGCCGCCGATCTGCATCGCGGCCTGCTGGAGACCGCCGGCCACACCGGAGAGCTCCATGGGCGCGTTGCCGACGATGACCTCCGTGGCACCGACCATGACGGGGGCGAGGCCGAGGCCCAGCAGGGCGAACCAGAGCGACATGATGCCGCTGCCCGTGCCCGCCTCGAGCGTGGACATGCCGTACATGGCGACCGCGGTGGCCAGCATGCCGCCCGCCAGCGGGATGCGCGGACCCAGCTTGGTGATCAGCGCGCCCGCGAGCGGGGAGCCGACGATCATCATGCCGGTGAGCGGCAGCAGGTGCAGGCCGGCGTCGACCGGGCTCATGCCGTGCACGTTCTGCAGATAGAAGGTGACGAAGAACAGGCCACCCATGAAGGCGATGGCCATCAGAACCATCAGTACGACACCGGCCGACAGCGGGACCGAGCGGAACAGCGCCAGCGGAATCAGCGGCTCCTTCACCCTCGTCTCCCAGAAGGAGAACACGGCGAAGCCCACCACGGAGGCGCCGATGAAGATCCACGTCCTGCCGTCGCCCCAGCCCCACGTCGGGGCCTTGATCAGCGCCCAGACCAGGCAGAACATGGCGCCCGACAGCAGGGCGATGCCGAGCAGGTCGAAGGAGCGCGGGGCGTTCTGCGCGCGGTGGTCGGTGAGGATCAGCAGGCCCAGAACCAGGGCGAGGGCGCCGACCGGCACGTTGATGAAGAAGACGGACTGCCAGCTGACGTGCTGCACCAGCAGGCCGCCGAGGATCGGGCCGCCCGCGGTGGAGGCGCCGATGACCATGCCCCAGATGCCGATCGCCATGTTGAGCTTCTCGGCCGGGAAGGTGGCCCGCAGCAGACCGAGCGCGGCCGGCATCAGCAGTGCGCCGAAGAGGCCCTGGAAGACGCGGAAGGTGACGACCAGGGCGATGCTGTCGGACAGGCCGATGGCGCCCGAGGCGGCGGCGAAGCCGGTCACGCCGATGAGGAAGGTCTGCCGGTGCCCGAAGCGGTCGCCGAGCTTGCCCGCGGTGATCAGCGAGACCGCGAGGGCGAGGAAGTAGGCGTTGGTGATCCACTGGACGTCCGCGAAGCTGGCGCCCAGGTCCTTGGCGATGGCCGGGTTGGCGATGGCCACGATGGTGCCGTCGAGGGCCACCATCATGACCCCTACGGCGACGGTGACGAGGGTGAACCACGGGTGCCCGCGCAGCCCCTTGGCCGGCGCGGCGTCCGACGGGGCTGTCGGCGCCTCGCCCCCCGGCCCTGTCGTGTCGATGGTGGTCTGACCAGTCATACATTCGAGGTTAGTGACAGCGACTGACAGTTGACAAACCAATTCACAAGTCGGTAACTGACACGTCACCCCCCTATAGTCTGAACTGGGGGGACAGTGCGCAGGAGAGGGCCGGAGAGAGCCATGGAGACGGCGGGGATCGCCGGGGCGGCGCCACGGCCGGGGCTGCGCGAGCGCAAGAAGCAGCGCACCCGGGACGCGCTGCTGCGGGCCGCGCTCGAACTGTTCACCACCAAGGGGTACGAGCGGACGACGGTCGACGAGATCGCGGAGGCCGTCGACGTCTCGCAGCGCACCTTCTTCCGCTACTTCGCCGGCAAGGAGGATGCCGCCTTCGCCGTCCAGGACATGGTGGAGGCGCACTTCGTGGAGTCGCTGCGCGGGCGCCCGCCCGAGGAGGCCCCGCTGGAGGCGCTGCGCCGGGCGGTCCTGGAGGGCTGGGACACGATCAGCGACGCCATCGTGACGGTCGTCCCCGTCGAGCTGTACCTGCGCATGTTCCGGGTGATCGAGTCGACGCCCGTCCTGCTGGCCGCGCACCTGCGCCGCTCCGTGGAGACCGAGGAGCAGATCGCGCGCCTGCTCGCCGAGCGGGAGGGCCTCGACGTGGACGCGGACCCGCGGCCGCGGCTGGCGGTGGCCGTCTTCGGGGCGGTCATGCGGGTGACGGGCCGCCTGTGGAGCACGGGCGAGGACTTCAGCCTGGAGGCGATCCGGGCACTGACGGCCGCGTACCTCGATCAGGTGGGGCCCGCCCTGACCGGGAACTGGCGTACGAATCACTGATCGCGAACTGACGTACGAACCGAGGCCGTTGGCGCATCCGTCGAAACGTGATCCCTGTCACTTGGTTAACGCGAGACCCTCTCGTTCTCCTAGTGTGTCCTCCCAGTGACTTCCTTCGACACCTCCCCGCAACTCAACGTCTGGCGCGCGCTGCTCGCGCTGGCCGTGGTCTTCGTGATGCTGGCGACCACCGGCTGGACGGCCGTGCGCAGCCACCGGGGGACCACCGCTCTCCAGGCCTCCCTGTCCGCATGGGAGCACGGGCACCTGCACGGGCACCGGCTGCCGGCCCCGGACGCGGCCCCCGCCCGGCTCACCCGTTTCTTCGCCTCGCTCACCCCCCAGGAGCGCAGCCGGCTGGCCCACCGCTATCCGCTCGCGGTCGGCAACATGAACGGTGCCCCCGTGGGGCTCCGCTACCAGGCCAACCGCATCGCGCTGAGCAAGGCCCGCAAGATTGAGCTGCAACGCATGCGCGACAGCCGGCTCACGCCCGCCGGGCAGCAGGCAGCGGGCCGCCGTATGCACCGCTTCACCGCGCTGATGCAGCGGGGCCGCCAGATCCTCGCCTTCGACCCCGAGGGCTCCGGCCGGGTCGCCGAGGTGTTCGGCGACCTCACGAAGGCCGAGCGGGTGTCCGTCGTCGTCCCCGGTGTCGACACCGACCTGCTCACCTTCCAGAAGACCTACCGCCCGTACTCGGCGCCCGTCGGCATGGCGAAGTCGCTCTACGCGGCCGAGCGCACGGCGAGCCCCGCCACGCGTACGGCCGTGATCGCCTGGGCCGACTACACCGCGCCCAGCGGCCTCGGCATGGACGCGGCCACCGCGATGCGCGCCGAGGAGGGCGCCGTCCGGCTGAACGCGCTGCTGCGGGGCCTGCCCGGCAACTCACCCGTCTCGCTGTTCTGCCACAGCTACGGCTCGGTGGTGTGCGGTGTCGCCGCGCCGTCGCTGCCGCGCCGGGTGGCCGACATAGCGGTGGCCGCGAGCCCCGGCATGCGCGTACAGAAGGCCTCGAACCTGCACACCTCCGCCCGTGTGTGGGCGATGCGGGACGCCACCGACTGGATCCAGGACGTGCCGTACCTGGAGCTCGGCGGCCTCGGTCACGGCGCCGACCCGGTCTCCTCGGGCTTCGGGGCGCGGGTGCTGTCCGCGCAGGGGGCACAGGGGCACGCCGGCTACTTCGAGCCGGGCACCGACAGCCTGACCAACTTCGCCGAGATCGGGGTTGGCGCATACGACACGGTGCGGTGCGCCCACGACGACGACATGTGCCGGGAGGGTTTGTCCGGCACGGTGACGGCCGGACGCGCGTAGAGACAGCAGGAACTGCGGTGTGCGCGGGGAGGGGACGAAGGAGCTCGTGCCGCCTACGATGAGCCGCATGGGTGACGTACTGGCCGGATTTCATGCTGCCTGGGAGTTCGAGTCCGATTCCGTGCTCATCCGCTACGAACGGGGGATTCGAACACCCAAGCTCTTCCAGGCGCTCGGTGAACGCCGGATCCCACTGGCGGCGCTTGCGGACGTGACGCTCACCCCCGGCAAACGCGGGACCGTGGTCCTGCGGGCCGAGCCCAGGCCCGGCGCCGATCCGCTGATGGATGCGGCCGCGGGGCAGCTCAGGGAGGGCTGCGACCCCTACCGGCTGGTGCTGCCCGCCGAGCGGGAGACGCTCGCCGAGTACTACGCCGACGAGCTGCGCGCACGGCTGCCCGAGACCGGGCCGGCCGAACGTCACCTCGTGGCCGCGCCCGAGGCGCCGTTGCAGTTCAAGGCGTACGACGCGAAGGCGTCCTTCGACGGTACGGCGGTGCGGTTCCGGTGGTCCTGGACCGGGGCGTCGTCGGCGAAGTGGAAGGCCGGCGACCAGAGCTTTCCGGTCACCGACCTGGGCGGGGTGGAGTGGCGTTCTCCCGAGGTGTTCGAGGGGTATCTGCGACTGCTGCCCCGTGATCCGGGCGCCGCGCAGCCACCGCAGCCGGACCAGGATCCGGCTGCGGTGGTGTTCGGGCTCGGATACGGGCCGGTGCACGAGTCGCTGCCGTTCGCCGCTGCGGTCCTGGCCGCGGTGCGGGCGAGCGGGCCGTCCACGGCGACGCCGGTACCGGTTGCCGCGGCGCGCCGCGACCCGGCCGACATCGCCGAGCGGATCCGTCACCTCGGGGAGCTGCACCAGGCGGGCCTGGTGACGGACGAGGAGTTCTCGACGAAGAAGGCGGAACTGCTGGCGGAGCTGTAGAGCGGCCGGCAGGTCAACCCCTCCCTACTCCCGGCCCGCCGACGCGAACGACATGTCCGGGTAGCGCGCGCCGGCCACCTTCGCCGCGATCGGCTCCAGCAGCTCCAGCTCCTCGTCGGTCAGCACGATCCGTGTCGCCGCCACGTTCTCCTCCACCCGGTGCGGCTTGCGCGTGCCGGGGATCTGGACGACCGGGAGGCCGTGGACGGACGACCGCTGCTGCACCCACGCCAGCGCGATCTGCGCGAGTGAGGCGCCGTGGGCCTCGGCGACGGCGCGGACCGGCTTCAGCAACGCAGCGTTGGACGCGGCGTTCTCGCCCTGGAAGCGGGGCATCGTGCGGCGGAAGTCGTCGCCCGTCAGGTCCTTCTCGGCGTTGGCGAAAAGGCCCGCGAGGAAACCGCGGCCGAGCGGAGAGTACGGCACCAGCGCCACGCCCAGCTCGCGGGCCGCCGGTACGACGCGTGCCTCGATGTCCCGGCTGAACAGCGACCACTCCGACTGCACGGCGGCGATGGGGTGCACGGCGTGCGCGGCCCGCAGCTCGTCGGCCGTGACCTCGCTCAGCCCCAGGTGCTTGACCTTGCCCTCGCGCACCAGCTCGGCCATGGTCCCGACGGTCTCCTCGATCGGGACGTTCGCGTCCCGGCGGTGCATGTAGTAGAGGTCGATGACGTCGACGTCCAGGCGCTTCAGGCTCGCCTCGACGGCCTGCCGGATGTACGGCGGGTCGTTGCGGATGATCCGCTTCGTCGGATCGTCCGGCGGGATCGACAGGGCGAACTTGGTGGCGATCACGACCTCGTCCCGGTGCGCCTTGAAGAACGGCGAGAGGAACCGCTCGTTCTCCCCCGCGCCGTAGGCGTCCGCCGTGTCGTAGAGCGTCACGCCCAGCTCCAGGGCCCGCTCCAGGGTGGCCCGCGACTCGTCGGCGTCCGAGGGGCCGTAGGCGAAGCTCATGCCCATGCAGCCGAGGCCCTGTACACCGACCTCGGGGCCGCCGTCGCCGAGCCGAACCGCCGGGATCCTGCTGTCCGTCATCGCGTCCTCTCCGCTGGGCTGCCGCGCCCGGCGTCCGCGTAGAAACTGATCTTCCGGTTCAGTACCGCAAGCGTGTCCTGCAGTTCGGCGATCCGGGCCAGGACGTCCCGACGGGTCGCCTCGAGCAGCTCGTACCGCTCGCCGTACGTACTCTCGCCCGCGCGCACCAGCTCCGCGTACCGGACCATGTCGGCGACCGGCATGCCGGTCAGCCGCAGCTTGCCGACGAGGTTGAGCCAGTCCAGATCGCGGTTGGTGTAGCGGCGCTGGCCGGTGTGCGAGCGGTCGACGTGGGCCATCAGGCCGATCCGCTCGTACCAGCGCAGGGTGTGGGCCGTCAGGCCGGTGAAGGCGACGACCTCGCTGATCGTGTAGCTGTCCTGCCCGTCGGGACGCGGGTGCCGCCGGGGCGGGGCGGAGCAGATGTCCGGTCGGCCTGTGGCTGGTTCTGCCGCTTCCTCGGTCTCCGCGACGGCCGCGGCCGTGGTCTGCATCACCGTCATGCCCCCACGCTAGGACCTTGGAGTGCACTCCAAGCAAGCCGAACCGGTAAGAAATACGTGCGACGCGGCACAGGCGTGATGGCTAGCGTGCGGGTCATGAGTCTTGTACGACGTGCCGAGCCCGAGGACGCCGAGGAAGTACTGCGGCTGCGCCAGGTGATGATCGACTCGATGTTCGCAGCCGACACCTCCACCGACTGGCACGCGGAGTCCCTGCCCACTCTGCGCGCCAGACTGGCCGAGCCGGACGGGGGCTTCGTGGCGTTCGTCGTGGATCATCCCGAGCGGCCGGGGGCGCTGGCCGCGCTGGTGGCCGGAACGATCGACTACCGGATCGGCCGGGCGGGCAATCCGCGCGGGATCGTCGGCTACGTCTTCAGTGTGGCCACCGACCCGGGCACGGCCGGCGCGGGTACGCGCGCGCGTGCATGGATACGTTGCTGGAGTGGTTCCGTGAGCGCGGTGCCCACCGCGTCCAGCTCACCGCGTCGGCGGAGGCCGCGCCGCTGTACGCCTCCCTCGGCTTCCTGCCCAAGCCCGACCCGTTGCTGGAGCTGAAGCTCTGAGCGCATAGGCTCGACGGCATGTCGTTGAACAGCTTGGCGTTGATCGAGAACTGGCCGGTTCCCACCGCTGCGGCGGGTGTCGTACGCGCGGACGGCACGGTCCTGGGAACCCACGGCCCGGTCGGGCAGCGTTTCCCGCTGGCCTCGGTCACCAAGCCGCTCGCGGCGTACGCGGTCCTCGTCGCGTACGAGGAGGGGGCGATCGAGCTCGACGAGCCGGCCGGGCCGCCCGGTGCGACGGTCCGTCATCTGCTCGCGCACACCTCGGGCCTGGCCTTCGACGAGCACCGGGTGACCGCCCCGCCCGGTGAGCGGCGGCTGTACTCCAACGCCGGGTTCGAACAGCTCGGGGACCATGTCGCCAAGGCGACGGACATCCCCTTCGCCGACTACGTGCGCCAGGCGGTGCTGGAGCCGCTCGGGATGACGGCGACCACGCTCGACGGCTCCCCGGCGAAGGACGGGATGTCGACGGTCGAGGACCTGCTCCGCTTCGCCGCCGAGGTCCAGGCGCCGCGCCTGCTGGACCCCCGTACGGTCGCCGAGGCGATGACGGTCCAGTTCCCCGGCACCAAGGGTGTCCTGCCGGGCTACGGGCACCAGAACCCCAACGACTGGGGGCTCGGCTTCGAGATCCGGAACTCCAAGTCGCCGCACTGGACGGGTTCTTCGTCCTCGCCGCGCACCTTCGGCCACTTCGGCCAGTCCGGTACGTTCCTGTGGATCGACCCGGACGCCGGGCGGGCGGGCGGGAACAGCACAGGCGCGGCCTGCGTGGCCCTGACGGACCGGGCGTTCGGCCCGTGGGCGATCGACGCGTGGCCGGCGTTCACGGACGCGGTGCTGGCGGAGCTGCGCTAGACCGACACCTCCGGCATCTCCCACAGCAGCAGCTCGGCGTCCGTCACGCCCACCGCTTCCATATCCTCGGCGCCGGTGATCCGCGCCGCGTCGCCCGGCCCCAACGCCTCGCCGTCCAGCCGTACTCGGCCGCGTACGACGTGGACGTACACGTACGCCGCGTCCGGAACCGCCGTCCGCTCCCCCGCCGCGAGGCGGCGCACGTGGAGCATGGCGCCCGCCTCCGGGACCGCGTACGGGGTGGAGTCGGCGATGCCGTGGACGATCTCGTAGGAGGGGTCGCCACCGGGCTCCAGCGGGGCCAGCCACATCTGCACGAAGGTCAGCGGGACCGTGCCGTCGTTGCGCTCCACGTGGCGGACGCCGCCCGCCGCGCTCAGGCGCTGCACGTCGCCGGGGCGGACCACCGTCTCGTGGCCCGCCGAGTCCCGGTGGGTCAGCTCGCCCTCGACCACCCACGTGACGATCTCGGTGTGGCTGTGCGGGTGCTCGTCGAAGCCGGCGCCGGGGGCGAGGCGTTCCTCGTTGCAGGCGATCACCGCGCCGAAGCGGAGGTTGTCGGGGTCGTAGTGCGGGCCGAAGGAGAAGGCGTGCCAGGACTCGATCCCGGCCGCCGGGTCTCCGCCCCGGTAGCGCTCTTCCGCGCGCCGTACGTCCATCACGGACACCACCGTAGACCTCGGCCGCAGAGCGCAGCCGTGACCCGGCGGCACGCACTGGAGTCCGGATAAGGCAGTCTTGTCCCCGTGCCCGAACCCGAATCCCGCAAGCCCGAAGCCGCAGCGCACGGCATCCATCCGCACGCCGCGACCCTGAAGCGGCTGGAGAAGTCGTCAGGATCTCTCGCCGCCCAGGCCATCGCGCGCATGGACGAGACGCTGCCGTGGTACCGGGCCATGCCCCCGGAGAACCGGTCCTGGATCGGGCTGGTCGCCCAGGCGGGCATCGCCGCCTTCACCGAGTGGTTCCGGCACCCCGACGCCCCGCAGGCCATCTCCACCGACGTCTTCGGCACGGCTCCCCGCGAGCTGACCCGGGCCATCACCCTGCGGCAGACCGTCGAGATGGTGCGCACCACCATCGAGGTCATGGAGTCCGCCATCGACGAGGTGGCGGCACCCGGGGACGAGTCGGTGCTGCGGGAGGCGCTGCTGGTCTACGCCCGTGAGATCGCCTTCGCCACCGCCCAGGTGTACGCCCAGGCCGCCGAGGCACGCGGTGCCTGGGATGCCCGGCTGGAGTCCCTCGTGGTCAACGCCGTGCTCAGCGGCGAGGCCGACGAGGGTGCCGTCTCACGCGCCGCCGCCCTCGGCTGGAACTCGCCGGAGCACGTGTGCGTGGTGCTGGGAACCGCCCCCGACGGTGACTCCGAGCTGACCGTGGAGGCGATCCGCCGCGCTGCCCGGCACGCCAAGCTACAGGTCCTCACCGGGGTGCTCGGGGACCGGCTGGTCGTCATCGCCGGCGGCAGCGACAACCCGCTCGCCGTCGCCAAGTCGCTCATCGGGCCGTTCGCGGCCGGGCCCGTCGTCGCCGGGCCGATCGTGCCCGATCTACTGGCCGCGACCCGGTCCGCGCAGGCCGCGGCGGCCGGGCTCAAGGCGTGTTCTGCCTGGCAGGACGCACCGCGGCCGGTGCTGGCGGACGATCTGCTGCCGGAGCGCGCCATCGCCGGTGATCCGGGTGCCCGCGAGCAGTTGGTGGAGGAGATCTACAGACCGCTGGAGGAGGCCGGGTCCGCTCTCCTGGAGACGCTCAGCGTCTATCTGGAGCAGGCGAGCAGCCTCGAAGGCGCCGCGCGGATGCTCTTCGTTCACCCGAACACCGTGCGCTACCGGCTCCGACGTGTGACTGACGTCACCGGTTGGTCGCCATCCGATGTACGATCCGCGTTCACGCTGCGGATCGCGCTGATCCTGGGCCGTCTGGCCGATGGAGATCCCCAGGCCTAGGCTTTTGTCGGGGGACTACAAAACCCCCTCGTGTTCTTCGTCCCTGTCCCCACGGGCGGCCGTGGCCGTCCCCAAGAGAGAGTGTGAGAGTGCTCGTACTCGTCGCTCCCGGCCAGGGCGCCCAGACGCCCGGCTTCCTGACTCCATGGCTCGAACTGCCCGGTGCCGCCGACCGTGTCGCCGCCTGGTCGGACGCCATCGGACTGGACCTCGCCCACTACGGCACCAAGGCCGACGCGGACGAGATCCGCGACACCGCGGTGGCCCAGCCGCTGCTGGTGGCCGCCGGGATCCTGTCGGCCGCGGCACTCGGAATCGACACGGTGGCCCGAAGGGCCTCGGTCGAGGGTGGTGAGCGACGCAAGGGCATGCTGCCGGGCGTGGTCGCGGGCCACAGCGTCGGCGAGATCACCGCCGCCTCCTTCGCGGGTGTCCTCGACGACACCGCCGCGCTGACCCTGGTCCGCAAGCGGGGCCTGGCCATGGCCGAGGCCGCCGCGATCACCAAGACCGGCATGGCGGCGCTGCTGGGCGGCGACCCCGAGGTCACCGTCCCGCACCTGGAGAAGCTGGGCCTGACCCCGGCGAACGTCAACGGCGCGGGCCAGATCGTGGCCGCCGGCACCGTCGAGCAGCTCGCCGCGCTGAACGAGAACAAGCCCGAAGGCGTGCGCAAGGTCATCCCGCTGAAGGTGGCCGGCGCCTTCCACACCCACCACATGGCCCCAGCGGTCGACCAGCTGGCCGAGGCCGCCAAGAGGCTCTCGCCCGTCGACCCCAAGGTCCCCTACGTCTCCAACAAGGACGGCCGGGCCGTCGCCTCCGGCGCCGAGATCATCGAGCGGCTGGTCGGCCAGGTGGCCAACCCGGTCCGCTGGGACCTGTGCATGGAGACCTTCAAGGAGCTCGGCGCCACCGCGCTCCTCGAGGTGTGCCCCGGCGGCACGCTGACCGGTCTCGCCAAGCGCGCACTGCCCGGCGTCAGGACGCTGGCGCTGAAGACCCCCGACGACCTCGACGCTGCCCGCGAGCTCGTCGCCGAGCACGCCCACGCCTGACGCCCTAAGGAGCCGACCGATCATGTCGAAGATCAAGCCCAGCAAGGGCGCCCCGTACGCGCGCATCCTCGGCGTGGGCGGTTACCGGCCCACGCGGGTGGTGCCCAACGAGGTGATCCTCGAGAAGATCGACTCGTCCGACGAGTGGATCCGTTCGCGCTCCGGCATCGAGACCCGGCACTGGGCGTCGCCGGAGGAGACCATCGCGGCGATGTCCATCGAGGCCTCCGGCAAGGCGATCGCGGACGCCGGGATCGACGCCGAGCAGATCGGCGCCGTGGTCGTCTCGACCGTCTCGCACTTCAGCCAGACCCCGGCCATCGCCACCGAGATCGCCGACAAGCTGGGCACCAACAAGGCCGCCGCCTTCGACATCTCCGCGGGCTGCGCAGGCTTCGGCTACGGCCTCACCCTTGCCAAGGGCATGATCGTCGAGGGCTCCGCGGAGTACGTCCTCGTCATCGGCGTCGAGCGGCTGAGCGACCTGACCGACCTGGAGGACCGGGCCACGGCCTTCCTGTTCGGCGACGGCGCGGGCGCGGTCGTGGTCGGCCCGTCCCAGGAGCCCGCGATCGGCCCCACCATCTGGGGCTCCGAGGGCGACAAGGCGGAGACGATCAAGCAGACCGTGCCGTGGGACCGGTTCCGCGTCGGTGATCTGTCCGCGCTGCCCCTGGACAGCGAGGGCAACGTCAAGTTCCCTGCGATCACGCAGGAGGGCCAGGCGGTGTTCCGCTGGGCCGTGTTCGAGATGGCGAAGGTCGCCCAGCAGGCGCTGGACGCGGCCGGAATCAGCCCGGACGACCTGGACGTCTTCATCCCGCACCAGGCCAATGTGCGGATCATCGACTCGATGGTGAAGACGCTGAAACTGCCGGAGCACGTCACGGTCGCCCGTGACATCCGCACCACCGGCAACACCTCGGCCGCCTCGATCCCGCTCGCGATGGAGCGGCTCCTGGCGACCGGCGAGGCGAAGAGCGGCGACACCGCGCTCGTCATCGGCTTCGGGGCGGGTCTCGTCTACGCCGCGACGGTCGTTACCCTCCCCTAGGCACTCCGTGCCGGATCATGCGGTCCGGTGCGGGAACTGCAGACACCTGCCGCTGACGCGGCGGGCGCCACACCCTCTGGATATCTACGAAGGAGCGCCGACATGGCCGCCACTCAGGAAGAGATCGTCGCCGGTCTCGCGGAGATCGTGAACGAGATCGCCGGGATCCCGGTTGAGGACGTCCAGCTGGACAAGTCCTTCACCGACGACCTGGACGTCGACTCGCTGTCCATGGTCGAGGTCGTCGTCGCCGCCGAAGAGCGCTTCGACGTCAAGATCCCGGACGAGGACGTCAAGAACCTCAAGACGGTCGGCGACGCGACCGACTACATCCTCAAGCACCAGGCCTGATCGACCGATCCCTGGGCTGAGGCCCGGGCCCGGCCGACCGGTCGGCGCTCTGGGCCACTGCCCCGCCACCCGGCGGTGGCGCCGCTGAATCCTCGTATCCGTTGGAGAAAGAATTCCCGTGAGCCCGACCAATCGCACCGTGGTCGTCACCGGTATCGGCGCAACCACACCGCTGGGTGGCGACGCGGCCTCCACCTGGGAGGGCCTGGTCGCCGGACGTTCCGGCGTCAAGGCCCTGGAACAGGACTGGGCCGCCGAGCAGGCCGTCCGCATCGCCGCGCCGATCGCCGTGGAACCGACCGAGGTCATCCCGCGGCCGCAGGCGCGCCGCCTGGACCGCTCCGCGCAGTTCGCGCTGATCGCCGCCCAGGAGGCCTGGGCCGACGCCGGCTTCACCGCCAGGGCCGGGGAGGACGGCAGCATCGACCCGGACCGGCTCGGTGCCGTCATCGCCTCCGGCATCGGCGGCGTAACGACCCTGCTCGACCAGTACGACGTGCTCAAGGAGAAGGGCGTCCGCCGCGTCTCCCCGCACACCGTCCCCATGCTGATGCCGAACAGCCCCTCCGCGAACGTGGGTCTGGCCGTGGGCGCCCGGGCGGGCGTGCACACGCCGGTCTCCGCCTGCGCGTCGGGCGCCGAGGCCATCGGCTACGCCATCGAGATGATCCGCACCGGCCGCGCCGACGTCGTCGTCGCGGGTGGCACGGAGGCGGCGATCCACCCGCTGCCCATCGCCGCGTTCGGCAACATGATGGCGATGTCCAAGAACAACGAGAACCCGCAGGGTGCCTCGCGTCCCTACGACGTCGACCGGGACGGCTTCGTCCTCGGCGAGGGCGCCGGCGTGATCGTCCTGGAGTCCGCCGAGCACGCCGCCAAGCGCGGTGCCCGCGTCTACGCGGAGGCGGTCGGCCAGGGCATCTCCGCCGACAGCCACGACATCGTGCAGCCGGAGCCCGAGGGCCGCGGCATCTCGCACGCCCTGCAGAACCTGCTGGAGCGCACCGACCTGAACCCGGCCGAGATCGTGCACGTCAACGCGCACGCCACCTCGACGCCGGCTGGTGACATTGCAGAGCTGAAGGCGCTGCGCAAGGTTTTCGGCGATGACGCCGACCACATGGCGGTCTCCGCGACCAAGTCGATGACCGGTCACCTGCTCGGTGGCGCGGGCGGCGTCGAGTCCGTGGCGACCGTGCTGGCCCTGTACCACCGGCTGGCCCCGCCGACCATCAACGTCGAGAACATCGACCCCGAGGCCGAGGCCAACGCCGACATCGTCCGCGGCGAGGCGCGCAAGCTCCCCGTCGAGGGCCGCATCGCCGCGCTGAACGACTCGTTCGGCTTCGGCGGGCACAACGTGGTGCTGGCGTTCCGCTCGGTCTGAGCATCACCGGTACGTACGTGACGAAGGGCCCCACCGGCTGGTGGGGCCCTTCGTGGTGTTCGACGGTCCGTCAGACCACCTGGTGCAGCCAGCGCACCGGCGCGCCCTCACCCGCGTA
This sequence comes from Streptomyces sp. NPDC005202, assembly GCF_040608235.1. Taxonomy (NCBI): domain Bacteria; kingdom Bacillati; phylum Actinomycetota; class Actinomycetes; order Kitasatosporales; family Streptomycetaceae; genus Streptomyces; species Streptomyces sp. NPDC005202. The sequence goes on along the minus strand of NZ_JBEXHW010000001.1, from coordinate 263,409 downwards.
CCGGAACGGCTCCAGTTCGTCGTCCCACGGCTTGCCAAGGAGTTTGGCGAGTTCGGCCTCCAGATCGGTCTCGCCACGTTGGGAGCGGACCAGGGCGGCGCGCAGCCGGTCCTCGGGGATGAGGATGTCGCCGTGGATGCCGGTGACGGCGTGGAAGATGCCGAGGTCGGGGGTGCAGCTGTAGCGCTCCCCCTCGGCGGAGGGGCAGGGCTCGGCGGTCACCTCGAAGCGCAGCAGGTGCCAGCCGCGCAGCGCGGAGGCGAGTTGGGAGGCGGTGCCTGCCTCCCCCTGCCAGGAGAACTCCGAGCGCCACGTGCCGGGGGCGGCGGGCTGCCGGATCCAGTCAAGGTTGACGCGCGTACCGAGCACCCCGGCGACGGCCCACTCGACGTGCGGGCACAGCGCGCGCGGCGCGGAGTGCACGTACAGAACTCCACGTGTCGTCACCGGGACCTCCGGGCAGAGCGGGACATTGTGCAGGCTGGCGGACGGCAGTGGCGCGACGGCCACGTTGATGGCGAGGCTATCGTGCGACGGCGCAAGGAGTGTGACGTACCGTCGGTCCCGGGGGCAGGAAACGCCGCCATTCACCCAGGGGGACGCTTGTACGGGTGCGCGCCGTTGCATCGGGCCGGGGCGGGAACCCTCACGCGTTGTTATGGGGCGAAGCACTGCACGACGACCGAGGGGATCACCAGGGGATGCGGAAGCGACGCCACCGTACGCGGGTCCGGGTCGCCGTCCTGACGGCGGCCGTGCTGGCCATCGCGGGGTGCGACGCCGTCGGTGGCAACGGCTCCGGTCCCCAGGACGCCGGAGCGAGAGCGTCCCGTCCGTCGCCGACGCCGACCCCGGCGTGGGACCGCAGTCCGGACTCGATCGCCGCGGTCGGCGACTCCATCACCCGCGGCTTCGACGCGTGCACGGTGCTGTCCGACTGCCCCGAGGTGTCGTGGGCCACGGGCAGCGACGCCAAGGTCGACAGCCTGGCCGTACGGCTGCTGGGGGTGACCGGCGCGGCGGAGCGCAGCTGGAACTACGCGGTGACCGGGGCCCGAATGGCCGACCTGCCCGGGCAGATCGCCCAGGCCGTGCTGAAGAAGCCGCAGCTGGTGACGGTGATGGTCGGCGCCAACGACGCCTGCCGCGCCTCCACCGCCGCGATGACCTCCGTCGAGGACTTCCGCGCCGAGTTCCAGGACGCGATGGACGCCCTGCGCCAGGCGCTGCCGAAGACGCAGGTGTACGTCTCCAGCGTGCCCAACCTGAAGCGGCTGTGGTCCGAGGGCCGTACGAACCCGCTGGGCAAGCAGGTGTGGAAGCTGGGCATCTGCCCGTCGATGCTGGGCGACGCGGACGCGCTCGACGCGGCGGCGAACGAGCGGCGCGACGAGGTGCAGGCCCGGGTGGAGGCGTACAACGAGGTGCTGAAGGAGGTCTGCGCGAAGGACCGCCGGTGCCGCTTCGACAACAACGCGGTCTACGACTACCGCTTCGGCACGGATCAGCTCAGTCAGTGGGACTGGTTCCATCCCAGCCGCAACGGCCAGGCGCGGCTCGCCGAGATCGCCTACCGCACCGTCACGGCGAAGGACCCGGAGACGTGACCGGCACACTTTCCGACGGCACCCCGGTCCATCGCTGGACGCTGGAGCGGGGCGGGGTGCGGGTACGGGTGCTGTCGTACGGCGGGATCGTGCAGTCGGTCGAGGTCCCGGACCGGGACGGGGGCACGGCGGACGTCGTGCTGGGCTTCCCGGACCTCGCCGGCTACCTGGGCAACCCCGAGCCGTACCTCGGTGCCCTGATCGGCCGGTACGCCAACCGGATCGCCGGCGCCCGCTTCCCGCTGGACGGCCGGACGTACGCTCTCGCGCAGAACAACGGGCCCAACTCGCTGCACGGCGGCGAGTGCGGCTTCGACCGGCGCGTGTGGGACGTGACGCCGGTCGAGCACGGCGTGCGCCTGACCCGGGTCAGCCCGCACGGCGAGGAGGGCTTCCCCGGCCGGCTGAAGGCCACCGCGACCTGCACGCTGGACGAGACGGGCGCGCTGCGCATCGCCTACGAGGCGGTCACGGACGCGCCGACCGTCATCAACCTGACCAATTACACGTACTGGAACCTGAGCGGCTCGGGCGACGCCGGCGGCCACGAACTGCGGCTCGCCGCCTCCCGGTACACGCCGGTCGACGCGGACCTGATCCCGACCGGTGCCCTGGAGGACGTGGCGGGGACACGCTTCGACTTCCGGCAGCCGCGCAAGGTCGGCTCCGGTTACGACCACAACTTCGTCCTCGACAAGGGCGTCACGGACACGCCCGTGGAGATCGCCGAGCTGCACGACCCGGCGTCGGGGCGGGTGCTGACCGTGGCCACCACCGAGCCCGGCATCCAGGTGTACACCGCGGACCACCTCACCGACCCCTTCGCACCCGGCGGCGGGCTCGCCCTGGAGATCCAGCACTTCCCGGACTCCCCCAACCGGCCGGAGTTCCCGAGCACCGAGCTGCGGCCGGGCGAGGTGTTCCGGTCGGAGACGGTGTACGGCTTCTCGGCGCGCTAGCCGCTCTCGCCGCGCATCCGCGCGGCCGCCTTGCCGAGCAGGGCCATCGCGCCCGCGCAGACCAGCAGGACCGCACCGCCGACGACGGTCGGTGGGAGTTCGCCGCCCTTGATGCCCTCACCGGTCACGGTGGTGGCCAGCACGAAGATGATCGAGTACAGACTCCGGCCGACCTTGGCGCCGGCCGGAATCACCTGGAGCAGCTGCGGGATCGTGCTCGCGGCGGCGATGCCCATGCCGAACGGGACGGAGGCGCTGAGCATCAGGGCGCCGAAGCCGAAGGAGTTGCCGTACGCGCCCCAGCCGGCGCCCTTCACCAGCAGGTAGCCCGTGGCGGCGAAGGACAGCAGGACCAGGAGCCCGTTGATGTACGCGGCCTGCGTGGCGGCCTTGCGGGCGCCGGGCAGGTGCGCAGCCGGGGAGCGCCAGGCGTCCGGGGTGATCAGGCGCAGCTGCCGCTTGAGGGCCTGCATCTGGGCCAGCGCGAGCCCGCCCACGACCACCAGGACCAGCCCGACGGCCGTACCGGCGAAGCCGATCGGGCTGCGCGTGATGCCGTAGTGCGCGCCGCCGAAGGTGAGCGGCACGCCGAGCACGAAGCCGTACGCCAGGATCTTCGCCTTCTGCTGGATCTTCAGCACCAGCGCCCGCTGGTCCGGGGTGAGGTTCGGGTCGAGCCGCATGCGGCCCTCACCGAGGTTCTGTTGAGGGACGTGCGGCTGCTGGGGGAGGGTAGGGCTGGTACGGCTGCTGCGGAGGCGGGTACGAGGGCGGCTGTCCCTGGTACGGCCCCTGCTGGTACGGCTGCTGCGGCGGGTACGGCCCCTGCTGGTACGGCCCCTGCTGCCCGTACGGCCCCGGCTGCTGCTGACCCGGATACATGTGCGTCGCCCCCCGAACCGGCGTGTTCCGGCGTTTCCGGGCCGGGAGTCTGCCACATCCGCCTCCGAGGCCACTAGCCCCGGTCCAGGGTCAGGTCCCGGACCGGGGCTGCTCGTGGGGAGACGCGTCCCGGATCAGACGTTAATCGCCGTGGTGACACGGCAGTCGGCGATCGAGCGGCCCGCGGCAACCTCGTACGAACCCTTCACAAACAGCCTGCAGTACCAGTGGCTCCTGGGACCCCGAGTCGGTCGACATGCCCGGGGCGTTCCAGGACTTCGTGCGACTGCTGGGCTGGGACGTGACCTGACGGCCCGTCAAGCAAGGCCGTCCCGACGAGTGGACCGCCAAGCAGGGGTACGTCGCCGCCGGGCTCGGCGTGACCCTGGTCCCGGCGCCGGCCGCCGGGTCCGTACGCCCGGACGTCGTCCTGCTGCCGGTGCGCGACGAGGGCGCCCCGGCGCGTGCGGTGTACGCGGCGTGCGGTACGCGGGCGGTCGATGCCACCGGCCGCCGAGGCGTTCCTCGGCGTGCTGCGGGAGGCGGCGGCGCGGGTTCCCGAAGGGGCCTCGACGACCCTCATCTGAGCCACGCACCGTGGCGTACGTCACTTCTGTCACGTGATACTGCGCCCGTCCGGCAGTACGCACCCCACGGCGACGGAAGGACCCGAAGCCCCTTGAACCCCCTACGCGTTCGGATCGGCGTTCTCGGCCTGGCCCTGATGGCGGGCCTCTCGACTCCCACGGCGACCGCGGCCGCCGCCGATCCGGCTCCCGCGCCGACCGTCGAGGAACAGCGGCTCGACCAGGCCGTCCCCCAGGAGATCCTCAGGCGCTCCGGATTCGACTCGGCGGCCTCCGGGTTCGCCCGTGACCTGGCGCGCGTCCACTCCTACGCGCAGGCCCGCCGCGTCGTCGTACGCGACGCAGCCGCGCTGTGGCGGCGGGCGGTCGACCGGGCCCAGGGGCGCGGGCCGGCAGGCGAGGGCATCAGCCGGGACGACGACCGGCCGCTGTACTGGGCGCGGCTGGGGATGACGCGGGAGGTGCGGACCTGGGAGCCGGAGTTCGGAGACACAACGGGCTTCGCTGATCGACGAGTTGGAGCGGACATCGCGCGGCCAGAGTGACATCCGCTACCCGCACGACAAGGGCGTGAAGCGGATCCTGGTCACCGGCTTCGACCCGTTCACGCTGGACCGGGACATCCGGATCTCCAACCCCTCCGGGGCCACCGCGCTCGCCCTCGACGGCACGGTGATCGAGACGGCGGACGGTCCGGCGCGGGTCGAGACCGCCGTGTTCCCGGTGCGCTGGCGGGATTTCGCGGACGGGACGGTGGAGCGGACGCTGCGGCCGTACCTGCCGAAGGTGGACCTGTTCACCACCGTGAGCCAGGGCCGGGTCGGGCGGTTCGACGTCGAGCGCACCAACGGGGCGTGGCGCGGAGGCTTCCCCGACAACGAGAACGTCAGCAGGACCGAGTCCGTCCCGGTCACCGACCCGGCCTCGCAGCCGCAGTGGACGACGACGACCCTGCCGTACCAGGACATCGTGGCCGCACACACCGGGCGCTTCCCCGTGTACGACCACACGGAAGTGACCGAGATCCCGGCGGGAGGCACCGATCCCGTCGTACGACCGGACGGCCCGACCCCCGGCTCGACGGCCCGCGCCGGAGGCGGCGGCAACTACCTCTCCAACGAGATCGCCTACCGCGCGACCCTCCTCAGGGACCGCCTGGGCCTGCACGGCACGCTGCCGGGCGGCCATGTGCACACGCCGGTGCTGCAGTTCGGGACCGGCAACACCGACCCGGCGACGGGCACGGTCACGGACCCGGATTTCGTGCGGAACCGGCTGGACATCATCGCGCAGGTGCGGGCGATTCTGACGGTGGCGGTGACTGCGGTGTCGAGGTGACCGTCTCCTCGTCCAGCAGGTCGCGGGCCAGCAGTGTCGCGCCCGCGACCGCGCCCGGCATCAGGAAGACCGCGACGAACGGGATCAGGTAGGCCAGGGCCAAGGGGGTGCCGAAGCCCCAGACGAGGGTTTTGCGGGAGCGGAGGAGGGCGAGGCGGGCGCGGAGTTCGATGCCGCGGCGCTGGAGGGCGACGGCGGTGAGTTCCTCGGTGAGGAAGAATCCCGTGGCGAAGAAGCCGATCACGGGGACGACCGTCTGGCCGACGAACGGGAGGAAGCCGAGGGCGAACAGGAGGATGCCCCACAGTACGGCGCGGACGACGACACGGAGGCTGTCGCGGGCCGAGATCCACAGCTCGCGCCAGAGCGGAAGGCCGGACTCCGGTGCCGAGCCGTCGGGGGACACATCGCGGTCGACCTCCTCGGAGAGGTTCTCGTAGAAGGGCTGGCCTATCAGGAGGGTGACCGCGGTGAAGGTGAGGACGGCGAGGAGGAGGGCGAGCGCGAAGAGGACGGCGGTGAGGAAGCCGCGGAAGAGGCCGCCCCAGGGGCTCGGCCAGTCGTCGGCGAAGGGCGTGGCCCAGGTGACGAGGTCTTCGCCCCACAGGGCGAGGGCGGTCAGCGCCGCCGCGTACAGGACGAGGGTGATCAGCCCGGGGAGCAGGCCGAAGCCGTACGACCTGCCGTGCCGGGCCATCCAGCGTTGGCCCTTCAGGAGATAGCCGAAACCCAGCCCAAGACCGCGCATGGGGGAACTGTATCCGGCGGTGTCATGTCGGCGTCACGGCGACCACAACCCCCTGCTCCGCCGCCGGACTCACCGCCGCCGACACCCTGATCGCCGCCGTCCTCGCCACGCGGCCCGCGCGCGAGGCCGTGGCCAGGAGCAGGGGCTGGAGTTGTTCCAGTCCGGCCACCAGCAGTTCCTCTCCGGCCAGCAGGACCGGGCGGGCCGCCTTCGTCATCGCCGCCGCTGCCTCCGTCAGGTCGGCCACGGGCGGCAGGGCGACGCGGACCACGTTGGCGCCGGCGGCCGCCGCGCGTTCCGCCAGCGCTACCTGGAGGGGCAGCAGCGGCGCCAGTGCCGCCGTCAACGCGTCGGCGATGCGACGCAGTTCGGAGGTCGAGTCGCGCAGCACCTCGGCCGCGGCACGGAGCACCGGGGCGAAAGCCAGCAGGGTGCCCGCGGCCAGGCCGGCCGCCGCGGGTAGCAGCGGCGACATCGCCTCGACCAGTTCGCCGAGCACCGCCGCGAACTCCTCGATCGCCGGTTCCACCGCGTCCAGCACCGGCAGCAGGCTGTCACCGAGCGCCGTCAGCAGCGCCTGCGCGGGCCGGCTCACCGGGTGCACGGCCAGCGGCGCCCCGCTGGTGCCGAGCCGGGTGAGCGTGTCGACGATGCGGTAGAAGGCCTCCTGGGCCTGGGGTGAGGCGCTGGCCTCCGCCAGCTCCGCCGTCGTCCGGCGCAGCACCCGCAGCACCCGCAGCACCTCGGCGCCCGAACCGTCCCACGGGTCGAAGGTGTTGAGCGCGATCCTGGTGATGTTCCCGGCCGTGTCGAGGAGTTGGCCGGTGATGTCGGTCGTGTTGCGTGCTATGCGCAGCACGTCGTCCCTGCTGGGGAGCGAAGGAATCGTCGCCATGGGCCCTCTCCTCGCCACACGCGCACCCGGTGCCGGTCCCGGCTTGCCGGCCCTCCTCGCACCGGCGCCCGCACCCAGCATGCCCGCTTCGGCCCTCCCGGCATGCGCCATCCGGGACATCGGTGACGGCAACGCACTCTCGGCGCGGTTGAGTCGAACGGGTGCACCTTGCCGTACCGATCTGCGGAACTCCCCGGCGGACGGCATGCTCCAGGATCATCCGATGAGGGAATTCCCGCAGATCGCACGAGCCTTGTTCACAGTGTGACCAGCGAGCAGCGGTCAGGTTGAGGAGAGCGGATGACCCAGGAGATCCACGGCACCGTCGCCGACGGCTACGAGCCGGTGCGCGAGGAGTTCGCCGCGATCGTCGCGGAGGAACGGCCCGACTACGAGGGGCAGTTGTGCGCATACGTCCACGGCCGGCCGGTGGTCGACCTGTGGGCCGGGGCGGACGACGACGGCTCGTCCCTGTACGGGGTGTACTCCTCGACGAAGGGCGCCGCCCACCTCGTGGTCGCCCTGCTGGTGCAGGACGGCACACTGGAACTGGACCGCAAAGTGACCTACTACTGGCCGGAGTTCGCGGCCGAGGGCAAGGGCGCGGTGACTCTGCGCGACCTGCTCGCGCACCGGGCCGGCCTGGTCGGAACCGACACCGGTTTCACGCTCGCCGAGCTGGCAGACGACCGGGCGATCGCCGAACGCCTCGCCGACCAGCGGCCGTTCTGGCGCCCCGGCACCGCCTTCGGCTACCACGCCCTCGTCATCGGCGCCCTCACCGGCGAGATCGTACGGCGCGCCACCGGCCGGACGATCCAGGAACTGCACGAGGAGCGGGTCCGCGCCCCCTACGGCCTGGACTTCTTCCTCGGGCTGCCCGCCTCCCAGGAGCCCCGCTTCCGCACCGCGCAGCCAATGGCGCCGACCCCCGAGCAGCAGGTGCTCCTGGACGCGCTGCCCAGCGGCCCGCACACCCTCGCCTCCATCGCCTTCAACCGCCACGGCGTCGAACCGACCGACCTGGAGACCCTGCCGAACGAGCGCGTGGTCCGCGCCAAGGGGCCGGCCTCGGTCGGCGGGGTCGCCTCGGCGCGCGGGCTCGCCGGGCTGTACGCGGCGGCGATCAGTGAGGTCGACGGGAAGGCGCCGCTGCTCAAGCCGGACACGGTGGCGGAGTTCGGCCAGTTCCACTCCGCCGGGTACGACCTGGTGGCCCGGGGCCACAAGTCGTACGGGCTGGGCTTCCAGGCGACCGCGGACACCTGGCATCCGTTCCTGGGTGCCGGGACGATCGGGCACAGCGGCGCGGCCGGCTCCCAGGCCTTCGCCGACCCGCGCAGCGGCCTCGCCTACGGCTACACCCGGCGCCGGTTCGCCTTCCCGGGCGGGGCGGCGCCGGAGAACGACCGGCTGGTACGGGCGGTGCACAAGGCGGCGCTGGCGAGCTGACGTACGGACGGGCCCCGGCGCCGGCACGGCCACGGCGCCGGCACAAGCGACGGCCCGGCACGGGCGACAGCCCCGGTACGAGTGTGGGCCCCGGCACGGGCCACGGCCACGGCCACGGCCACGGCCACGGCCACGGCCACGGTACGAGCGTCGGCCCGGCACGGGCGGAGGCCGCACCCCACGTCCAAGGGTGCGGCCTCCTGCGTACGCAACGACCGGGTCAGGCCAGCGTCACGGTGATGTCGCCGCGGGTGGCCTTCGAGTAGGGGCACACCTGGTGCGCCTTCTCGACCAGGCTCTTCGCGGTCCGGTCGTCGACGTTCGGGATGTGGGCCGAGATCTCGACGATGATCCCGAACCCGTCCTCGTTCTTGCCGATGCCGACCTTCGCGGTGACGGTCGAGCCGGAGATGTCGGCGCCCTCCTGGCGGGCGACGACGCCGAGGGCGCCCTGGAAGCAGGCGCTGTACCCGGCGGCGAACAGTTGCTCCGGGTTGGTGCCGGCGCCGCTGCCGCCCATCTCCTTGGGCGGGTTCACGACGACGTCGAGCTTGCCGTCGTCGGTGGCGACCCGGCCGTCGCGGCCGTTCTCGGCGGTGGCGACGGCGGTGTACAGGACGTCGGACTGCTGGATGGGCATACGGTGCGTTCCTCCTCGGTCCGCCGCGACTCGCGCCCACGATCGCGGTGGTTTCGGAAAGAAGTTACCGCGTACCGGAAACCCGGCAACAGCCCCTGCGATCCGGTCAGAGCTTGACGATCATCTTCCCGGTGTTGTCGCCACGCAGCACGCCGAGGAAGGCCTCCAGGGTGTTCTCGACGCCCTCGACGACGGTCTCCCGGTACTTCAGCTGCCCGGAGCGCACCCACGGGCCGACCTCCTGGACGAACTGGGGCTGCAGATCGTAGTGGTCCCCGACGAGGAAGCCCTCGATGCGGCCACGGGTTTGGATCAGGCGGGAGAGGTTCCTCGGTCCGGGGGCGGGCTCGGTGTTGTTGTAGACCGAGATCATGCCGCAGATGGCGATCCGGCCGCCCCGGTTCAGGGAGCCGATGGCGGCCTCGAGGTGGTCGCCGCCGACGTTGTCGAAGTAGACGTCGATGCCGTCGGGAGCGGCGGCGCGCAGCTGCTCGCTCACGGGGCCGTTCTTGTAGTTGAAGGCGGCGTCGAAGCCGTACTCCTCGATCAGCAGCTTGACCTTCTCGTCGGAGCCGGCCGAGCCGATCACGCGCGAGGCGCCCTTGAGCTTGGCGATCTGCCCGACCTGGCTGCCGACGGCGCCCGCCGCGCCCGAGACGAAGACGATGTCGCCCTCCTTGAAGGAGGCGGTGCGCAGCAGGCCCGCGTAGGCGGTCAGGCCGGTCATGCCGAGCACGCCGAGGTACGCCGACAGGGGCGCGGCCTCGGGGTCGACCTTGACGGCGTGCTGGGCGTCCACGGCGGCGTACTCGCGCCAGCCGCCGAAGTGCAGGACGTGGTCGCCGACGGCGATGCCCTCGGCGTTGGAGGCGACGACCTCGCCGACCGCGCCGCCCTGCATGGGCTTGTTCAGCTCGTACGGCGCCACGTACGACTTCGCCGCACTCATCCGGCCGCGCATGTACGGGTCGACGGAGAGGTACTCGTTGCGTACGAGGACCTGGCCCTCGCGCGGCTGCGGGACCCCCGCCTCGACCAGGGCGAAGTTCTCGGGCTTCGGCCAGCCGACCGGGCGGCTGAGCAGGTGCCATTCACGACTGACGGCGGGGAGGGTGGGGGTGTCGGACATGGTGGCGCCTTTCCTCCGTGTGGGCGGCGAGTATTTCAGTACCTGAAATAATTATGCTCCTGAATATTTCAGGATGTCAAGTAAAGGGGTACGCTGGAGACCATGGCCACTCCACACAACACCCGCCGCCCCGACGCGCTGACCATGGAGGTCGTCGAGCTCATCGGGGACGTCGTGGCCCGGTTCTACGAGGACTACGAGACCGCGGCCGGGGAGCACGCGCTGACCGGGGCGCAGGCGCGGCTGCTGAGTCTGCTGTCACTGGAGCCGTTGCCGATGCGGAAACTGGCCCAGAAGCTGAAGTGCGAGCCGTCCAACGTGACCGGGATCGTGGACCGGCTGGAGGCGCGGGGGCTGGTGGAGCGGCGGCCGGACTCCGCGGACCGGCGGGTGAAGCTGGCGGCGGCGACGGAGGAGGGGCAGCGCGTGGCTCGGGAGCTGCGCGAGGGGTTGCGCTTTGCGCGCGAGCCGCTGGCCGGGCTGTCCGACGAGGAGCGGCTGGCGTTGCGCGATTTGCTGCGGCGGATGCTGAACCGGGGTTGACCGGCCGGGGCCGGCTGCGACCCGCGCGGGGTGGGCGCAGCTGGGCAGGACGGCTCACGTGCACCACCTATGACTCAGGTGCACCACCAACGGCCCACGTGCACCACCTATGACTCAGGTGCACCACCAACGGCCCACGTGCACCACCTATTGGCTCAGGGAGCACCACCAACGGCCCACGTGCACCACCTATGACTCAGGTGCACCACCAACGGCCCACGTGCACCACCTATTGGCTCAGGGAGCACCACCAACGGC